>SUUM01000006.1 GCA_015062525.1 Alphaproteobacteria bacterium | reverse complement strand
TATCGGCACTGTATTTTAAAACATCGGATGGTAATATTTATCATACCATTGATAAAATACCGGATGGCATGTGCGTATTAAACAATACTGGCACGGAATTGGTGTACGAAGCAACCAATTTTAACACATGTAACGAAATTGTATTACAACCCGGGTGTTATCGTGCGGAATTACGCGGTGGTATTGGATTACAAAATGAACATTGCCTTGATATTGTGGAACATGATTTAACACGCACAGAATCCGCGATATTCAATATTAGTGAACCCACCACGGTATATGTATTCCGCGGTGGTGATGGGAATGCGGGTGGGGTAAATGTTGTAAATAACAGAACTAGTTCATTTGGTGGTGGTGCATCGGGTGTGGACAGCATATTGGTTGTTGGCGACCGTGTATGGCGTGCATCGGGTGGCGTGGGTAAGACGTGTTCAAGCAGTATAAGTATAAAAACACAAATTAATCTGGCAGGCGAATATACTACGATTGCTGTTGGCAATGGGGTCGGTGGCAATTCTGAATTAGTACAATTAGTATCTCAAGAACGTGTATATGGGAGTAGTAATTCATATAGATACGGAATCGGTGGTGGTGGTGGCGCATCACCAAACGGTGCCGGTGGTACAGATTGGCAATATCATCACGATTTTATCAATACTGATGAATACGTAAATGCCGGCACCAATGGCACAGATGAACGTGGTGGTAACGGTGGTGATATTTATGTGTGTAAAGATTTTTCCTGTACAACCATGGTATCCGCCACGGGTGGCACGGGTGGCGCAACCGTTACATATGAATGTGGTGGCCAAACCGCAAAAACATATGGTGGTGGTGGTGGCGGTGGGGCGTATCATATCCACAATGGAGTCGCGGATGGCGGCAATGGCGGTTCCGGTTCAACCGGCCACAGCGACACATCATTTGTACGAATTTATAAAATTTAAGAAAAATCCCCCAAACGGGGGATTTGTTTTACACCAACGGTACACCTGTCATTTCATCGGGTTGCGCAATCCCCAATATTTTCAGCATTGTTGGCGCAATGTCGCCCAATCCACCATCGCGCACCGCCGGCGCATTATCCGCCACCACAACCAGGTTAACGGGATTTGTCGTGTGGGCTGTCCATGGCAGGTTGTTTTCCGCATCCCACATTTGTTCCGCATTTCCGTGGTCTGCTGTAATTAGCAATGTGCCACCCAGTTTCAAAACCGCCGGCACCAATCGCGCCAACTGTTCGTCCAGTGTTTCCATCGCACGTACCGCGGCATCCAGATTGCCCGTATGTCCAACCATATCACCATTTGCCCAGTTCAAAATAACAACATCATAATCCCCCAATATTGGCAACAGGGCATCTGTTATCTCAATCGCTGACATTTCTGGTTTCATGTCGAATGTTGCAACATCCGGCGACGGAATCAGCACTTTGTCCCCAAGGGGGAAATCCGCATTTCTTTCAGCATCAAAAAAATATGTCACATGATTATATTTTTCTGTTTCTGCTATGCGTAATTGGCTAAGTCCATGCGCCGCCAACACATCGCCAAGTGTATTTTCCACCGCGACATCGGGCAACAGGGCGGGGCACAGTTCATTTAACCCCTCGCCATACTGGGAAAAACATACCACATGCACACCTGTTTTTAATACTTCGCGCATAATCTGGCGGGCGCGGTCGCTGCGATAATTCCCGAACAGGAATCCATCCACCGGGCGAATTGGCGCATCGCCATCTATAACGGTTGGTTTTATAAATTCATCTGTTTCGCCACGTGCATACGCGTCCGCAATTGCATCGTCAATTGTTTTTGCATGATGTTCAGATTTTGCATTTGCAATCGCATCCACGGCCAATTGCGTACGGTCCATATTCTGATTGCGATCCATCGCATAATACCGCCCAGATATGGTTCCAAAGAACGCACGTCCATCATTCAATGCAACGGTCAGTCTTTCTTTTATCATTCCTACATATTTTTCCGCCGACCGGGGTGGGGTATCACGCCCATCCGCGATAAAGTGAATACACACGCGCAATCCCGCGTCCAGAATCCGTTCCACAATTGTCAAAATATCATTTATGTCGGAATGCACACGCCCGTCGGACATCAGTCCCGCCACATGCACAATTCCACCATCGCGCTGAACCGACGTGATAAATTCTGATAAATAAGTATTTTTGTCCCAATCTTCCAATTGAAACCGGCGCAGGAATTGGTTCACCACGCGTCCTGCACCCATGGTGATATGCCCAACTTCGGAATTTCCCATTGTACCGTCGGGCAAACCGACCGCCGGCCCACTGGCATTCAATGTTGCGTGTGGGTATTTTTCCAACAAACTGTTCCAAAATGGCATTTTAGCCATCGCAACCGCATTATTTTCCGCGTTTGGATTGATGCCAACCCCGTCCATAATGCACAAAACAAGTGGTTTTTTCATACTTTCCCCTTATACCTTTACAAATTCAGGATATCATAACTGTTTTTTGATTGCAAAAGCAAAAGAAAAATAGTATAAATTTCTATGAAAAATATCTTATGGGGGATTAAGAAAAAATGAGTGGCAAACCTTATGTACCAAGCGCAATCGACGAACACATTGGCCAGCGAATGCAGCTGCGCCGTGTCATGATGGGGCTTTCCCAGAAAGATCTGGCAAAAATTTGTGGTGTCACATTTCAGCAAATTCAAAAATATGAAAGTGCGGGCAATCGCATTGCTGCATCGCGTCTGTTTGAACTAAGCGCGGCATTGGAAACGCCTGTATCGTTTTTCTTTTCTGGCTTGCCGGGACATATCGAGCGTGAACCCCGCAACGGTCGCCTGCCGAAAACGCATGTTTCGGATTCTGATGCGTTTGATCCATTGGCAAAGAATGAATCATTACAGCTAATCAATCTGTATTGGAAATTACCAACGGATGCCCAGCGTGAAATCATTATGAAAATGTTAAAGACCCTGAACGGCCAGGATCAATAACAAAAATCAAATTATTAATAAATCCCCCGTGCAGGGGATTTTTTTCGTACATTAACAATTAAAATATTATTTTTTGTAAATCTAAATTCACAAACACCAATCTGGTCAGATTACAGTTCAATTAAATTTCTTGATATTTGTAGTTGTAATTGAACTCACTTTTAATTTTGTCGCATCAATGGTGTTACCAGAGACTGCCTTCTTCAAAACGGCTGGTTTTGTCTGGGGACCCATTACACATTCACGATATTCATCCGTCGCTGTCATGGTCCAACATTGATTCGCCACATCTGGATTATTGTTCTTGGTCTTTCCCTTGCCATATTGCATATCTGATTTTGTATATGCGATTGCTTCGCCGCAATGGGTTGCGGTGCTGGTGGCTTTGTTATTAAACACCTTGCCACTGTCGCACTTTACGCATGTTCCATCAACTGGGGACATACCACCACGCGAATTGTTTGGGCATTCTATGCACGAACGGTCCGTTGTGGATGCAAAGGCCATATTTTCACCCTTGCATCTAAATTCGAAACAGTTTTTCCCAGCTGACTGAACAACCATATGCAGACCTTCATCAAACCCGGTCCATCCTGGACACATTTTTGCCTCGGCGCAAATGGTTTCATTAATTGCGACGCAATCTGTGCCACCTGCGTTTGGCTCATACCCGTCAACGCACGCCAATATTTCGGTTGCCCCTGTAAAATAATAAACCGCCGGCCATGAAATCATATCCTTCCAACCCTCGCGCTGGGCTCGTACAATTAAAGGCTGAACCCAAGCTCCATGCCCGCCCGGCGCCCATCGAGTAATTGCCAGAATACCATCGTGTTCTTGTTCCTTGCTCACTCCACAATCGTTGTATTGATTCCAAGAAAACATTGCTATACTATTTTCAACATTTGCACCCGACGCAAGACGTTTAAAATTATCGTAATTACTGCGTTTAAATTCTGCTGGATTACATGTCGTGCCGCTTCCTGGGGCAACGGAACAATTGTCGCCACTATAACCATCCTTGCACAACCACCTACAATCAGCAGGGTTACCCAGTTGTGCATATTCCGTCCATGCGTCACCTTTGTTTTTATTTTTTGCCTCTACCTGAATTGGGCAAAAGTATGCCCCGTGCTGATTAACATTAACCGCAACCATCATTTGCAACGCATACTCATCTGGATAAACACGCGCATTCATTTTCTTGGTTTCACAATCCTTGGTTGCGCCAATACAGGCCTCGCTACCTCCAAGCGCATGTGAACCGCATGAACTCCAATTACCACCACCCCAAACAGGGAATAAACTTGTCACCGAAACTGATTTACCCGTTACTGCAAACGCAGGGGACATAGACAAAAACACCATCAAAGACAAAAATACTTTATTCATCATTATTCCTTCCCCACATAGCACATGCCGTTATCATAGTATCCGCCAATTGTCCAACACTGTTGTTCATACCACGCATCTGTGAACGTGCATTCATCCTTGGCCAGGTCATACGACGCCATGGTTTCACCATCCGCCGTATTATAATTCAGACACTGGGTACGTGTCGAATTTTCAACACACACACCAACAGATGTGGCGACCGTATCTTTTTGTCCACCAAATACACCGGCATAGAATACGTCAAGCAATTTATCATTGTTATATTCTTCCAACCAATATCCGTCAAAACTCTCGCATGCATCCATCAACTGATAATCTAACTGTTCTTCTATATCACTTATTGCCTTTTCAACTTGTGTTCGTGTCTGCAAAGGCAATGCCGCATATGTTTTTTTGCCGGCGGTTGGATCACTGCAATTCTGAACCGCAAACCCAGTAATTAACCCCTGAACAGATGTTGTATCACTTACAATACCTTCCCCAGTTTCTTTTGAATACATATTAATTTTACGACAGTTCCACGGGAATCCCTTGTCACCCGTTGTCGGGGTACACAGTTCCTGAACATAATTGTCAATGGCGGTTGCACACCCTTCGGCAACACGAACATCATCCACCGTATCAACAAAACTTAACAATGCGGCCAAACCACAAGAACTGGGGTCGCTTGTTAAATGCCCATTACCGTCAAACGTACATTGTTTATTATTACCATACAACGCCGCACATGCCGTCACCTTTTCTTGACACATAGATTTCGCAGCGTACGCGGACAAAGCCCCCGCAGCCTGCGCCGTAGTATCATCAAATTCCTTTAACGCACTTGATTGCGTGTCATAACATTCTTTCATTGTACTGACACAAGACATCTTGGTTGCCTCTATCAATTCGTCCTGTGCCTGGGCGATTTCAATTAATGCGCTGCGCTTAAATTCAGCCCAAACGATATCCGATAAATCACGACATGTATCCAACGCAGATGTTGCGAACATCTTTTTTTCGTCCAAGAACTGATTAAATTTTGCATTCTGCCCCAGCAAATCTGTATCGGCATCAGCCCCACCCAAACTGATTATGTTTTCCAATTCAAACAAACGTGGGCTGTAAATTGCCTCGCCCGTTGTTTGGTTAACATACGCACCACTATAATCCAAACAACGTTTATAATTTGCACCGCATGCCGTGTCCGCCAATATGGCACTTTTAACCTTGCTGATACATTCGTTAACATCGGCTGAATTATGCGCGCGATATTCCTCTAAACGTGCATCTCGCAGGATTTTTTCCGCCTGACGTACCGTTTGTATTACTGCTTCGCGCTGGGCGTCCACCTTCTTTTCATAGGCATTACAATCTTGGGCAATCATAATACCATACGCGCTGGTCGCCATATTTAATGTGGCGGCGTTATCACATTGATCGGCAATTAATTGCAGGCATTGCTTATTAGACGCATCAAACAAAGCCTTGCCTTCTAACGATGTCAAATCAACACCAGTATCACTATCAAAAATAGAACTGCCACTGCTGCCCCAAATATCATCAACACTTGATGAAAAATCAAACGACATTATCCCCAGCGACGTAGATGTATTATTCTCGGGGCTGGCCTTCTTTTTTCCAGACAACAAATCACCAATGGCATCCAACGTTTTTTGTGCACCACTGGTGTCTTTCTTTATCGCTGCCTCGCCCACGGTTGCAGAATACATCGCATCAACCTCGGCTGCAGTTTTATCAATTGCATTCAGATTGTTATCCTCGAACTGCATCAACAGGGTCTTAGCCTCGTCCAATGCAAGTTCTGTATCCCGAAACTGTGTAAATTTTTCGCTGCAATAACATCTGCGGTACGTGTCATTCGCATTTGCACAAAACTGGTCCATACATGTCGCATATGCTTCACGACAAGCGGCATATCCGCCACCAATTTTTGAAATATCTGTGAACACCGCAGTTGCACGCGCCCGCGCACCCGCGCGCGCCAACCCAGAATTAGAAACATTCACACCCGCACGCGCTTTATTTGTTGCAGCCCGCGAAACAGTCGCACCACGTGCAACATTTGCCGTTGCCGAACGAGACACCGTCGCACCACGCGCATTGGTCGCCGAACGCGCCGTTGTTGTGCCACGAACATCATTATTCACCGCAGATCGCGAAACAGTCCCAGACGTACGCATCGATGACCGCGCAGAATTAACAACAGTTTGCGCACTATCGCCATCGCCACGCACAACCGCATTACCACCCACGCGCTGGGGTGCAACATTAACAGGTGCGGCACTGCGTGGATTAGGAACCTGGGCGGCGCCCACCGGCGACATGCCAAACATCGCAGTCAACAGCGCAGAAAAACGGACAAAATCTACAAATGAACGTTTCAATTTAATTCTCTCTTTTTCACATTTTATCATTTTTCGCATATTTGAATCAAGCACTTATTCCGTAAACAGTTGCCAAAAATAAAACATATGCCTCGTACGTGGCATCATACTTTTCATATGCCGCTTTTTTGTCCCCCGTCTTTTGGAATTGAATTGCCTTGTTCATTTCGCGTGCCGCCTGGGACAGATATTCATGTGCTTGTACCTGTGTGTTCTCATCAGCGACCATCCGCACCATTAATTTTTTGCGAATATTGCGCACCATTTCGCCTATTTGACTGTCGGGGGTCGCGTCCTCAATCGCAATCAAATTCATCAGCGCAATTGTCAAATCCTGATCCGATGACAAATCCAGCGGATTTGCTTTCCGCCGTTCGTCCGCCACACTAACCTTTTTCATAAGATTTTTATTCATCTGCGCCCCCATTTTTTATAACCCCGCGCATATGCGCCGACCGCGCCCGGGAATTGTTTTCCAATTCAGCATCTGTGGGCAGGGCGGTTTTTATCAATTTAAACGGTGCACGTACCACAGTGGGCATACGCGGGTCACCCGGTGCGGTCGTCCATGTGCGAAATGTATTTTTTACAATCCTATCTTCCAGTGAATGAAATGTCACACAGATACATTTCCCACCCGCCACCAACAAATTCGGCACACACGCCAACGCGCGTTCTAATTCACCCATTTCATCATTTACCGCAATACGTAATGCCTGAAATACGGGGGCGATATCGCGCGGATTATGTATTAAATCACGCAATTCAAATGTAGTTTTTGGGCGCGCATCCTTAATCGCACGCGCAAGAATGTTCGCCTTTTTCACATCACCATAGTTCCGTAAAATATCAGTGATTTCAGAAACAGATGAATTTTCTATCAACTCAGCCGCTGTAAATATTTGCTCTTTGCTCTTTGCTCTTTGCTCTTTATCTCTGTTGTCCATCCGCATATCAAGTGGCGCATCATAACGGAATGAAAAACCACGTTCGGCAATATCAATCTGCATAGAAGAAATACCCAAATCAAAAACAATTGCGGCAACCGGCATTTCTAATTCAGCAATATTGGAAAAAGGACGCGGAACAAATGTAAATCTATCGCCATATTCGCGACGCAATGCATCCGCGTCCGCCACAACATTCGGGTCGCGGTCGAATGCAATAACATTTGCGCCACGGTCCAAGAACGCACGACTGTATCCACCCGCACCAAATGTACAATCAATAATGGTTTTTCCCTGAATATCACCCAGCGCGTCTAACACCGCGTCTAACAATACCGGAATATGTTTTTGTGTTATTGTCATAACTATTCCACCTCTACCCGTAATCCTAATGCGGTCAAATCTGCAATTGTCGTCGCCCCCAACTCGACCCCACCGGGCAGGGCGACCGTTGCCACCTTTTCGGCCCCATGCAACACCATTTCCACACGTGTATAGCCACGGGGCAGGGCCACAATCGCCTTTTTTACATCCTGCAAAACCGCGCCATCACGAATGTTCAGCGTTATTTTCTTGGCTATTTTTGCGACCCATTGATTTAACGGTGTAATAGAATCCACGAATATTGACACCCGGTCATCACGATTAGATGTCTTGCCCGAAATCAGAACAACTGTTTCATTTGCTAAAATTTGCGCAAACTCAATTGCCGATTCCCCAAACGCCACAGCATCAATATTGCCCGCACTGTCCGATGCATTGATGGTAATCATTTCCTTGCCTGTCTTGGTTCGGCGGCGTCCGAACGAATTTACATTTGCGGCAATTTGTACCGATTTACGGTCGCCCAGTGCGCCAAGCGTGGCACTTGTTGCCAAATTGGCACGACTAATCAAATGCTTGTACTGGTCCAGCGGGTGTGCCGAAATATAGAACCCCAACGCAGACAATTCATTTTCCAATTTCTGACCAAATGTCCATGGTTCAGTCTTTGGCAGATTTTTGTGTAATCTGTCTTCGGAAACATCATCTTCCACCGTATTCGCAAACAATGACAGCATATTTGCGCCATCTTTAGATTTTGCGGCATAAGACAAAATCGCATCCGCATTCATATAAATCAGCGCACGATTTGGTTCCAGCGAATCCAACACCCCTGTCTTTGCGAACGCTTCTAATATTCGTTTATTTACAATTGTCGCACAACGTTTCGCAAAATCGGTCAGGTTTTTGAATTTACCATTTGCATTACGTTCCGCTACAATTGCGTCTGTGGCAACCGTGCCAACGCCCTTTAACGCGGCCAAACCATAGATAATTTTCCCATCGCGCACCGTGAACAAAGATTCACTTTCATTAATATCTGGCGCGACAATTTGAATTCCAAAGTTCGTTTTTGCGTCATCCACAAATATCGCCAATTGGTCCGTATCATTCAAATTACTGGACATAGACGCGGCCAAAAATTCCGGTGTGTAATTTGCCTTTAAATACGCGCATTGGTTTGCCACAATAGAGTACGCAATCGCATGCGATTTATTAAACGCATACTTTGCAAAGTCCTTGAACTTTTCCCACAGGTCTTTG
Organism: Alphaproteobacteria bacterium; assembly: GCA_015062525.1. Taxonomy (GTDB): domain Bacteria; phylum Pseudomonadota; class Alphaproteobacteria; order Rs-D84; family Rs-D84; genus Enterousia. Next base: position 45,962 of record SUUM01000006.1, on the reverse strand, counting down.
GCCGTTGCGCGGTCCAAGGTGCCTTCTTTTTCACACCCCTCATAAAACTTGCCTTCTAATTCGTCCAACATGGCAATAATCTTTTTACCCATGGCCTTGCGCACGTTGTCTGATTGCCCACGGGTAAATCCCGCCAACACACGTGTCAACTGCATAACCTGTTCCTGATACACGATAATGCCGTATGTTTCCTTCAAAATAGGTATTGCACGTTCATGCACATATTCAATTTCTTCTTCGCCATGCATACGGGCAATAAATTGCGGAATAAACGCAATTGGCCCCGGACGATTCAATGCATTCAATGCAGAAATTTCCAAGAAACTGGTCGGGTGCATTTTGCGCAATGTTTGTTGTACGAACTGCGCATCAAATTGGAATATACCTTCGGTCAACCCCTGTTGCCATAAACGCATAGTTTTTGGGTCGTCGGTTGGAATCTGGTCCAGGTCAATATTAATGCCGCGCGTTTGCTGAATCAAGCGCGTCGCATATTTTAACACCACCAACGTTTCCAATCCCAAAAAGTCAAATTTAATCAATCCAGATTTTTCCAGATACTTACCATCATACTGGCATGATGGCAAAGGGTTTGCCGGATCACGATAAACCGGTGCAATCTTAGTAGTGGGACGGTCGCCAATAACAACGCCACACGCATGTTGCCCCAGATTACGCAGGGAACCTTCTAATTCTTCGGCGACTGTTACCACCTTGTTCAAATCTTCGTCATTATTCAGAATATCTTGAATTTCAGTGGACATACCAACGGCATCTTTTAACGTCTTGGCGTCTTGGGGAATTAACTTAGACAATTTATCAGACTTGGAATAGGGCATACCATACACACGCCCAATATCACGAATTGCCCCACGCGCCTGTAATGACCCAAATGTAATAATACGGCATACGGAATCATGCCCATATTTATCACACACATACGCCAACACGCGTTCAATTCCCGTCGGCTCAAAGTCAACGTCAAAGTCCGGCATAGAAATACGGTCTGGATTCAAGAAACGTTCAAACAGCAAACCGTATTTCAGCGGATCAACATTGGTAATACCCAACGCCCACGCCACAATGGAACCGGCACCTGATCCACGACCTGGCCCTGTTAAAACATCATTGTTGCGACACCAATCAATATAGTCTGCCACAATCAGGAAATACCCCGGGAATCCCATACCAATAATAACACCCAATTCAAATTCTGCCTGGTCATAGTATGGTTTGGTATCTGTAATACCGTGCTGTTCCAGTCTGCGTTTTAATCCATTCATGGTATTGTCGCGCAACATCTGACATTCTGTTTCTAAATCATCACCGAAACGTGGCAACAGAGGCTTTTCATGAACATTCACCATAAAGCCGCAACGCTGGGCAATAACGACGGTGTTTTCTATGGCCTCGGGCAGGTCGGAAAATATTTCCGCCATTTCCTCGTAAGATTTGAAATACTGTTCGGACGATTTACGTGGACGTTCAGGATCAATAACCTTGGTCTGCCCCAACACGCACCCCAACGCATCCGCGGGTTCATAGTCCTTGTTTGACGCAAAACACACATCATTTGTTGCAACAATTGGAATATTTAATTCGCGTGCAATTTTCAGGAATCCTGGTTCTGTCTTTATCTCGTCCTCTAAGCCATGACGTTGAATTTCAATATAAAACCTGTCGCCAAATATATCTAAAAATTTTTGGGCGTATTCACGCGCCTGACCATCTTGACCATTTAATATGGCCATACCAATTGGTCCCAAATGTGCACCCGACAGACAAATCAAACCATCGCTGTGGCTGGCCAATTCATCAAAAGAAACATGTGCCCCCAGATGATGATTTTCGCCCCGCATATACATAACACGGTTTAATTCACATAAATTCAAATATCCCGTATGATTTTGCGCCAACAATACTATCTTGGACAAAGATGAAGAACGCAATATCTTTGGGTCGGCGGTATGGTGATTTAACGAAATTTCCACCCCAATAATCGGTTGCAGTTTATTCGATGGCATAACATCCGAAAATTCTGCACATCCCGACATCAGGTTTGTGTCAGTTAATGCACACGCAGTCATTCCTGCCCCCGCACACAATTTGGGAATTTGTTTAATGGTCAGTGTACTGGCCCCCACTGAAAATCGCGAATGTGTACGAAGATGAATAAACTGCTGCATAACCCCTTTCCCTTTATACCTTTTATGCAAACGAACAAGAATACGATAAATTGCACTAATAAAAATCAGTGCAATTTACCACAGCAATGCTTGAATTTCAGACCGGACCCACATGGGCATGGTGCATTTCGCCGCGAATCAGTCCCCGCCGCCTTATTCAGTCCCGCGTCATGCTTGGCGCGTTCGGCCTCGGTTGCGGCAACGTCATCACGTGTCAGTTCCATACGACAAATGTATGAAATCGACATAATCTTGAAATTACTCACCGTATTTTTGAACAAATCCAGGGCTTCGCGCTTGTATTCATACAATGGATTTTTTTGGGCATAACCACGCAACCCTATTGCACTTTGCAAGTAATCCATCTGTTGTAAATGCTTTTTCCAGACCGAATCCAACGCGCCCAACATCATTTGACGCGATGCCATCTGCATCAGTTCCGCGCCATACTTTGCCGCCTGTTGTTCATATCTGCGCACCGCCAGATTATACAGTGTTTCATATGCCTTGCGTTCTGTAATCTGTTCGTCTGTTTTCCATTTTTCAATATCGGTGATATCCAACGCAAACACACGCATCATAGCATTATGAATGCCATTCAAATTCCAATCTGCCGGCATGGCCTTTTCTGGAATGTTATTTTCACAAATGATTTCAACAACATCGCCAATCATTTCCATTGCCAACGGCTTCAAATCGTCAGACGTCATCAAATCATCGCGCTGTTTATAGATAACGACACGCTGTTCATTTGCCACATCATCGTATTTCAGCAACTCTTTACGCGCCTCGAAATATCTTGCCTCGACACGTTTCTGCGCTTTTTCCAAGGCTTTCGTAATCCAAGGGTGGGTAATTGCTTCGCCGGTTTTTAGTCCCAACGTCGTCAACATACCCTGCAGACGTGCGGCACCAAATATACGCATCAAATCATCATCCAACGCCAAAAAGAACTTAGAATCACCCGGATCCCCTTGACGTCCCGAACGACCACGCAATTGGTTATCAATACGACGCGATTCATGGCGTTCCGTACCAATTACATACAGCCCCCCAGCATCCAAAACCAACTTTTTATTTGCTTCGATTGTGGCATAGATTTCTTTCTTTTTATCTTCGAAATCCGGCGCATTCGCATCCAATGCCGCAATCAGTTCTTCGGCATTACCGCCCAACTTAATATCGGTACCACGTCCCGCCATATTTGTTGCAATCGTCAACGCACCTGGCGCACCCGCCTGGGCAACAATTTTTGCTTCGGACTCGTGATGCTTAGCATTCAGAACGGCGGGTTCTACACCTAATTTTTTACGAACGACCGCCGCCAACTCTTCAGATTTTTCAATTGACACAGTCCCAACCAAGACCGGCTGTCTGCGTGCCATACATTCTGAAATTTGCTTCAAAATTGCTTCGTATTTTTCATCTTTGTTGCGATAGATTTCATCATGATGGTCATTACGCGCGACGGGGCGGTTTGTTGGAATTGACACGACACGCAACTTATAGATTTCTTCAAATTCTGCAGCCTCGGTCATGGCGGTTCCCGTCATACCCGACAGGGTTGGATACAGTCGGAACAAATTCTGATATGAAATACTGGAAACAGTCTGATTTTCCGGCTGAACTTTCACATGTTCTTTGGCTTCGATTGCCTGGTGCAGACCTTTGCCAAAGCGACGTCCACTCATTACACGACCGGTAAATTCATCAACGATTAAGATTTCGCCACCACGCACAACATAGTTCACATTTTTCTGGTACAAATGGTGCGCCAACAAGGCCTGTTGAATATGCATAACCAGCGCGGCATTTTCCGACGCATACAAATTATCACCAACCAACAACCCCGCGTCTTTTAACAAACGTGTTGCCGTATCAACTCCGGCCTCGGTCAGAACCACATGACGGTCCTTTTCATCTTTTTTGAAATCATTTTCGGAAAATTGCGCAACAACCGCATCAACCTTGGCATACAGTTCACTTGTATCCTCGGCTGGACCTGAAATAATCAGCGGGGTACGCGCTTCGTCAATTAAAATACTGTCCACTTCGTCGACAATCGCATAAAAGAACGGGCGCAAAACCTGCTGTTTTTTACTGAATTTCATATTATCGCGCAGATAATCAAATCCCAATTCAGAATTCGTCACATACGTAATATCACACGCATATGCCGCACGTCTTTCTTCGTCTGTCATATCGTGCTGAATAATACCAACCGTCAACCCCAAGAACCGATAAATTTCACCCATCCACGATGCGTCGCGCGACGCCAAATAATCATTAACTGTAATCAGGTGCGCACCCTTGCCATGCAACGCCTTCAGATACATTGCCAACGTCGCCACCAGTGTTTTTCCTTCACCGGTTTTCATTTCTGCAATCTGCCCGCTGGTCAAAACCATACCACCAATCATCTGAACATTAAAGTGGCGCAAACCAATCGTACGAATTGATGCCTCTCGTACAAGGGCGAACGCATCCGGCAAAATATCTTTCTCTTTATCACCCGCCGCCAATCGCGCCCGCAGCACATCTGTCTGACTGCGCAACTCGTCATCCGTCATCTGATGATATTTAGGTTCCAAATCATTAATCAGGGAAACAGTCTTATCATAACTTTTTACCAATCTGTCGTTTGCAGACCCTAACAACATACCAAATATATTTTTCATTACCTTTTTCCTTACTTTTATCACGAAATATATAGCAATTTTGCACCTTTCGGTCAAGACACTTTATGATATAATATCAATTATCAAAATTAACAAGTGCGAACGGCAAAAAATTATGATAGAATAGGGCAGAACAAGGGGGGATAAATTCATGCAACAGCCGATTAAGAAACTAAATCCATCAGATATCACCAGCGACGTATATATTATCGCCCCGACGCAAATTGAATACATCTCGCGTTTGTTTGGCAACACGGTTGCCGACACGATGAACATGCGCACATTTGCCCCCAAAATCCGTCAAATTGCGGAACAGGCCCTGCGCCACGCACTAAATTCCGCCAAAACCATGGGCGAACATAAATAACCCCCGCCACCGGCGGGATTTTTCTTAGATAAATAAAAGTTTAACAGAGATATTAATTTTTAGAAATTAAGCACCATTACCTGCCCCCCCGTCGGGCCCCGAAAAATTCAGATGAATTTTTTGGGTGACTTTGTGGGGCGGGCGGAATTCCCGACAATTTATTGGCGTTGGAATTCCGGGGTGGGGGCTAATATGACAAAACATTCAACACAAATTATTCGCGCAAAACAATTACGCAAAAATATGTCAGACGCAGAAAGCAAATTCTGGTATCGAATTAATCGCAATCAACTAGGTGTAAAATTTCGCCGTCAACAACCAATCGGCCCTTATATTGTTGATTTTGTCTGTCATTCTCTAAGACTTGTAATCGAACTTGATGGTGACCAACACTCGCAAAACATCGCATACGATAACATCAGAACAGAATACATAGAATCCCAGGGCTATAAACTAATCCGTATTCCCAATACATATTTGACCCGCACAGGAATAGATGAAGTTGTTCATACTTTGCACAGGTGCATACAAGACAATCTGGATGTGCATAATTATTTTGTGTCTCGATATAACTAACACCCCCCACCCCGGAATTCCAACGCCAATAAATTGTCGGGAATTCCGCCCGCCCCACACACGGGGGGCAGGTAATGGTGCTTAATTTCTAAAAATTAATATCTCTGTTAAACCTTTATTTATCGCAATAATCATGTACTTGTCCCACGAAGCCTTGGCGCAGTGGGATTCCGCCACTTACCACTAACCACTTACACTAACCACTAAAAAATCCCGCCATTGCGGGATTTTTTATTACTGCCAATCATTTACAACCGAATATGCGGTTGAACCATTTTTAACCTTTACTGGACTGCTCAGACTGGTACTTAACGCGCCATAGAAGGTTGTATTCCCAACTTTCACCCTCAGTGACGGACTTGTTCTTTCTGCGCTGCGCAGGTAAATCACATTTGCGCCCGCATGCAACTTGCGCCCACAGTCCTCGGCCTCGTTCGCGCCTGTTCCATATCCGATAGTGGTCAGCGGACTTGCACACGCCGTCCGGGTCAAACTATCATTTGCCGACCAATATCCCGCGCCTACATTCTGACACGCATTAGCATACAGGTTGGTCAACGTCTTATTGCTCGAATCTTGTGTTGCTGTGCTACTGTTATTAAATGTCGAATTATAATAACCGCCATTACACTTCAAGTCTATTTTTTTGACCGCGCATGTTTTTGACGTTCCATTCACACCATACGTGTCTGCACCACTATCAACATAGCATGTATAAGCCGCCATTACACCGTCATCTAATGTTTTGGACTTGAATGTCGCATTACATCCCGACCGATCCGTATGATCGCCGATTGCGCCCGTATTCCAATAATTGTATGAAGATACATTCGCGGTATCATTCGTCGCCGTTGGACAAGCCGTACACGATGACTGCCCCGTATTCGCCGCATACGTCGCACCGGTGCATGCTGTCTGTGCGGTCTTGGCGGTTCCGCTTACATAATACCCCTTGGACGCTGGTGTACACGATGTTTTACCGGTATTTGGCTGGTACGTACCCTCCGCACACGCTTTACGCCCCTGAATACTGCTGCTGTACGAATATGTCTTGGCGCTGCTTGGGCAATAATATCCCGCGGTACATGCCGAACATGTCGTAGAACTTGCCGGCACATATTCACCAATCGCGCACGCGATGTCGCTTATCAGACTGCACCCAGACGTGGATGTTGTCGCGCCACTAACACCACCCGTTGATGTATAGCCCGTTGTACACGTGCATGTGGTTGATGTATTCCCCGCAGACGTGCTGGAATTAGAACCGCATGCCGTACACGTATTCTGGTACCCATTACCCGTTGTCGCGGTGTAATAAGTATTTGCATTACACTTAGATACCGTACACAGGTTTGTAACCGAATTTGCAGACCACGATGGTGTTTCCCACGTGTGTGCCCCCGTTGCATTTGAACAATTTGCATCACAACTGGTCTTACCCGTACCTGTTGTGGTCTTACCCGCCGAACATTCCGTACATGCACTTTTTCCGGTTGCATTTGTATAAGAACCGATTGCGCATGCCGTCGCTGATGTCGCCGAAGCAGGGCAATACGACCCCACTGGGCAAATCGTACATGCTGTTGCCGTTGTGCTGGCATAATAACCCGCATTGGATTTCAGCGTACTTGCCAACGTTGTGTTGCCCCATGCAGATGCGCTGCTCTGTGTACGCTTTACACTGCCACTTGCACAATTCACAGGTGTCTGTGATACAACGCAATTGCTGTATGATGTCCAACCCGTACCAGTCGCCTTGGTCCACGCAACACCACCAACCGCATCCGGCACCGCCAAACACGCCGTACAACTTGCCGCACCCGCGGAAGAATAGGTCCAGTTTGCACATGTTCCGCAACTGGTCGCCGTTCCACCGGCACTATATGTACCCGCAGAACACTGTGTACAGGTCTGTCCATTAACTATCGACCCTGCATCGGCCTGTAATGCTGTTGTGATTGTTGCACTGCCCCATGCCGTTGCGCTGCTTTGTGCCTTGGTCAAGACACCCGCAGAACAATTTGAGTTAATAGCATCACCAGTCTTGGTTTCTTTACAACTAGCATACGATTCCCAACCGGTACCACTTGCCTTGGTCCATCCAGATTCCACCGCCAAACACGCCGAACAACTTGCCGCCCCCGCGGAAGAATAGGTCCAGTTTGCACATGTTCCGCAACTGGACGTAGAACCATAGTTCACAGTATGCGAACCCTTGTAGGTACCCGCGGCACAGTTTGTCGCACTTGTTGCATTGGCACTTGCAACATACTTACCACTAATGCTGTTGGTATAACAATCCGCCGCCGCATCTGATCCAGCCGCACTGTTTGGATAGAATCCCCCCGCCAAACCTGAGCATGATTCTAAACCAAAGTTGGTCGTGTGAACCGTGGCTTGATTGCTGGAATCACATGCAACACGGCTTTTGCCCGGACAATATGAACCCTCGGGACATTCCTTGACCGTTAGATAATATGCATAAGTACCACAACCCCCTTTTGTTGTTAAATAATACCCAGCATTCACATCCGACCAACCGTAACTACGGTGGTTATCATATTTACCAGTTGATGGATTATAAAAAACATATTCATACAGTTTACCGCGACTGGATGTAAGCCACGAAAACGCAATACACTCAGATGCGGATGTTTTACCGTTTCCGGTAATATTAACCAATTCCGTTGCTGTAATGGTTGGGGAATAGTAATCAGCTGGGAACGTCGTCCGCTTATACGTAGTTGCAGACGGACACTCATGTTGGACACCGCCCGTGCAATAATATTCCGCCCCCACACACTGACTTTGACCTGTGCACCCATTACCACTGCTGTTGCACCCGGTTGTATAATATCCACTGCTTACATCCGAACATGCTGCCGCACCACTTGCGCTATACTTGGTTCGACCAGAACACGCAGAACAACTTGACGTAGAACCATATGCAACTGTATGCGACGCTTTATACGTACCAGCCGTACACTTGTCCCAGTTGCTGCTGTTGTCCCCAGCCGTACCAATATAGTACCCACCATCTACCGTAATCTTACACGATGCAGAACCCGCATGGTCAGATGCCGACGTTCCACTGTTCTTATATTCTGCCGGACAGCCTGAGCAACTTGCCGCACCCGCATCAGAGTATTGGGCATCACCACACACCGCCGGACACGCAGAACCTGCACTGGTCCCATAACATCCCGCCGTGATGTTTGAACAACTTGTCGCGCCCGCAGAACTCCATTTACCACCACCACAGGCTGTCTGGCTACTTGCGCCCGCCGGACAGTAATACCCAGCCGAGCAGGTCGCACAACTTGATGTAGCCCCATACGCAACTGTATGTGCTGCCTTATACGTACCACCCGCACAGGTACTTAATGTTGCACTTTTTGCTGTACCGATGTATTTACCACCTGCAACGCTGATGACACATTCACCCTGGGTCGCAACCGCCGCGCCATCATCATAGCCACTTGGGCATGACGAACATGTTGATGTGCCACCATAGTACACAGTATGTGCCGCTTTATAGGTACCAGTTCCACACGCCGTCGCAGTACTATCGTTTGCGGTTTTAACATATTTCTTGGCTGCAACACTCATATAACAATCTGCCGCCGCATCTGAACCCGTTGCACTTGCACCATAGCCAGATGGACATGCCGTACGTCCACCGTTTGTATCATATTTACCATAATACACTTTCGTAGCGGGACAGTATGACGCGGCCGGACATGTTTCCTGGGTCGAACTGTTCTGGGTCTTAATATACTTCCCGGCTGTTGTTGTGCCATAGCAACCACTTGCACCTATGGCGCCACCCGCAGATGTGGTATAGAACGAACCCAATCCCGTACATACTGGACAACTTGTCCCGCTTACATAGTAATTCGCCTTTGCAGACAAGCCAGTTGCCACAGATGCACTGCCATATGTAATGGTCGTCCCACTGATACTGCTGGCGGCACGCTTAATTGTACCACTGGTGCAACCAGACGGGGTTTGTGTCTGATAGCACGCAGAATATGATGTCGACGTAGCTGTACTGGTCGTTGTTGTCCAACCTGATGTTGTTGTACATTGTGCACGCGCAGAACCACCGGTACAATAATAACCCGTACCACAATTCGAACATGATGTATTACCAGTTGTTGTATTGTACGTACCCGCCGCACATGTTGTACATGCACTTGATGCCGTCGAACCTGTGCTGGCATTCTTGGTACCCGCCGGACATGCCGTACGACCACCGGTTGAACCATATGCCACACTTACACCCCCTGGACAATAACCGCCCGCATCACAGGTTACTTCACCTGAATTAGCGGTTTTTACAAACTTACCCGCGGTTGTTGCACCATAGCATTGACTTGACGCAGTTGAACCTGTGGATGCAGTCGTTGTATAGAAACTGCCCAACGATGTACACGCATATGAACCCCATGTGTCATTATAAGTTCCGCTGCTACACTTTGGCACACTACCACCCGGGCAATAACTGTTTTTCGGACATTTTACTGCCTTACGATACAGCATGTTATTGGTTGAGGTATTACAGTATCCGCTGCTATAACGTTCGGCCAAATAATAACCCGCTTTTACATTATCTGCGTACACATCCCCCACATCAGAATCATACCGACCCGTGCTGGAATTATATTTCGCGGTTTCAATATTAAAGTTTGCACACGGTGTATACACATACATATATGCCACACACTGTGTAATCGCGCTTAAACCCGTATTATACCACGTTTGATATTTAGACTCCGCCAGCGATGAATTAGACGTTGTTGCGGTTGGGCAACGTTCCGTCAGCCAATCCATTTCCGCCACTTTTTCCTGGTACGTGCTGGACGCTGGGTCGGGGCAAGTCTCGCGTCCACCCGTATTTGGGTAATACAACGTGGTGGTCGGACAATAGTATTTCGCTTCGCACGTTGTTTGGGCTGTATCGGTGGCATTCGCCAAATACTTACCACCCGTTGTTTTGAAATAGCAATCCCCGGCTGCATCCGACCCGGCGACACTGTTGACATACAATCCACCCCCCAGGCCCGCGCAACTCTTTGGGCAAGATGTCGTAGAACCAGTTGTATCCGCATAGCAACCTGCATCCACCTTGGCACACGATGATGTCGAACCATAGTTCACTTGGTGCGCCCCCTTGTACATACCCGCGGCACAGGTACTTAATGTCGCGCTATTCGCTGTACCGATGTATTTACCACCTGCAACACTTATCGTACACTGACTTGCCGCCGTCTTACCGTTGCTTGTATTCGCAGTATAACCACTTGGACAATCAGACTTCACACCACTTGAACAATAAGTTGTACCAGTACACTGTGATTGCCCTGTACGTGTTGTGGACGTTCCACCAGTTGTGTAATAACCACTGCTTACATCCGAACATGCTGCCGCACCAGAACTTGAGTATTTAGTATTACCACCACAGGCTGTCTGACCACTTGCACCCGCTGGACAGTAATACCCAGCCGAGCAGGTCGCACAACTTGACGTAGAACCATATGCAACTGTGTGTGATGCCTTATACGTACCACCCGCACAAGTTCCCCAGTTACCGCTGTTCTGACCACCACTGCCGATATAATGCCCACCACTTACTGTAATTATACAACTCGCAGAACCTGCATGCGATGCCGCTGTCGTCCCACTGTTCTTATAGTCTGTTGGACAACTTGAACAACTACTTGACCCAGCAGTCGAGTATTGGTTCGTTCCACACACCGCAGGACACGCAGAACCTGCACTTGTACCATAGCAACCCGCCGTGATGTTTGAACAACTTGTCGCACCGGCTGCCGAGTATTTACCACCACCACACGCCGTCTTTACACCGCCGCTGCAGTAATTACCCGCCTCGCACTTGGTCTGACCTGTGCGTGTCGTGGATGTTCCACCAGTTGTGTAATAACCACTGCTTACATCCGAACATGCTGCCGCACCAGATGAAGAATATTTTGCATTGCTGCCACACGCTGTCTGAGCACTCGCGCCAGCTGCACAGTAATAACCCGCAGAACATGTTGCACAACTTGATATGTCACCATATTTCACAGTATGTGATGCCTTATACGTACCACCCGCACACTTGTCCCAATTGCTACTGTTATCACCAGCCGTACCAATGTAATAACCACCACTTACTGTAATTATACAACTCGCAGAACCTGCATGCGATGCCGCTGTCGTCCCACTGTTCTTATAGTCTGTTGGACAGCTTGAGCAACTGCTTGACCCAGCGGTCGAGTATTGGTTCGTTCCACACACCGCAGGACACGCTGAACCTGCACTTGTTCCATAGCAACCCGCCGTGATGTTTGAACAACTTGTCGCACCGGCTGCCGAGTATTTACCACCACCGCACGCGGTCTTTACACCGCCACTGCAGTAATTACCCGCCTCGCACTTGGTCTGACCGGTACGGGTCGTGGACGTTCCGCCAGTTGTGTAATAACCACTGCTTACATCCGAACATGCTGCCGCACCAGAACTTGAGTACTTAGTATTACCACCACAGGCTGTCTGGCTACTTGCGCCCGCCGGACAGTAATACCCAGCCGAGCAGGTCGCACAACTTGATGTAGCCCCATACGCAACTGTATGTGCTGCCTTATACGTACCACCCGCACAGGTACTTAATGTTGCACTTTTTGCTGTACCGATGTATTTACCACCTGCAACGCTGATGACACATTCACCCTGGGTCGCAACCGCCGCGCCATCATCATAGCCACTTGGGCATGACGAACATGTTGATGTGCCACCATAGTACACAGTATGTGCCGCTTTATAGGTACCGGTGCCACACGCAGTCGCAGTACTATCGTTTGCGGTTTTAACATATTTCTTGGCTGCAACACTCATATAACAGTCTGCCGCCGCATCTGAACCCGCCGCACTTGCACCATACCCAGATGGACAGGTGTTTTGTACACCACCTGTACAGTATGTGCCACTTGTACACTGCGATTGACCCGTACGTGTGGTTGTTGTACCACCCGTGGTGTAATAACCTGTGCTTACCGTTGAACAAGCCGACGCACCAGCAGCCGAATATTTATTCACCGCACCACATGCAGAACAACTGTTCGTATCGCCCAACGCTAATGCCCCTGATGCACGTGCCGTACCCGCAGAACAGCTCGTCGGCACATCCGACAGAATAATCATTTCGCCCTCCGCCGTACCTGTATTAAGTGTCGCGATATCAATCGGTCCCAACACTTTGGTCCATGTTGAATTATCCATGGACACAGAAACCGTAACATCGTGATAGGTACGACCGTCGGTGTACAACGCAAAACGAATAGAACCAATTGACTGTTTTGCCCCCATATCCCAAACCATGGTCCCAGATGCATAGTTGCCTATTGCCCAACTGCCATCTGTGGCGGCGGTCATATTTGAACCCGACACACCACCCTTGCCAGCCAACAGGTTTGTGGTACCTCCTTCATTTGACGCAAACGCCTGGATTTCAACCACATGCGAACCAGCATTTGCGGTACTGCCTGCGGTTGTAACCTTGATATACCGCGCGTTAATCTTGGTTGAACCCACATACTTACCGCCCGCAACCGTCTGGATACAGTCGCTCATGGCATCATGGGCCGCCGCAGTCGTACCAGATGATTTATAACCATTCATACAGTAATGCACAGGTGTTATGTTGCCATAGTTGGTTATGGTTGCAGCACTAAACCATGCGCCCGCTGGGCTGGTACATGTTGCGTATCCCTTGACTACTCGTGTACCCGCCGCACAATAAATCTGACACTGACTTGCCGCCGTCTTACCGTTGCTTGTATTCGCAGTATAACCACTTGGACAATCATACTTCACACCACTTGAACAATAAGTTGCACCAGTACACTGTGATTGACCTGTACAGTTGTTACCACTGCTGTTGCACCCAGTTGTATAATAACCAGTTGATACAGTCGAGCAACTGCTTGCACCACTTGCGCTATACTTGGTTCGACCAGTACACGCAGAACAACTTGACGTAGAACCATATGCAACTGTGTGTGCTGCCTTATACGTACCACCCGCACAGGTATCCCAATTGCTACTGTTATCACCAGCCGTACCGATGTATTTACCACCTGCAACACTTATCGTACACTGACTTGCCGCCGTCTTACCGTTGCTTGTATTCGCAGTATAACCACTTGGACAATCATACTTCACACCACTTGAACAATAAGTTGTACCAGTACACTGTGATTGCCCTGTACGTGTTGTGGACGTTCCACCAGTTGTGTAATAACCACTAGTTACCGTTGAACAACTGCTTGCACCAGAACTTGAGTACTTAGTATTACCACCACAGGCTGTACGCCCCTGGACACCACCGTTGTATGTCCATGTGCCACCAGGACAGGAATAACCAGCATCACATGTTGTACATGTTGCACCGTTCAAGTATTTACCCGCTGCGCAAGTATACGTACCCTGTGTCCAAATCGCATACATATTATAAGAATCGCTACTGTCCCATGCCGTATTCGGAAACGCAAACGTCGCATTCACCGAATATTGTGTACCACTGGTGCTGCCCGCGGCCCATTTACTGAATGTATATCCCGTGCGTGTAAACCCATTGGATGCCAATACAAAAGCACCTGACATTTCGGAAGCTCCAGGCCGTGTGAAATAAGATTGTGTATTACTTGCACTAGCGGTACTGCCACCTGTACTGCCGTTGCCATTATAAACCAGCCATACGGTACGCTGATACCATGCCGAAAGATCTGAATGACGTTCTGGCGATAATGCTAAGGACGTTTCTTCGACATATGTTAAGATATTGCCATCATAATCATGCCAACCCTTCGGCGACCACCCATAACCACTGGATATCAGCCCCGGCAAAGTCAGAGAAGTAACCTCGGCGCTTGTGGTTGAGACGTTGTAATAATACTGCGTCTGATTTGAACGCTTGACTTCATCGTTTTCAATATAAGTAAACTGCGCAGGTCGCAGCCACACACCATACAGAGTCGTATCTTCTTCAAAGGTTGCTTCGGCGCCATTTGTATATGCCACAGTTGTGGAATTAACACTTGTCGCAAAACCAACAAAACTCCAACCATAATCTGACGACACTGGGGCAGTCCAAGCATTTACATCTTTCAAAGGCGCTGACACACCAGGTATAAACGCTTGAGTTCCCAATACGGTATCACCACTCTTAAACGTCACTGTGATCTCCGTTCTTGCTTTACACGTGCCGGACACACTTGTCGCACCCGCAGAACCAGTTGCGGTAAACGATGTTGTTGTATTTGTCCCGCCATTTTGACTATATCCAGCTTTACATGTAATCTTTGCGCGTGGCGCATTGTTACTTGGGGTTGTGATTTCAACACAGGTTCCATTTGTCGCGCTACATGTCGGCATTACCCAAACCGCATAATACGTAACCGAAGCATTTGGGGTCGTTATAGATGTAACACCGGTGGTTGCATTGGGCGCTGTGGACCACCCCTTGAATATCCTTTTTCCATTTGTGATCGAGCATGTAGAACTGTTCCATGACGGCAATGTGCATGTATTGCCCGGGGTGCACGTTACTTCGCCTTTGT
The DNA here is from genome assembly GCA_015062525.1 of Alphaproteobacteria bacterium. GTDB lineage: Bacteria > Pseudomonadota > Alphaproteobacteria > Rs-D84 > Rs-D84 > Enterousia. Next base: position 30,535 of record SUUM01000006.1, on the reverse strand, counting down.
TCGTACCAGACGCATTGGCGCATGTGCCCGACCCGCCGTTTTTATTCAAGATTATAGATACGTTAGCAACAGCATTCTTCACCGGCTGCGACGTGCCACCACTACATGTATAACCACTCGGACAGGACAGACAAGAGTTTCCCGCCTTTTCGCTGCTCAGGTAATACCCCTCATTACACGACGTGTACCTTTTGTACGAAGGGCATGTGTACCCAGACGCAAATACATTAGTTGCAAAAAACAATACGGATAAAAACGCACCAAGGCGCAGAAATCTAGACATTCTTCCCACTTTCTTTTTCTCTTTACATTCCATCATAGAAAAAACAACTGGACCAGCACAAGGAAAAAAACACCCACCATATAATTTTTTTACATTTGACAACGATTCGACGTGTGTTGAAAAAAAGAAATTCTGTTTTTCCCCCCATACACAAGCACTGGAAATTTGCTTTGGGGATTAATTCATTAAAAAAACGCCATTCGGCGTTTTTTTTACATTACTTTACCCTGGGTTGGATAAAAAGTTAGCTGAATTTTTTCCCATTTGGAAAATTCATTCGGTGGCAACATGCGGAATGGTTGACATACATTAATTGCGGTACGAATTGTTTCCAACACATAGGCAAATGCAGGGTCTGTTTCTGCACGCGTCGCCGATTCAAACCACACATCACGAACCGTGCCATTTTTCCGCATGGTCAAATGCGCGACGGCACGAATATCAGATATATCTGGACGTTTTGTATCGATTACCCAACAACGAGTCATCGCAACACGCAATGCATCAACCACAGATACGGTCAGGGTACGTTCCAGGGACAAAACCTCGCGATTAACACGCACAACCTTTTTCTTGCGTGGGGCCGTTGGCGCATCTTCGACTGGTTTGGATTCGACTTTTTTCTCTTCTTGTTTTTTCTCGGGGGCTTCTTTTGCCTGTTCTGCCACTTCTTCGGGTTCCGGTTCTGGCTTTGGTTCCTCGACCAATGTTGGTGCCTCTATCTCTACCTTTTCTGGTTCTTCTGCATTAATTTCTTTTCTATCGGGTTGCGCCACCGGGGCAGGGGTTGGTTCCTGGGGCTTTGATTCCGCGACTTGACCCACATTGTACAATTTTGTTTCATCCCCAGATACGACCACATCATTCAAATCAATTTCCATAATTTGAATTCTATCTGGCGCAACCAATTGGGCACGATTAATCACAATCGCAAATGATGTAATCATTATCACCACCAGTACCAAATGCCCAGCAATTGATATCAGTAAATTTTCCGATGAAAATAGATTAAATTTCGCCATTTGTTTTTATTCCGGCTGTGTTCTTAACCCAACTTTCTGAAAACCAGAATCTTTTAGCTTTCCCATCATGCTCATTACCGCACCATAGTCCGCATGTGTATCACCATTTATCATAATGGTCAAATTAGGGTTTTCACCACGCATCGCAATCGCACGCTTTACAATTTCATCCCTGGGTAATTCCATTTCAGACAAGAAATAGCGACCGTTTGAATCAACACTTATCTGAATTGCATGGTCATTACCGGTCATCGCTGATGCACCTGCGCGTGGCAATTCCAAATCGATTCCCGTCGTCATCATTGGTGTAGTCACCATAAACACCGCCAACAACACCGTCATAACGTCAATCATGGGTGTTAACTGGATTGAAAAATCTGCTTTTCTGCGTCTGATTCTGGACATAGCACACACTCGCTATTTCTGGTTTTTAACTTCTTGGCACGCACATTCCAAACGTTCATACAAATCATCGGATTTCTTGGAATACACCTGATATGCAATGGCCGCTGGAATCGCCGCAATCAGCCCCAAAGCAGTTGTCCCCAGCGCCACCGCCAAACCGGGTGCGATTACGCCGATACTGACCGACTGATTCACACCAATCGATGCAAACGAATCCATAACACCCCACACGGTCCCAAACAAACCAATAAATGGCGAAATATAAGACACCATAGACAAGAACCACAAATTCTTATCAAACGGACGAATAAATACATCCAAATTTTCGCTTGGCTTCATCTTGACCGGATTCCTTTTTTGACCGCGCCACAAACGGAATTTCTCAACAATCACCGCCCAGGACAAAACACTAAATACGACCAGCACAATCGACACAAAGACCGTCATAATATCGCCGGTAAACAAACTTAACAATGAAAAATTATTCCCCATTTTTCCTTTCCTTTTACTTAAATTAAATCACTAATAAAATCCTGCGGTATGCGCTTTGGGTGCATGTCCGCCCCCAGATACGCAACCTTAAGGTTAATTATAGCACAATCATTCCCATTTTTCACGAACTTTTGTTCTATTTTTACAACCGCGGCCCCGACATCAACCATACGCGTTTCTACAACAAATTCATCAGCTACAACTAACGGTTGAATATACTTAATATTCAATTCACGCACCACAAAACCAATATCGTCATTGGCCTTTAATTTCCCACGCAACCAATTCATGCGCGCACGTTCTGCTATTTCTAAATATCTAGCATGATAAACAATACCTTCGGCATCAGTATCCGCATATGCAATGGCAAATGGAAACCTGTGTATCTTAGTCATTTTTTAATCCGCAACTTTTATATTAACCTTCGCTATTCCAGAATTTATCATCCCCAGTTTCTTTGCCGCAGCACGCGACACATCAATAACACGTCCCTTTTTAAACGGGCCACGGTCATTTATTGTTACGACGACATTTTTTCCGTTATCAAGATTTTTTACCCGAACACGCGTTCCAAACGGCAGTGTTTTATGCGCTGCGGTCATCTTATTCTGGTTATAACGTTCACCGCTGGCGGTTTTACGACCATGAAACTTATTCCCATACCATGACGCAACACCTGTTTCAGAATAACCCTTTGCGCTCTTCTGCGGCACATATGTCTTTCCAGCGACAGTATATGAACGCGTTGTATTTTTATAGACCGCATTTGATGCACAGCCTGCAACCATCAACAAAACACAAAAGGCAACAATAAATCTAAACATTTATTTTTCCAGCCCCAAATGCTGATAACCTGCGTCTGTAATCACACGTCCACGTGGCGTACGCTGAACAAAGCCCAACTGCATTAAATATGGTTCAATCACATCTTCGATTGTGTCGCTGGGTTCTGACAATGCGGCGGCCAGATTTTCAACCCCAACCGGACCGCCCGCATAGAATTTAATAATCATATTCATATATTCGCGGTCAATTTCATCCAGCCCGCACCCATCAATATGCAACTGGAACAGGGTGGTTTTGATTATATCGGCTGTAATTTGATTCTTGCCCAATGCAGACGCAAAATCGCGCGCACGCTTTAACAATCTGTTCGCAATACGGGGTGTTCCACGTGCCGACCGCGCCAGCATCAATGCGCCATCTGCATCAATCGGCATACCCAAGATATTCGCGCTGCGCATAATAATTTTTGCCAAATCATCCGGCGCATAGAACGTCAACCGCAAATCAATTCCAAATCTGTCGCGCAATGGATTAGACAGCAATCCCGTACGTGTCGTGGCCCCAACCAACGTAAACGGGGGCAGGTCAATCCGCACGCTTTTAGCACTGGGCCCTTCGCCCAGCATGATGTCCAACTTAAAGTCTTCCATGGCGGAATACAGAACTTCTTCAATTGCGGTCGGCAAACGATGAATTTCATCAATAAACAACACGTCCATTGGTTCCAGCGCGGTCAATATTGCCGCCAAATCCCCCTGTTTGGTCAGCATTGGTGCCGCTGTCGCCCGAAAATTAGTTCCCAACTCATTTGCAACAATATGTGCTAATGTTGTCTTCCCCAACCCCGGGGGACCATACAACAAAACATGGTCCATCGCTTCGCCACGACTGCGCGCCCCCGAAATAAACACAGATAAATTCTGTTTCAGGCTTTCGTGTCCAATAAAATCCCCCAGTGACCGCGGACGAATAGTCGCCACCATATCGTCTGGAATATTCGCATCTAAAAAACGTTCCTTATTCATAAAAACAGTTCCTATTTTTATTCGGTGTTCAGAGTACAGTCTGCTTTGACAACACAAACTCTTTTTGTGTCTCTGTCAAAAACCTATACAGATTTACAATCCTAAGCGCAAATTTTTTACTTTTCTGCTTTACCGTTTCTTTCATGCTACCGCTACCACTGAACTCTGCACTCTGAACTCTGCACACTTATAAAAGCTTATCCTCTGCGTTTTCACGCCCGACATACGCCTTTAAATCATTATACATCTGGCGCAAATCGGCCGGTTGACTGTACAGCGCATCTGCCCCACGCACACGAATTGTTTCCAAATCAATTTGGGCCTGTTTTTTCAAGACCTGGGTCATATGCGTCGCAAAAGCACGTGCATCATCTGATTCCGCCGCCCCCTGCAACAAAAGTCCACGGTTTGGACGTGGCGACAAAAATGCAAAATCAGAAACAGACACATCTGGCGACACCAATGCAAATCCTGATATTTCAGGACGACGCATCATCGCCTGCAAAACATACCATGCCCCCAATTGATGACCCGCCAACCAAATTTTATCGCTGTCTTCATTATGATTTTGAATCCAGTCAATCACGGTCGCAATATCCAGCATATTTTCAGTGGTTGTTCCAATTGTTCCCTCGGAATCGCCAACACCACGATAATTGAAACGCACCACAGAAAAACCAATATCCATAAACGCACGAAACATCGCATAAGATATGCGATCATTCATATGACACTTGTTCCGCGGATTTCCCGACAAAACCACCGCCAATGGCGCGGCATCAACCGCAGATTTATGATAAACCGCATGTAATTTGCCTGATTCACCTGAAATAATTAAATCGACCATTATTCCACCTTTCTTTTACTGATTATCACTAACTTAGACCAAAGCGATTACAAATTTCAATAAAAATATTTTTTTGTTTTGACACAATTATCAAAAATGTTCTAAGATTCAACACGAGAGAACCAAAGGTACCACAATGTTAAAACCTATTTTGACCGCTGTTTTTGTTGGATTATACGCATTTTCCGCCCATGCCATAGACGAAATCGTTTATGATAATTTTCAAACAATTTATACTGAAACACCGGTTCAGTCTTATTATGCATACCCAGATGATCCCAATTTCATCCCAGAATCTGAATTTATGGAACGTGCGGACAGTCTGGACTATGACCAGAACATAATTGATGCCCGAAATGCGGAATTACGCGCACACCCCGGTGTAATGTTTGCAGACCGTCCAATGGTAATTTGTCGTAATTTTGGGTGTACACGTTTGAACGACCGTATAACTCGTTCATTTCTGTTCAACAGTTTGGCAAACATGTTCATGATGAACGCCCATTCGCGTGTATATATATGCGAGGCAGACCCATTTTCGCGCGACTGCCTGCAATCCGGCATATCGTTCCCGGTACGCAGTGGCATCGCCAATGCAATGGTTAAAATCCCCAAGGCAACCATTTCCCAGGTCAGCATGTCAACCGGCCTGTCCAAGGCAACCATCGGCATGACGTATGAATTCCTGGTAAATGGCATCAACCGCGTTTGTGAACCAACCGTTATGGATATCATGGTTCCTGTTAATTCCGAAGCGATTCTATCAAATCGTGAATTTGCCTGCAACATGACCAGCGATGGCATCAGCAGCGTTTCTTTGATTGTAAGCCTGGACTATATCGACCTGGATTATGGCATCCTGGGTGGTTATTATTCATTGGGCATGCAGGGACCAACAATGGGCGGTGGCACAGGTTACGCGCTATTCAAGACCGAGTTTACAACCGGAAATATGCAATTCCGTGCCGCAACCTTTGAAGAGGATATGGCGGGTGCAAACAACGCAATGCGTACAATTCAGCCTGGCGAATACGCAGTCGAACCCTTAAAAAAGTAAATGAACAAAACAATTCTGATTGTTGACGACGACGATATTTTACGCAAAGCCCTGACCACCGGATTGCGTGGCGAAGGCTTTGATGTTATATCATCTGATTCTGCTGAAAATGCATCGGACGTATTAAAGCGCATATCGGTTGATGCAATCATACTGGACCGAATGATGACCGGAATGGATGGTTTGACATTTCTGCGGGCATTACGTGGGGCGGGCAACACAACACCTGTTTTAATGCTGACGGCACTAAGCGGTCCTGAAAACGCAATTGCCGGATTATCGGATGGTGCAAATGATTACCTTGCAAAACCGTTCCAGGTGCGCGAATTAATATTACGACTGAATAATATTATTCGTAAAAACACAACGGTCGGCAACAAAATGCCAATGGGGCTGACATTTACAGACAACGAATTTTTCATATCATCTAACCAAAACACCCCACAATTACTGGCATTATCCGGTGAAGAAAAGAAATTGTTGCAACATTTAACCAGTCCATTGGGCAATATTGCCCCCGCGGCACCAATGGTTGCAAAACGCTTGCGCAACAAATTAAATTTAGTATTATCTCATCTAGACATAATAACAATACGGGGACGCGGTTATAAATTAATCGATAAATCCGCAACCCCAACAACATAAACGGATGATATTATGAGGTTGATTCCACGCAGTTTTTTATGGCGCACAATTTTGATGGTTTTAATTCCATTGATTGTTGCCCAGGTTATTGTTGCTAATGCCTTTTTCGGTAATCACTGGTCGCGCGTACACAATACATTGGCACGCACATTGGCGGGCGAAATAACCACCATGATGAACTTTATCGACAAAGGCGACACAAATGCCCTGCAACAAATGGCACGTGATATTGGCATAAACGTCAGTTTTCACGAGAAGCTGAACCGCCCAAAACATAACGACAATCACGCCCATGAAACGGGGCGTCTGGCCTCTGAACTTTCCAAACGTTTGCAACGTCGTGCGAACATCTATATGGACCGCGACAAACGCTTGGTATATATTGATGTTCCAACCCGCAACAACCAAATTGCAACATTTGGCACATCGCTGTATCGCATTTATTCCACCAGTACCGAAGTCTTTATTATCTGGCTGTTGGGGTCCATATTGATTGTATCTATTTTAATTGCGCCATTTATAATCATGCACACGCGCAGTATTCGCCGTATTGCGCGCGCCGCGGGACGTTTTGGACGCGGTTTAGACGCGCCGGGATTTGTTCCCACCGGCTCCAAAGAAATACGCGAGGCCGCCACATCCATGATTACCATGAAGGAACGCCTGGATCGCTACAATCGCACACGTACCGATATGCTGAATGCGGTCAGCCACGATTTAAAGGCACCATTGACCCGCATGCGCCTGGCGGTTGAAACGAACACCGCAACAAATGATGATTTAATCCGCGACATTGACCGCATGACGGAAATGGTTAACGGCTATCTGGCATTCGCCCGGGGCGAAGCGCCTGAAATAGAACAGGCAACCGAATTACCGCCAATGTTAACACGTATTGCACGCGATGCGGCCCCGGACAAGAAAATCATCACCGATTTTCCAGATGCCCCCGCCCAGTTCTATGCCCGTCCAATGGCATTGGCGCGCGCATTCAGCAACATCATTGAAAATGCCGCAAGGTATGCAAACAAACGCATAAAAATCATCGAACACGACTTTGCGGACTGTGTTGAAGTAATTATCGAAGACGACGGTCCTGGAATCCCAGACGACCGCAAGTTGGATGCTATGCGCCCATTTGTCCGCTTGGATGACGCGCGTGGCACGAACACCGGCGGAACGGGCCTGGGGTTATCTATTGCACAAACGGCCATTGAAAACCACGGGGGGCAAATGTTCCTGGAAGACAGCGAACTGGGCGGTCTGCGTGTCAAAATTGTATTACCAATATAAAAACACTACGAAGGGTATCAGAAAATGAATTTATATAAATATGTATCAAACGCGATTAACGAAAAACTGGGCACAACTGTAAATCTAGAAGTTCCCCGCAACCGCGAATTTGGCGATTTTTCAACCAATGCCGCCATGGTTATGGCGAAATCCGCAGGAAAAAACCCACGCGAATTGGCGGCAGAAATCTTGCCAAAACTGACCGAACTGGATTTTATAGCCAACGCATCAATCGCCGGCCCCGGTTTTATTAATATCAAATTGCGCGATGAATTCATTTGGCAATCTGCGACCCAACCCCAAAATCCGCGCGCAGATAACCCACAAACAATTGATTTGGACTATGGTGCATATAACGTCGCAAAATCCTTGCACATTGGGCATTTGCGCACATCAATTGTTGGCGACACATTTAGCCGCATTGCAAAATTATTGGGACACAAAACATATTCTTGGAATCATATTGGCGACTGGGGCAAACCAATGGCATTGGTAATTGCATGGATTGAACGCCTGCACCCAGAATTGCCATATTTCAGCGATAATTTTGATACAAACACCCCGGTTGATTTTGAAATTGATGGGTCTGAATTAAACACATATTATCCGGTGGCCAGCAGTTTTGCCAAAGAAAACCCAGATTTCCAGGCCCACGCCCAGGATATCAAGGCAAAATTCCAGGACGGACACGCGGGCTATTTTGCGCTGTATGAAAAATTCCTGAAAATATCATTGGAAATGATGAATGATACGGTTAAACGCCTGAACATTTTACCATTTGATTATGACTTGGGCGAACGCAACGCCGCAAAATACTTGGACGACGTTGAAAAAATCCTGCGCGCCAAAGATTTGATTATCGAAAGCGACGGCGCCCAGGTTATTGTTGTAAAACGCGACGACGACAACAAACCAATGCCCCCATACATGTGGACTGATTCCCGCGGGGCAGATACATATGATTCAACCGACCTGGCTGCGGTTTATTGTCGCAAACAGACGAACAACCCAGACAAAATTATTTACTTCACCGACCTGCGCCAGGGGCTGCATTTCGAACAATTATTCCGCGTATCTGAAATGTCGGGCATATTTGATTATAACAAATTCGAGCATATCGGATACGGTACAATTAACGGTCGCGACGGCAAACCGTTCAAGACACGTGACGGCAACGCCGCCGGTCTGGACGACATTATTGACGCCGTGAACGAAGCGGTCGTCGCACGCGTTGCAGAATCTGGTAAAACGCTGGATTCCGACACAATTTCTGCAATCGCATTGGCAGCGGTCAAGTTTAATGACTTGATGCACGATGTGCGTTCAGACTATATCTTTGACCCTGCATCCGTCACCAGTTTCGAGGGTCGCACCGGTCCATACATCCTGTACACAGCGGTCCGTTTGAACAGCGTATTAAAACGCGCAACCGACGCGCCGTCCGCCACATATATGCCAATGACAACCGACGAACGCAATCTGTTAATTGGTATTTTGGACTTTGAACGCACGGTTCACGGCGCATTTGACAACCGCGCAACCGATATGATTGCAAACTATGCCTATGATTTGTGCCAGTTGATAAATACATTCTATCACAACTGTCCAATTCTGCGTGACGACGTGCCGGCCGATGTTAGGGCGGGGCGTCTGCATATTGCGACAATTGCGCGTGACACATTGGCAAAAACAATTGATTTAATGGGTCTTAAAATCCCGAACGAAATGTAAGACCGCAAAAATGCCCCCACCGGGGCATTTTATTTTAAGAAAAACTGTCTATTGCCCCTTGAAAAGAAATTTTGCATAACTATATGGTGGGTAAGCAAATTTTTAACAGGAGTGAAAAACATGGGAAAAGTAATTGGTATTGACTTGGGTACAACAAATTCGGCCATGGCATTCATGGACGGTTCTGACCCAAAAATCATTGAAAATTCCGAAGGTCAGCGCACAACCCCTTCCGTTGTTGCATTGACATCCAACGGGGAACAGTTGGTCGGCATCACCGCCAAGAATCAGGCGGTCACCAACCCCGAAAACACAATCTATGAAATTAAACGTTTAATGGGTCTGCGCTTTGACAGCCCGGCGGTCCGCGAAATCGCCGCACGCGTTCCATATAAAATCGTTGCGGGCGACAACGGCGACGCATGGGTTGAAATGGATGGCAAGAAATATGCCCCATCCCAGATTTCTGCAATGATTCTGGCAAAATTGAAAAAAGATGCCGAATCCTATCTGGGCGAACCGGTCACCGACGCGGTAATCACAGTTCCCGCATACTTTAACGATTCCCAACGCCAGGCAACCAAGGACGCCGGTCGTATCGCGGGCCTGAACGTATTGCGTATTGTCAACGAACCAACGGCGGCGGCATTGGCATATGGCCTGGACAAGGACAAAGACGGCATCATCGCGGTTTATGACCTGGGCGGTGGTACATTTGACGTATCTATTTTGGAAATTGTTGACGGCGTATTCGAAGTTAAATCTACCAACGGCGACACGGCCCTGGGCGGTTCAGACTTTGACGCGCGCATTTTGGAACACTTGATTGCCGAATTTAAATCCCAGACTGGCATTGACCTGTCGGGCGACAAATTGGCGCTGCAACGTCTGAAAGAAGCCGCAGAAAAGGCAAAAATCGAATTATCATCCAAGACATCCACGGACATCAATCTGCCGTTCTTAACCGCGGACGCGTCGGGTCCAAAGCACTTTAACACAACCCTGACACGTGCGAAATTGGAATCATTGGTTGCAGACTTGATTGAACGCACAATCGAACCATGTAAAAAGGCATTAAAGGACGCAGGTCTGGAAAAATCACAGATTAACGAAGTTATCTTGGTCGGTGGTCAAACCCGCATGCCCAAGGTTGCCGAAACGGTCAAAGAATTCTTTGGTCGCGAACCACACAAGGGCGTTAACCCAGACGAAGTTGTCGGCATGGGTGCCGCCATCCAGGGTGGGGTATTAAAGGGCGACGTCAAAGACGTTCTGTTGTTGGACGTAACGCCATTATCATTGGGTATTGAAACATTAGGTGGTGTGTTCACACGTCTGATTGACCGCAACACAACAATCCCAACCAAAAAATCCCAGGTATTCAGCACCGCCGAAGATAACCAGTCGGCCGTAACCATCCGCGTATTCCAGGGTGAACGCGACATGGCGGCGGACAACAAATTACTGGGGCAATTTAATTTGGAAGGTATCGCACCGGCCCCACGTGGCATGCCACAAATCGAAGTATCATTTGACATCGACGCAAACGGCATTGTACACGTATCGGCCAAGGACAAAGGCACCGGCAAAGAACAGGCGATTTCAATTAAATCTGACGGTGGTCTGTCCGAAGACGAAATCAAACGCATGGTTGACGAAGCGGCCGCCAATGCCGAAGCGGACAAGTTAAAACGCGAACTAGCCGAGGCCAAAAACACGGCGGAAACCGCAATCTTTAGCATTGAAAAATCGTTAAAAGAACACGGCGATAAAATCAGCGAAGCCGACAAAAAAGCCATCGAAGATGCCAAGAAAGAATTGGCAGACGAATTGGCACGCGCGGACGCAACGGCCGACAGCCTGAAAGCCAAAACAGATGCACTGTCTGAACGCGCCATGAAACTGGGCGAAGCGGTGTACAAAGCTCAACAGGCCGAGCAGGGCGCATCCGCCGACACCACAGAAAAGAAAAACGACGACGGCACCGTCGATGCAGACTTTTCTGAAAAGAAATAAAAAAAAGTTTAGCGGGGCAAAAGTTCCCCTCCGTCGGCGGCGCACATGCGCCCCCGGGGAGGGGTGGACGCGAAGCGGACGGGGTGGGTTAACCCACCTCCCGGCTACGCCGTACTCCTCCCACGGAGGAGAACTTGTCTCTGTTCTTAATTTTTTTTTAACAATTAAATACTTCACTAAACATTTATTTAGCGGGGTAAAAGTTCCCCTCCGTCGGTGGCGCACATGCGCCCCCGGGGAGGGGTGGACGCGAAGCGGACGGGGTGGGTTAACCCACCTCCCGGCTACGCCGTACTCCTCCCACGGAGGAGAACTTATCTCTGTTCTTAGTTTTTTTTAACAATTAAATACTTCACTAACCTTTTATTTATCGGGCTAAATGGGGGGGGTTTCTTAAATTTTATAAATTCGTACAAACGAAACATCACTGGTGCCACTGCTGCCGGAACCACCATTACCACCGTTGACGGCGGTTGAGTAGTCTCCAGAGTATGCCCCGCCCCCGCCGCCACCACCATATGTTTTTGCGGTTTGGCCACCACATTCATATGTAACGGTTGCGCCGCCAATGCCACCCGTGGCGGCCACCATGGTTGTACAGGAAAAATCTTTACATACATAAATATCACCACCGTTACCACCGCGTTCATCTGTGCCATTGGTGCCGGCATTTACGTATTCATCACCATTGATAAAATCGTGATGATATTTCCAGTCTGTACCGCCGGCCCCATTTGGTGATGCGCCGCCACCGCCGGCGGTAGCATATATCCTGTAATTATTTTGATGTTGATAAATCCGCCACTGATTCAACGAAACATCGTCAAAATCACCACCAATTCCAATCCCACCAGCATAACCGCCTGTATCCATATTAACATAAGAATACATTGGCATAACACAACTGGCCCCCGCGCCACCCGATGCCCGCCATACACGGTCGCCAACAACCAGCATGCTGTCCACACCCGATGCACCACCACCAAACGCACCGGTTTTGTTATTTACAACATTTACCCCACCCGCATTCCCATCGCCACCACGGAATACATATACCGTGGTTGGTTCGTTTATATTGAATATCGCGGATACGGTTTCAATTATGTCTTGTGCCACAACATCCAGACAACGTTCATTTTGTAATCCAATACCACCGCGTAGTTCCGCACGATAACATCCAGGTTGTAATACAATTTCGTTACAGGTGTTAAAATTGGTTGCTTCGTACACCAATTCCGTGCCGTTATTGTTTAATATGCACATGCCATCCGGTATTTTATCAATGGTATGATAAATATTACCATCCGATGTTTTAAAATATAATGCCGATAATAACGCCAACGGTAATAACATGATGATTATCCTATTTTATATATTTTAACGTAACTGGTGTCTGATGTGCCGGTACTGCCCGATGCACCATTACCACCATCGGCGCAATCGGAATAACACCATGAACCTCCGCTTTCGCAGGAGCTGGGGACAGCAAGGGCGCATGTGGCGCCACCGCCACCCCCACCATACGATACCGCCGTGTGACCGGCACATTGCCAATATACGTTTTTGCCACCAATGCCACCAATCCCCAGATTTTTTGTTTGTGAATCCCCCATCAGGTTTTCCGCATCACCACCATTACCACCCCCATCAGATGTCGCATTGGTGCCAGCGGTTATTTTAACGTTTATGTATGAAACCGCCGCACCACCAACGCCATTTGGCGCACCCCCGCCACCAGCACCGCAGCCAAATCTATTACTGACCACATGAGAATCGCCTATCTTAATATTTTGTATAGAATATGTTCCAGATGGTGTGGATTGACAATATAATCCTACTCCTGATCCTCCACCAGGATATGCTCGTGCATTTAATTTAAAACACTGTGACGATGGTGCGCCGATACCAACAATTGCACGGTCCCCGATAACCAGCATGCTGTCCACACCCGATGCGCCACCACCCGGAATCTGATAAGCTGTCACCGTGGGACTGTCATTACCATCACCACCACGAAACGCATATACGGTTGTTTGTGTGGGTAATTTAAAATAATTGGATACTGGGTTACCAACAAATCTTGTGGTACCCGTTCCCTGATCGCACCGCGATTGTTTACCACCCCCGCCACCACGCAATTCCACGCGATACATTCCCGCATCCAATGTGACCGGTTGACATGTGTTGATTGAATTTTCTGAATATACCAGTTTTTCCGAGGCATCAAACAGTTCGCCACCCTGGGGGATAACAATTGCGTGGTATATTTTTCCATCGGTATTTTGCACGTGCAAGGTTGGCGATGTATATTGCTGTTCATACACCTGAATTTCAACATTATTAATATGTATTGCCGGCATAAATCCCCCCATTTGCATTAATAAAAAACCGCGTTGATATCAAAGCGGTCAGGAGGTTGATAGCAATCCAACGAATTGTGTGCTTATTCAATATATTCGCAACCCTCCTGACCAAATAAAGTCAGGAGTTCTTTTCTTTCATCGCCATAAAAACGCACTTCTATGCGTATTTTACTTTAATGCGTTGGCTCGGGCTATCACACCCCATCATGATAACACATCACGACGGAAACATATTACCAACATAACAGAACAAAATCAATTATTTTGATACCAAAAAAAATTAAACCCAAACAAAAACCCGCCAAACGGCGGGATTTTTTTACTTTGCACTCTTTTCTGCACTTGTTGCGGCCAGGTCTTCGACGATACGCGCCTTTTTACCTGACAACCCACGCAGGAAGAATAACTTTGCACGACGTACTTTACCAATACGAACCTTTTCAATCTTTTCGATTGCTGGGCTGTACAGTGGGAACTTGCGTTCAACACCAACACCGTATGATTCACGACGTACTGTAAAGGATGCATTATTTCCCATACCACCATCGCGTGCGATAACAACACCTTCGAAAACCTGGATACGGAATTTATCACCATCTTTAATTTTGACGTGAACCTTTAATGTATCCCCAGCCTTGAAGTTTGGGATTTTTTTGTCGCCCTTTAATTTTTCAATCTGGGCAGCTTCGATTTTTTTAATAATGCTCATTTTTCATTTTCCTTTATTAAGTCCGGTCGACGTTCTTTGGTTATGTCAACCGATTGTTGTTTCCGCCACCGTTCGATATTGCCGTGGTGACCGGACAGCAGGACTTCTGGGACGCTTCGTCCACGCCATACTGACGGACGGGTATATAACGGCCATTCCAACCCGCCGATTTCGAAACTTTCGTTTTGGGTGGTATCATCACCACCGTGAACCACATTATCCATCACGCGAACGCAACTGTCAACAAAAACTTGGGCTGCGATTTCACCACCCGACAGTATGTAATCCCCGATGGAGAGTTCCATTATATCATATTCTTCGATGATTCGTTCATCAATTCCTTCGTACCGACCGCAGAGCAGGGTGTACGTCACATCGGGCTGGGCGACAAATTCGCGCACCATTTTCTGGTTCAGCGTTGCCCCGCGTGGCGAAAAATATATGATTTTCCCCGGATTTTTAATTGAATCCAACGCCGCCCCCAGCACATCTGGCCGCATTACCATACCGGCACCGCCCCCGAATTGCGTGTCATCAACACTGCCATAATTATTAATGGCAAAGTCACGAATGTTAATCACATCATACGACCAAATACATTTTTCCAGCGCGCGCCCAACCACGCCCCCCGCCAGGGTCCCCGGAAACATTTCTGGAAAAATAGTCAGTATATTAAAGTGCATTATTTTCTATCTCTGCTTTTGGCACTGGGAACATACTTGTTTCATAATATCCAAGATGTCTTTTTTGCCTTGTTCAAGATCATACTGATCACGATTGCAAAAAAACACAACACACTCGAACCACGCGTTTGCATCATTACCAACCGACACACGTAAATTTTCCAAAGGCGTAAAGCAATTAATCAACGGACAGCGGGCGCGTGTTTTTTTACACACAGCGGCCACACTGGTCTCTGCAACATGATACTTAACATTTTTACTCATTTCACAAACACCGCCTTGTTTTCCATATCAACCGTCGCCCCATTAAAAGACACCATATAACCATTGTCCAGTTCAATAATATCGCCGGCCCCATAATTCTGGAAACAGTCCACAACACCAATTTTCCGTCCATCACGCACAACATCAAACCCGATTAAATCTGCCTGATAGTATTCATTATCGGGCAAATCGGGCAGGGCACCCCGCACAATAAACAATTCCGTCCCACGCAATGTTTCCGCGGTATTTCTGTCATCGACACCACGAATTTTTGCAATTACGACATTTGAATTTGGTACCACACGCACAAATTTGAAATCACCATCGGCAAACCGATTGCTTTGGATTGCCATCTTTTTGAAATCAGCCGGGTTTTCCGCAAAGGATTGCACACGAACCTCGCCCCGAATTCCCTGGGGCGCGACAATTTTCCCAACCAAGATTTGTTTTGTTTCTGCCATAGTCGTCTCTACTATACAAAACTATGCCCGGGTCGCCCCGGGCAATCAAAGCAAAAATTATTCTGCAACAGCGTCTGTTGTCGCTTCTTCTGCTGCTGGCGCTTCTGCGGCTGCCTTGGCGGCTGCTTCTGCTGCTGCTTTTTCAGCGGCAATTTTTGCCAACTTATCGGCCTTGTCTTTGATTTTCATCTGTGTTTTTTCAGACTGCAGATGTTTTTTTGTTTGAACTGGAATTGCCTTTGGCTTTACCAAACCAGCCTTGGCCAAGAATTTGTACACACGGTCTGACGGTTGTGCACCTTTGGCCAACCAAGCCTTGATTTCATCCAACTTCAAAATAACACGTTTATCGCTGTCTTTTGCCTGCATTGGGTCGTATTTACCAACAACTTCCAACACGTTACCAGAGTTACGCGCATTACGTGAATCCGTTACAACGATGTGATAATATGGACGTTTCTTTGCACCAAAACGCGCCAAACGAATAACAGTTGCCATAATTTTGCTCCTTATATTTTATAACTGTTCAACCACCAAAAAAACCATCGCCAAGGATGAAAACTCATCGGATGACGTACCACACGCATACTGCGAACTGGCTGTACAATAATGGCAATCTTTGGGATTTGCCCACGCATTATGCATCACAATTTAACCAAAGTCAACAACTTATTGCACCCCCGAAAAAATTTGGGGGGGCAACACACTAATTGATTGCACTGGGGCGAATGTCGCCAAAGTTTTTTGAAAATTCGAACACCGCGTCCACAAATTGGAAAACGTCCTGCAAATATTCCGTCACAGGCACATCGAATTTGCTTTTATCGGATTCAAATCGTTCCACATAAAACCGCACAGTCGCCCCAACTGTCCCTGTACCCGACAGACGACAGAACACACGCACGCCATTATCTGTCAATATCTGAATTCCTTGGTTGGTAACGAATTCACCCGTAACAGGATCGGTGTATTCAAACACTTCCTTGCGCAGTATGGTAACATCACCATATTTTCGCCCATCCAAATTTGCATTTGACACACGACGTATCATATCGTCAGCGGCACTTTTATCGACGCCTTCATAACTGTACTGGCAATAAAAGAACCGGCCATTTTCATCCCACATTTCACGCACAATTTCTTCGACCGTTTTTCCGGTTTTCGCCAATATATTCAGCCAGAACAAGATTGCAAATATACCATCTTTTTCACGAATATAATCTGCGCCTTGACCAAAACTTTCCTCGCCACACAGATTTATACGTCCCGCATCCAATAAACTGGCAAAGAATTTCCAACCCGTTGGTGTTTGATAAACATCCAACCCCATTTTTTTTGCAACTGCATCAACGGCACTGGATGTTGGCGCAGAACGCGCAACACCACGCAAGCCACTTTGGAAATAGGGCACCAATTTATGATATTTGGCCAAAATCGCCAAACTGTCCGACGGCTTAACATAAAATCCATTACCTAAAATCATATTACGGTCACCATCCCCATCACACGCGCAGCCAAAATCTGCACCGCCCCGCATCATAAAGTCGTATATTTCATGGGCGTATGTTGGGTTTGGCTCTGGATGTACCCCGCCAAAATCATCTTTTGGCGCCGCGCGCAAGATCCATTCTGGTCGCGCTCCCAACCGATTTACAAAGATTTCATGTGCCGCCGCACCTGTTGACGCATTCATTGCGTCAAATCGAAAAGTATGCCCATCTGCAAACCATTTACGTATTGCATCAAAATCAAACATAGATTCCAACAAGTCCGCATAATCCTTGATTGGATTTACATATTCTACATTTGGCAATTCAAGTGCATCTACATCGCCAATATCCAGGGTCTTGTATGACGAAATAACCTTGGTCTGTTCATACAATGCATTTGTAAAGCTCTCGGTTGCCTGACCACCGTTGTCCATTTCCACCTTGACCCCAAAATCCCCATTGATTCCCGCAGGATTATGCGATGCCGACAATATAAACCCACCGTCCGCCTTGTACTTGCGTATTATATGCGAAATCGCAGGTGTTGGCGCAACAAAATCACGTCCCACCACTAAAACCTTTTGCACACCATTTGCAACCAAAATTTTAATTATTTTCGGCAAGAATTGCATTCCCGGATATCGTCCATCACCCCCAACAACCCACGTATTTAACATTTGACCATCTGCAGTTCTGGCATTAATTGCAGACTGAATAAAATTCTCTAAAAAATTAGGGGCCAAAAAAACAGAAGTTTGTTTTCTAAGCCCCCCAGTACCCGGTTTCTGATTATCAAACGGTTTAGTATCTACAGATAAAATTTTCATAATATCCCCCTGTGTTTAAATACCTAATACACAGTATGACACGAACTTTTTAACATATCAAGATTTGACTTTCACAAACTCAGATTTAATTCTCTCACGTGTGATATTTTTAACCAAAGTATCACCTTTCAAAACAACTGTATCGCCACGTTCAATATATTCACCCCCGCGCATAGGGGAATCTTTTTTCATAACATCAAACACAATACGATCTTCATTACCCTGATTATCAACACAGGTTATAACTCTAGCCGCGTCATTCCACCCACCACAAACATCATGCACACCAGTCACTCGAACTGTATCAATATTTTTTTTAATCACACTTGTTTGATTGAATCTTTCTCGAAAAACACCTTTCTTTGCGATTTCTGTTTTTTTACAAGAAGCCAACGTAACAAATGGAACTAAAACAAACAATTTAACATATGATTTTTTCATTTTATACCCCTTATACATTACATATAAAACACATAAACACATCAAAAATATGGTGCGGGCGAAGGGAATGTATAATTCCCATACAAAATCAATCCAATCGCGAATGCTCTTGGTGATTTTGTTGGGCCCCTTTCGCTACGCTATCGCTTTGGTGAAAGATTTTATACGATTGTCAAGCCCGCCTTCGCCGATAAATGTAAAGTTATTTAGATTGTTTCGAGCAATGCTACGGCGAGGCACTCAATTTTCAGCCCTTGCTATCGCTGCGGTGAAAATTGGTGGTGCGGGCGAAGGGAATCGAACCCTCGTCTTCAGCTTGGGAAGCTGACGTGCTACCATTATACCACGCCCGCAAAAAAGACATGGAAAATAATATACTAAATTTCATTCCATGTCCAGAACAGATTTTACCTTTGATTTTCAGCTACAATCTGTTTTGCAAATTTACGAATTTCTGCAATCGCATCTTTAAATTCAAATACATTTGGCATAGGGCAGGCGGCACCCATTTTTCCTGACGCAATCCTTGTATTATTACAAATCGGACATAAACTATAATCCTCACACTGAATTGCTGCACAAACCTTAGATGCCTTATGCGCCAAATTTGTATTTGGACGATAAATCGTAACAAATCTTGCATTTTCTTCTAATCGCAAATATTCCGTAAATCTAAATGCTGGACACATTTTACGTGCAACCGCTTTCTTTCGACGATTTTCCACTTGCATATTACGTAAACACTCTGCATGTGTCTCATAATACTTAGTTCCATATTCTAAGCACTTTTCACGATTTTGTTTATAATAATCGCTGGATTTCTTACATATGATCACACGATTTTTCTTGTTCCATGCATCACGAGCTTCCTTTCTGGATTCGTGATACCCCTTTTTTTGCTCTGAATCCAAACACGCATAATATTTTCTAGCACGTTCCTTGTATTTTTCAGGATTCGCAGCATACCGTTGCTTTCTACGTTCACTAATTTCTTTACGGCGTTTACCATACCGTTGCTTTCTACGTTCACTAATTTCTTCACGGTGTTGATGATAATACTGACGATAACGTTCACGCGCCTGCAACTGTTCTTCGGTTAAGAAAACATCATTCAATATTTTTTCAGACATTTTACATTTCCTTTTATCATTAATTACACACAGATTTCACTAGGTTCATTATTTATCAGTGTTTCCCCGACGTTGGGATTTGCAGCAATTGCTTTGGATAAATCAAATCAGGATTTGAAATTGCATTACGTTCCGCAATAACGCTGAACAACACCCCGCGTCGCATAAAATTACGCGCAATAATCCATAAACAATCCCCACGACGCACCGTATAATACGTATCATCATCACCCGTCATTTCTGGCATAACAAATTTATGCATAACCGCACCAACGGTGCGACCATCGCCATCGTGCATACGCACCGCCAATTCATATTCTTTGCCACTTTCCAGTTCGCCCACATCCGCCCCCAGGCCGAAATGCCTGTGGTCGGACACACGCGCAAAGCCCAGATATTCGCCGTTCAACGCCAACGACACACGCAAACGCGGCAAACCATCACCCGACACAACAATGCGCCCAGTGTCCAGGTAATCTATTTTCGAAACCACCAAATCACCATCGCACAACATGGCCGGCGCCTGCAACAGCGTACTGCCTTCTTTGGTCATCAATAACGATACCGAATTCTCTACACCCGCATCCGACACATACACAAAAACCTTGTCAGACGATTTAACCTCTGGATCCGCGCCCAACAAAGCAATCGTATAGTTGCCTGGCGCCCACGCATGCGCAGACGTATAAACAAATTCCCCTGCATAATCTGTGCGTTCCGTTGCAACAATCTTGTTATTTACCATAATTGAGATATTCTGGTGGGGCAACCAACGCCCGGCTATAACAATATCACCGTCTTTTTCAACACGAACAATATCAAATGTCGGGACCATGATTTCATTTACCCTTTGTACAACCGGCTCTGGCACAGCCGGCACAACAACAACACGTGGCTGGGTTGCACCACGAATAAACATAACCCACACAGCAATAAAGATTACCAACACAGCACACACAATCGGGAACCAGTACGCACGCAACATACCATGACGTTCACGCGCAGCCACAACATCAGCTGTTGCCACAGATTGATTTTCCACCCGATTTTTATTCGACGGACGCGCGAACATATTCAAAGACTTCAAAAAACCACGCGTATATTCACGACGATTTTCCTGCCAATCATTCTGCTGTGCAATCGCATCATTAATCATATCGTCCGTAGAACGTTTTATTTTACCCATATTATTATTTTTATTCTGTTTTGACATTGTACAAATCTCCTGCGCGCTGAATTATTTTTAACCTGGACAAATTATTCCAAATAATATTTCTTTGTCAACTTATTTATGGTATAATCATACAAAATACAGGGGATTTATATGAAAAAAATTGGCATTATGACAACTGGTGGCGACTGCAGCGGTCTGAATACCGCGATTCAGCGCATCATGACGGGTGCCCACCTGCGCGGTTGGGACGTTTATGGGATTTTGGATGGCACAGATGGCTTGTGCGTAAATCCACCCGCCGTCATCAAATTAGATGATATGCTATTACCAATTGAAAACGCGCGTCTTGCGGGCAGTTTTCTGCACAACGGTCGCGCGACCGCACTTAATTTTGAAACCGCGACCGAAACGGGTCAAATCGAATCATTCAACAAACAGTTGCGCAAATCATTACGTGCATTACAGTTTAACGCATTGATTTTAATCGGTGGCAACGGCAGTTTATCACTGGCCTGGGCAAACCGTGAAATCTATCGCGATTTGCAATTAATTTGCATCCCAAAAACAATCGACATGGACATACCCTTAACGGATCGCACAATTGGTTTTGACACCGCCGTCCAACAATTAACAACATTCTGCGACCAGTTAATGTTAACGGCACGCAGCCATCATCGATGGTTCGTTGTTCAATCTATGGGGCGCGATTGTGGCATGCTGTCATTACACGCAGGTATTGCCGCTGGCGCATCTGCAATTCTAATCCCAGAAATAAAATTCGATGTTAACAAAATGATTGAACATATTAAAAAATCTAATTCAGATTACGGCATTATTATTGTTTCCGAAGGGATAACGCTGCGTGGCCATTCGGGCCGTCCTGCCGATATGATTTCACGGAAACTGACCGCCGCCGGCATTGTAAATCGCACCGCATTCCCAGAGCACACTCAACGCGCAGGCGACACCATCGCCACCGACCGCATACTGGCCACACGTTTTGCAGATTGTGCCCTGAACGCAATTGAAAGTGGCGAAACGTACGTTATGACAACCCTGGAATGCGACAGTGTTCATACCATACCACTTGCGGAATTCGTTACATCTGGCGAATGCGTTTCCGACCCAAAAATTCCGGAACTTTTAACATCTAATGCCTATGTTTCACCCGACAATCCATTACTGGATGTTGCACACAATATGGGAATCTATATCGGGGAACAAAAATAAAAACAACCGCCACATGGCGGTTGTTTTTAACTAAGCATTTTCACCGGCGACACGTCCACTTGCCCATGCCCAATGCAAATTAAATCCGCCTAAATCGCCTGCTATATCCAACACTTCACCCACAAAGAATAATCCCGAACATAATTTTGATTCCATTGTCTTGGATGACACCTCATTTGTATCAACACCACCACGCACAACCTCGGCGCTGGCCAAATTATGATATTTAATTTTATCACCTGGAACATTCATTTTTGAAACACGTTCTGCAATTTGTGCAATCTCAGAATCTTTAATATCCGCAATATTGCGCGATTCATCCCCTGCAATCCATTTCGCTACACGCGCTGGCAACCATTGTCCCAACGCACCTGCCACACTTTTTCTGCCACGCATTATCTTGGCTTTGCGCAATTCATCCAGAACATTTACCGCCGGCAATAAGTCAATATAAATCCCATCACGAACATCATATAAACTAGCGCGATATGCAGCCGGTCCCCCAATTCCAAAATGCGTGAACAACAAAGAATCACGTACGATGTTTTTTCCAATCCTTATCTGCACTTCCAACGAAATACCCGCCAATTCTGATGGCGCCCCAGCATAAGATAATGCACACAGGGCGGGGCGCACAGGAATAATTTTATGACCAAACTGTTTGGCAATTTTATACCCCACGTCCGACACACCCAGCACACCAAACGATGTACCACCGGTCGCAACAATCACAGAACGCGCCACACAATTATTAACAATAAAATCATCACCATCTTTGCGCACATCGTTAATCGTCGTGTCATACACAAAATCCGCCCCACATGCATCGTCCATTAACGCATTCAAAACCGCACCCGCGCCATCGGCACAGAAATACTGACCCACGTTTTTTTCAACCAATGATATATTATGCATATTTGCCCATTCTATAATATCATACGGCGACACACGACTAATCGCAGAACGCACAAAGTCCCGATTTTCACCAAAATACCTATCATACCGCGCCGCCAGATTTGTGATATTACACCGTCCACCACCCGACGCCATAATTTTACGCCCCGGTGTTTTACCCATATCAAACACAACAACGCGTTTTCCGCGCAAAACCAGTGCGCCCGCAGCACTAAGCCCCGACGCCCCCGCGCCAATAACAATCACATCATATCTGGATAACACCATCTGCAAACTCGATTGATTTTGGCATACCACCATCCACGCGACTGATAATCTGATTGTTTTCACCGCGCACAATTGCATATCCGCGCGATAAAACGCTTTTATAAGACAGCGAATTTAACATCTGCCCCAGATGCGCCACCGCCTGATTCAAACTTGCCATACGATTTTGTAAAACATTTGGAAACGCAGACACCACTTCCATCTTTTGATGGGCGGCACTAATCTTGGCATTAACAATAATATTCATCGTCCGCCCCAAATCATCCAGTCGTTGCGCATGTTCCATAACCAGTTGCTTGGGACTTTTAATATTAATCGATTCTATACGTTGTTTTGCATTTACAAGGCGGGTCATAAAGTTTCCCGACAACCGCACCCACATATTATCCAGTTCCTGGGTTAATGCCAATTTTGTTGGCACAACGGCCTCGGCCGCGCCGGTTGGGGTTGGCGCACGATAATCGGCCGCAAAATCAATTAACATCCAGTCCGGTTCGTGCCCCACACCTGAAATCAACGGGATACGACTGGCCGCCGCCGCCCGCACAACAATTTCTTCGGAAAATGGCAACAAATCTTCCAGCGAACCACCACCACGCGCCACAATGATAACATCAACGTTGTTTTCGCGATTAAAGTATTCAATACCCGCCGCCACTTCGGCCGCAGCGGTCGCGCCCTGAACCGTTGCAGGATACAACAACACATGCACCGGGAACCGTTCCCGCAAACGATTTTGAATATCTTGGAACGCAGCACCCGTTGGACTGGTTACCACCCCAATTCTTTGTGGCAATCGGGGCAGGGGCTTTTTTCGTGCGTCGTCAAACAAGCCTTCTGCCGCCAATTTACGCTTGCGCTCTTCTAACATTTTCAGTATCGCGCCCACACCCGCCATTTCAATTTCACTTGCAACAATCTGATAATTACTGCGCGCAGGGTATGTGGTAAAGCGCCCAGTAATAATAACCTCTAACCCATCTTCCAACTTGAATGGCACAGGTGTCCCACGCCAAATTATCACAGAAATCGCAGCCCCCGAATCCTTAATCGTCATATACATATGCCCCGATGTCGCACGTGTAATCTGCGATAATTCACCACGAATTTTAATCCGCGGGAACGCCGTTTCCACAACCCCCTTTAACAGGGCAGACGCATCCGACACACTAAAAATCATTTCACCATTCACAAAAGGTTCTGGTTTTTGCATACTATTTACCGCCTGTCTAACTCATGTTTAACACGTTTAATAAATTCAGCCTTATTAGGGGTTTTCATATCCCGCATACGTTTATTAATCGGCTCTCCCACATGATACGGCACAACCAAAGGCGCAAATTGATCGCCCGTTGTATCAAATGGCATATTTGTAAATTTGTTCTGCAAATATACAACCGGCGCATGTTCCCACGCCCCCAGTTTAATCGCCGACGGTTCCCAAACGTCGCCCCCGCCATATAATTCATATATACAAATACTGGACAATGCACAAAACCCCTTGGTCCACGGCACAAAACCACGAAACGTGGCTTGCCCCACGAATTTGCGTCTGAATTTTTCATCCGCATACAAATTTCGCAACACATAGACAATATCATGCAAAGTATATTGTGCGTCAAACTGCGACAAACTGACCCGGTCAATTTCCGCCGCCTGACTTAACAACTTACGCGTCGCCGCATCATAAGACTTTTTATAATTTTCCATGGCAGTAATTATATCACAAATCGCCCACAATTACAATTCAGTCAACGGCCACCGCGGACGTGGCGCAATCGGTTCAACAACAACACGCCCCACACGATAATTTTCAATTCCTGCCCACGCAATCATCGCACCATTATCCGTACATAAATTCATCGGTGGCGCGGCAAACACCATATTATTTTTCTTAGCCAGTTTTTCCATTGCGGCACGAATTGCACTATTTTTTGCAACACCACCCGCCACCACCAGGGTCTTTGGTCCCGCATCGCGCACACGCGAATCACGCATCGCATTATTCAATCTGTTAACGATACAATCAACAACCGCCGCCTGGAAAGATGCACAAAAATCATTGATATATTCATCTGTTAATGGCGTTTCGGCACGCGACAAAAATGTACGCGCTGCGGTTTTAATACCACTGAATGAAAAATCACACCCCGGCTTATCACACAGCGGTCGCGGAAAGTCAAACGCGCGCGGATTGCCATCTTGGGCGCGTTTATCTACTATCGGCCCACCTGGATACCCCAGCCCCAGCATTTTTGCCACCTTGTCATAGGCTTCGCCCGCGCTGTCATCCAACGTCTGCCCAATCAGTTCATATTGTCCAACACCACGCACCAACAAAATCTGACAATGCCCACCGGATGCCAGCATTAACAAATAAGGAAACTCAACATCAATGCCCGCACCTGTACCATCTGCACGCGTTGCATGCAATCGTGGAACCAACGCATGTCCCTCCAGATGATTAACCGCAACCAATGGTTTGCCTGTTGATTGGGCAAGCCCAGTTGCCGCCATCCATCCGACCAACACGCCGCCAATCAAACCCGGTCCCGCAGTTGCCGCCACAACATCAACGTCATCAATTGTCTTACCTGCCTTTACCAAGGTTTGCTTTATCACATCATCAATTGCCAAGATATGCGCCCGCGCTGCCAATTCCGGCACAACGCCACCATATTTTTGATGTTCTGGAATTTGCGAATAAATAACATGCGATAAAATATTTCGATTACTGTCCACCAACGCCGCCGACGTTTCATCACAAGACGATTCAATCCCCAGACACAACACCGCATTATCATCATGGGTTGCATTGCGCATCCCGCCCATATCCATACAAATTAGTTTTTCATCATTATTCATTTTATTTCAACCACAGCTATTCCCAGATTCTGTTTATTCTTCATTCGTTGGCGCACATAGTCCATCATATCAACATCCACGACCGCCCCCTGTTCACTGGACGCATGTCGCAGAACATCATTCGGTAACCACAACCCCATATGCACGACCGCCAAATCGGTACCCATTGTATCACGAATTTTTGGGTTGTCAGTAATAAACAACACTATCACAGGCGTATCTATTTTTACATCTGCCACATACTTATATGGTATATATTCCAAATCCACCACAACGGGCGCAACATCCACATCCAACCCATGCGCGACACGGAACCAATTCGCCTTGTCAATCACAACACGTCGGACGGCTGTTGGCGCATATTGCGCACTAGCATTACGCACAACATCAGAATTGTTAGCCAACCAATCAGATTCAATAAAATGATTACGGGTCAAAAATCCAACTTTGCCATCTTTGTATCGAATTTGCGTCAAGCGACACTCACAACCATCTGCCAGCACCGTTTCCACAAATGTGGTACAATCAAACGCATCAAATCGTATCAGCGGATCATCATCGGGCAGGGCGCATTCCCCCAGCGGGGAAACTTCATATCGTGCCCCCAAATAAGACTGACCGGGGTCGCTGGCACCACCACCGCCACACCCGGCCAGAAAAAACAACAATAAAATTCCACACCACATTTTACAGATTTTCTTTTAATTGAATCCCCGTATGACATAATGACGCCGCATCACGAATTGCCATTTCGCCACTATCGGGCAAAGTTGCCATTTTATCAACACATGCCACCAATAAATCAATATCCTTGTCTGCACCTGTTAAAATCTGAGCCGCCGACACGCGTCGTTCAACCGAAGCAGCCCGCCAATCCTTTAACGTCCCCGTTTCAAGTGTCCCGCTGCGCTGGGCAAAGAAAAACACCACCAAAGCCAGCACCAAAACCCCCGCACCAATAAAAATTTTAAAGTATTTTTTGATAAATTTCATTTTTCATTCTCTCCCTTCAAACTAAGCATTAGCTGCGCAAATCTACCATACTGTCTACGAGCATTAACAATCAAATCAGCATCTGTTATCTGTCTGGTATCTTTGTGAAAAACAACCCTATCCACAACAATCTTGGTTGGCATATCTGTGTACAACAGCCCATCACAACCCCTTTCACAAGCAATATCCTTCGCCGACACCTGATAAATAGTCGTCCACACACCACCAGGTTTTAAATAATTGGACTGTGACTCGGCCAACTTCCTTTCCGCAATCCCCCGCGTAGGACAAATCCAAACACGACAATCCGACTTACACCACTCGCACCCAACGTGATGTTCAACATTTGGATTCCCAAGCATATAGCCAATCATATTCTTCATTTTTTTCATTTTTACAATCCCTTATTCGCAACGCACCAGCCAAACATCATAATCTGCATGCTGTAATGGATTCTGCCCAGGTTCGTTACGATTCATCCAATTACTGTAAATTCGTCCCTTATCAACCTCAGAAATCTCCACAAATCCCCAAAAATTTTCAGCATCAAACGGGTCAGACTGCTTACAAGACCGTACATTTATAAACAGTTTTTCAAACTGTACTTCATCCCCAACTAACACCTTAACTTCGTGCACTTTACCAGCATCTTTGTTCATGACACGCAAGACAGCAACTTCACGTTCCACATATGCCGATGCCGTACCAGACAAAGCACAAAACATCATAAAAAATGCAATAAATTTTCTCATATCACCTATGATACCCCCCACACCTCATAAAGTCAATTTATTAAAACACACAACCTATGCACTTTTATTATACCAATAAATGTTTCGTGAAATATTTCTCACGTCTCACAAATTCCCACACAGACCGGATTTTATTATTGCTTTCATCTAAAAACCGTGTATAATCACACCGCAATTTTACTATTAATTAGGGGAAAACATATGTTCACAAAAGAGAAAATCAAAGATTTACACTATTCTGTAAACGGGTCCATCGCGGCGAACACGGTCCAGGCAGCGGCGGATGAAATCCTGCTAGAATACGGCAAAAAGGCTAAGATGCCGGGCTTTCGCGCGGGCAAGATACCATTAAATATCCTGCGCCAGAAGTATAATGCGTCCGCCTATGGCGAAGCCATCGACAAATTAATGAACACAGATTTGAATAACTACATCGCGGACAAAAAAATTCGTCTGGCCGGTGCGCCACACGCAGATCTGGCGGGTTGGGAAATTGGCAAAGACGTTGAATATTCGTTGGAATTCGATATTTTACCAACATTGCCCGCTATTGATTTAGAAAAATTCACCGTTGTAAAAAAGACAGCAGACCTGGACGAGAAAGAGGTTGAGCTTGCTCTGGAAAACATCCGTAAATCGCGCAGCCAGGCCGAAAAACAGGATGCAAAGTACAAGGCCGCCAATGGTGACATCGCCGTTATTGATTTCAAGGGTTTTGTTGGCGACACGGCATTCGAAGGTGGCGAAGCAAAAAAACACCATCTGACATTGGGTTCCGGGGCATTTATCCCAGGTTTTGAAGACCAAATTATTGGCCATAAAACCGGCGACAAATTTGATGTTAACGTCAAATTCCCAGCCGATTATCATGCGGAAAACCTGGCGGGCGCGGACGCAAGATTCGAAGTTGAAATTCACGAAATTCGCAAGTATATCTTGCCAGAATTAAATGACGAATTGGCAAAACAGGTTGGCCAGGAAACGGTCGAAGCGTTAAAGGAACATATCCGCAACATCCTGACAGAACAGTACAATGATGCGTCCCAGCGTGAAATGCGCAATGAATTGCTGGACATCTTGGCAGACAAAGTGAAATTAGACCTGCCAGAAACATTGGTTTCCCAGGAACTGGAAATGGCGAAAAACGAATTTGAACGTTCACACGCGCATTGTCATGACAAAAAATGTGAACACAAATGGGACGAAAAACAGGAACGCAAAGATGCAGAACGTCGCGTTAAACTGGGCTTAATCTTGGCCGAGTGGGGCACCCAGAACAAAGTCGATGTATCCCGTGAAGATCTGCAACAGGCAATCTGGGCCGAGGCCGCTCGCTATCCAGACCCAAAACAGGTATTTGAATTCTATAACAAGAACCAGAATGCCTTGGCCATGTTGCGTGGCATGTTGTTTGAACGCAAGGCCCTGGATGCAATGTTGACACACGTCAAAACCAAAGAAAAAAAGGTCAAGGCCGAGGAACTGTTCCAACAGGCACCTGTCCGTTAAACCCAAACGCCCCACGGGGCGTTTTTTTACAAATTTATTCCTGTTGTTTTTTATGCGTCAAATTCGTATAATAAAATCAAAGAAGGAAATGCACGATGAAAAAATTAATGATATCTTTAATCATTGTACTGGCAACAGTATGCACCGCCAACGCATATCAGGTTTTATCATCCAAGGAATTGGGACAAAACGACGCAAAAAATCAAAACGTAGTTGTAAAATGCACAACTGATACGGGCAAGGTTTCCAATCAAACCTGTTCCTTGCGTCGCTATGCCAAATGTACGGGCATCGGCACGAACAAGCGTTGCAACGGCTGGCAACCATGGCGCGATTTGCGCAATCCATCAAAAACATATTCCGACTGGAAGTCTGCGGCCTCCGCATGCTGTCGCGCCAAAGGCCTGCGATAAACAAACAATATCATCCCCGCCACCGGCGGGATTTTTATTTAGTGGTTAGTGTAAGTGGTTAGTGGCTAGTGGCGGAATCCATGATTACCGCGCTAAATAAAAGTTTAACAGAGATATTAATTTTTAGAAATTAAGCACCATTACCTGCCCCCCCGTCGGGCCCCGAAAAATTCAGATGAATTTTTTGGGTGACTTTGTGGGGCGGGCGGAATTCCCGACAATTTATTGGCGTTGGAATTCCGGGGTGGGGGGGGTGTTAGTTATATCGAGGCACAAAATAATTATGCACATCCAGATTGTCTTGTATGCACCTGTGCAATGTATGAACAACTTCATCTATTCCTGTGCGGGTCAAATATGTATTGGGAATACGGATTAGTTTATAGCCCTGGGATTCTATGTATTCTGTTCTGGTGTTATCGTATGCGATGTTTTGTCATATTTGCC
>SUUM01000013.1 GCA_015062525.1 Alphaproteobacteria bacterium | reverse complement strand
GGTCAAGTAAAACTGTCCCGCCCCACAAAGTCACCCAAAAAATTCATCTGAATTTTTCGGGGCCCGACGGGGGCAGGTAATGGTGCTTAATTTCTAAAAATTAATATCTTAACTAAACTTTTATTTAGCGCAGTAATCATGTACTTGTCCCACGAAGCCTTGGCGCAGTGGGATTCCGCCACTAACCACTAACCACTTACACTAACCACTAAAAAATCCCCGCATCGCGGGGATTTTTTTTAGTTCTTGCGTGGGTATTTAACCGCAGCCTGGGCAGCAGCCAAACGTGCGATTGGCACGCGGAACGGACTGCACGAGACCGAATTAAATCCGCACTGATGGAAGAACATGATGGATTCTGGATCACCACCGTGTTCACCACATACCCCCAGGTGGATATGTTCGCCACGGGTCGCGCGCGCTTTGTTAACCGCGTCTTTAATCAACAGACCAACACCCAACTGGTCAACAGATGCGAATGGGTCCGCAACATAGACACCACGTGCACGATATTCATCCAAAATCTTGGCTGTGTCATCACGCGACATACCCAATGTTGTCTGGGTCAGGTCGTTTGTGCCGAATTCAAAGAATTCGCAAGATTCCGCGATTTCATTTGCCAGCACGGCTGCGCGTGGCAATTCAATCATAGAACCAACCGTGTATTCAACAGATTCACCCGTTTCTGCAAACAACGATTGTGCGGTTGCATCGATAACGGCCTTGACAATATCGACTTCTTTTTTAGAGCCAACCAAAGGCACTTCGATTTCTGGGAATACGCGGACGCCAGCCTTTTTAACTTCCAACGCCGCAGACAGAATCGCGCGTGTCTGCATTTCGCAAATTTCAGGGTATGTAATCGCCAAACGGCAACCACGATGACCCAACATTGGATTCTGTTCGTGCAGTTGTTCTGCGCGCTGTTTGATGAATTCAACAGATTTACCAATATGCGCCGCCAATTCTTCGATTTCTGCGTCAGTATGTGGCAAGAATTCGTGTAATGGTGGGTCAATCAAGCGGATTGTAACCGGCAGACCGTCCATAATCTTGAACAGTTCTACGAAGTCAGCACGCTGATATGGCAACAGTTTTGCCAATGCCGCACGGCGACCCGCTTCGTCTTCGGCCAAAATCATTTCGCGCATATCCTGGATGCGGGATGGGTCAAAGAACATGTGTTCTGTACGTGCCAAACCGATACCTTCGGCACCAAAGTCGCGTGCCTGTTTTGCATCTTTTGGTGTTTCGGCGTTGGCCTTGACCGTCAATGTTTTGATTTCATCAACCCATTTCATCAATGTGCCGAAATTACCCGTCAGTTCAACAGATACGGTTGGGATTTTGCCTTCGATAATCTGACCCTTGGCACCGTCAATTGAAATCCAGTCGCCTTCGTTAATAACAACACCAGATGTTGTTTTCAGTGTCTTGGATTCATAGTCAATTTTAATATCAGGTGATCCCGATACGCATGGCGTTCCCATACCACGTGCAACAACCGCTGCGTGTGATGTCATACCGCCGCGTGCGGTGATAACACCCTGGGCCGCGTTCATACCCGCGATATCTTCGGGGGATGTTTCGATACGAATCAGCATAACCTGTTTACCCGCGGCCGCCCAACGTTCCGCATCTTCGGCGTTAAATACAGCCATACCCACAGCCGCACCTGGGGACGCCGGCAGACCGGTTGCGATAACACGCTTTTCAGCCTTGGGGTCCAACATCGGGTGTAATAAGTGGTCCAGTTGGTCCGCACCAACGCGCAGGATTGCTTCTTCTTTGGTCAACAGGCCCTCTTCCACCATTTCAACCGCCATACGGACAGCCGCGGCGGCGGTACGTTTACCATTGCGGCACTGCAACATCCACAATTTGCCATGTTCGATTGTGAATTCCATGTCCTGCATGTCTTTGTAGTGCTTTTCCAACTTTTCGCGAACATCACACAGTTCTTTATAGACCGCTGGCATCGCTTCTTCCAAGGACAGACGACCGGAATCATCCTTGCTCATAGGCTGGGGGGTGCGAATACCCGCAACAACGTCTTCGCCCTGGGCATTAATCAGGTATTCACCATAGTATTTATTTTCACCGGTTGCTGGGTCGCGGCTGAAACATACGCCGGTTGCACTGTCGTCGCCGGAATTGCCGAATACCATCGCCTGGACATTAACAGCGGTACCCCAGTCGGCCGGAATGTTATTCAATTTACGATATGTGATGGCCTTTTTGCTCATCCAAGAGCCGAATACGGCACCGATACCCATTTCCAGCTGTTTCCATGGATCCTGGGGGAATACTTTGCCGATTTTAACACCGATTTCTTTGAACTTTTCAACCAAGTCTTTCAGGTCATCAGCGGTTAATTCTGTGTCCATTTTATAACCCTTGTCTTCCTTCATGCGTTCCAAGGTGTGTTCAAACAAATCAATATCTGCACCCATAACAACTTCGCTGAACATCATGATAAAGCGACGATATGAATCATATGCAAAACGTTCGTTGCCAGAAATTTTCGCCAACGCTTTGACCGTTTCGTCGTTCAAACCTAAATTCAAAACGGTGTCCATCATGCCCGGCATAGATACGCGCGCACCACTGCGCACAGATACCAACAATGGATTTTCCAGGTCTGCAAACTTTTTACCCATAATGGATTCAACGTGTGCGATACCGGTACGTACTTGGTCCATTAAATCAGCAGGATATGTTTGATTATTATCATAATAATATTTACATACATCGGTTGTTACCGTAAAGCCCGCAGGTACAGGCAAACCAACCAAGTTCATTTCTGCTAAATTCGCACCCTTGCCACCCAACAGATTTTTCATATCTGCCTTACCTTCGGCGGCGCCATTACCAAAGGTATATACCCATTTATTACTCATGGTTTCTCCTTGTCGTTTTAATAAAAAAATGCCAAAGGATTGTGGGGTATGAAATGCCCAATTGCAAGAAAAAAAAATCGGGCACATCCCCGATTTTTTACATTGTACACGCACACGCAATTGAAAACAGTTTCGATGTGTCTGAATCAGAACGAGAATTTATAACTATTGGTGCGCGCGCACCAACAATCACACCACCAAACACCCAATCGCCAAACTGTACCATTGCCTTAAGCGTATTATTTCCCGCTTCGATATTATGAAACAACAGGACATCCGCATCACCCTGAATGGGACCAGTATAACCCTTGGTCGTGGCGGCGGATTTTGATACCGCGATATCAAATGATATCGGACCAGATACAACGCAATTTTTTATTTCACCACGCACGTTCATTTGGCGCAGGGCATCTGCGTCAACAGTTGCCGGCATTTTCGGATTTAATGTTTCAACCGCACACAGGGGTGCAACACGCGGCGCGTCCACACCCATATGGCGCGCAAAAGATACCGCGTTATTTATCAAGTCAACCTTTTGTTCCAGGGTCGGATACATAACCATCGCAATGTCTGTTAAAAATAATTTTCGATTATGGACAGGCGAATACAACACCGACACATGCGATAAAATACCATCGCCACGAATGCCCGTTTCACGATTAAGCACCGCACGCAAGATGTCCGACGTGTGAATTAAGCCCTTCATCAAAATATCGGCGCGACCATCACGTACGGCACCAACCGCAGCATTCGCCGCCGACAATTCATCATCACAATGAACGATTTCAAAATCAGATATATCAAGGCTGTGCTTAGATGCGATATTTTTTATATCGTTTTCATCGCCGTATAAAACAGCATCTATAAAACCCATTTTATGCGCAACGCACACAGACGACAATGCGTTTGGGTCGGTGGCGCATGCCAACGCAACTGTGCGTGGGGACGCAGGGCGCATAGATTCCAATAATGATTCAAATTCAGGTGTCATGAAAAAATTCCTTTCGACCGGACAGCATATAATATTTTCAATACCATGGCAACAAGTTTAGGCGAATAAAAACACCCCACGATGGGAGTGTTCTTATTTGTGGAGGCCTGGGTCGGAATGTTCGCATCGCCGTTGGCGACCGTTGCTAAACGCAACTTGACTCACTGCTTGCGGTGGTTTGTCGCGTGGCGGGTTTGTTATGCCCCGCGACAAACCTGGGCGCGCATGCGAACCGGGCCGGTTCTATCCCGACCCAGACAAATAAAAACACCCCGCTATGGGGGTGTTCTTATTTGTGGAGGCCTGGGTCGGAATCGAACCGGCATCCAAGGATTTGCAGTCCTCTGCATAACCACTCTGCCACCAGGCCTGAACTTTGTGAGGGTATATTAGGCAAAAAAAAATTGTAATTCAATAGAAAAATTGTATAATTTGAAAGAATATTAACACGAGAGAGAATTTTTATGAGAAAACTGCCTTTTTTTCTGCTGTGCGCGGTTCCTTTTTCTGCGTTTGCGACAACGGATGATTGTATGACACGCATGGATGTGCCGGCGGGGAAATTAAATTTACCCCAGGTAATTGAACTGGGGCTGTGTCGCAATCCGCAAACGGCGGCGGCATATATGGCCTATGAATCGGCACGTTTTTCTAAAAATGCGGGGTATGCCGATTATTTGCCAAGTGTTAATGCATCGGCGAATGCATCGCTGCCGTATCGAAATGAAGAATGGGGCGATTGGTCATATGGCGCATCATTGTCTGCGTCTTATTTGATATTTGATTTTGGAAAACGTTTTTCAGATGTTAAACAATCAATCTATGCGTGGCGCGCTGCGGGGTTTGACTATGACGAAAGTGTGCAAAACTATGTCTATGGCATAATTGGGTCTTACTATGCGTTATTAAATGCAAATGCAGACGTTGAATCCGCCGAAATGCTGCGCAAGGTTGCACAGACCGCACGCGACACCGCAAGTAAAAAATTTCAAGCCGGCGCCGTTGCCAAGGCAGATGTGTTAAAGGCAGATACAACATTGGCCAGTCGTGATTTGGATTTGGAACGAGCAAAAAACAATCGCGAAATTGCCAAGGGTACATTGCTTAGCAAACTGTCGTTCCCAGCCGACCAAGAAATTGAAATCGCAGATTTACCATCAACCATTGGCACACCCCAGGAAACTAAATCATTGGATGAATTATTTGAACAGGCGCAAAAGACACGTCCGGATTTGTTGCGCGCAACTGCAAACAAAGATGCCGCATGGCACAGACGAAACAGCGTGTTTTTAAGCAATCTGCCATCAATTTCTGCGTCGGGGTCGCTGTCGTGGAACGACACACCGTCCGAAACATTTGGCGCAGGGTCTGACAAAGTCAGTGGCAGTATTGGCATTCGTGCATCTATGCCATTGTTTGCAGGGTTTGCGAACCTGTACAATGCACGTGCGGCGGCGGCAAACTATGACCGTGCGGTTGAACAGGAACGGTTGACACAAGACAATGCAACATTGGATATCTTTACCGCGTATCATAATTATAAAACCGCGCAGACCGTATTAAAACAAACAGAAACATTGTTAAAATCTGCAACCGAATCAGAAAAGGTTACCGCCGGTATGTACAAGGTGGGACGCGCAACAATGCTGGATTGGCAAACGGCGCAATCTGAATTATTAAGCGCAGAAAAACAAAATAATGCCGCAAAGTATGATTTATTCACAAAACGCGCCGCGGTCGCATTGGCGGTTGGTGAAATCAAGACTGAATTAGAAAAAGGAACTGAAAATGAAGCAGAATAACAAGACACAACAGAAAAAGTCTTTCATTGGGCGCGTGTTTGGTTGGATGTGGCGCAAAAAATGGTGGGTTCTGACATTACTGATTGTTATTGGGGGCGCATGGTGGATTTTTGGTGGCACGTCTAAAAAGCCCGGCGAGTTTATCACCATGAATATTACACGGGGCGACCTGCGCCAGGTTGTGACGGCAACCGGCGAAATTATGCCTGTGAACACCGTGAACGTCGGGTCCCAGGTGTCGGGAACAATTGATAACCTGTACGTTGATTTTAACAGCAAGGTTAAAAAGGGTGATGTGTTGTTGACCATTGAACCATCCGTTTTACAGGCAACGGTTGATGAATCAAAAGCATCATTGGACAGCGCGATTTCACAACGAAACTTTGCAAAAAGTGAATATGAACGCAACAAGACCCTGTATGGCGAAGGATTTATTTCGCGTGCAGAAATGGAACAATCGCAAACGCAGTATGAACAGTCCGAACAGTCCGTTAAGCGCGCACAATCCACATATGACCGCGCAGTAACAAATTTGGGCTATGCCACGATTGTATCGCCAGTTGACGGGACGGTTATTTCACGCAAAGTGGACGTGGGGCAGACGGTTGCGGCATCTTTCCAGACACCAGACCTGTTTGAAATCGCCGAAGATTTAACCAAGATGCAAATCGAAACAGCCGTATCCGAAGCAGACATTGGCGTTATCAAAGATGGACAACCCGTAACATTCACAGTTGACGCATATCCAACAGAAACATTTGATGGTGTCGTGCGCCAGATTCGTCTGTCGCCGACAACAACATCAAACGTTGTTGTTTATACCGTTGTTATTGATGTTGATAATACTGATTTGCGCCTGATGCCGGGGATGACCGCGTTTGTGACGATTGTTATTTCTGAAAAAGAAAATGTATGGCGCGCGGCAAATTCGGCGTTCTTGGTACGCAACTTTGGAAACTTTTTAGATGCCGAGGTTGTTAATGGAGCAACGCCTGTATCGCATTTGGCAATACTGCGTGATGGTGATGTGATAATGGTTCCATACACCAAGGGATTAGCCACCGCAACAGAAACGGAAATCATTTCCGAAGAAATTCAAATGGGTGATAAAGTCATTGTCGGACGTATGGGCATGACATCCAGCAACCCACAGCAAAGTATGAATCCAATGCGCGGTCCCAGAATGAGATAAAAAAAATCCCCACAGTTGTGGGGATTTTTTATAACTTGTTTTCGGACCCCATAATGTCGCGGATTTCATCCGCGCATATCTGGGTCATTGTTGTTGTGGCGGCCGATAAAAATTCACGCGGATTAAAGTTTTGTGGATTTTCCGCCAATGCGCGACGCGTCGCAGCAACAAAGCCAAGCCTTAAATCACTGTCCACGTTAATTTTGCATATGTTCATATTTGTTGCACGACGCAATTGCGCAACATCAATTCCACGTGCGCCTGATAATTTGCCACCGTATTCATTTATGATTGTTATCAATTTTTGCGGGATGTTTGATGCACCATGCAACACCAACGGAAACCCCGGCAGACGCGTTGCCACATCCGCCAAGATATCAAAGCGCAATTCTTCATCATCGCGACGACGTTTGTATGCACCATGACTGGTGCCAATCGCAATTGCCAGTGAATCAATACCCGTCGCACGTACAAATTTTTCAACATCGTCGGGATTGGTATAACTGGAATTTGTACTGAACGTATTTTCATCTTCGATGCCAGACAAAACGCCCAATTCGGCTTCGACAGATACATTGTGTTTATGCGCCAATTCTACGACACGTTTCGTTATTTCAACATTTTCATCAAATGGCAATTTGCTGGCATCTATCATGACAGATGAAAAGCCCAATTCAATTGCACGGGCACATGATTCAAAACTGGCCCCATGGTCCAAATGTAATGCAATTTTTTCATCAGGCGAAATATTTGCCCCCAGAATCATGCCCATTAACATATCCGAACCCATATATTTTAATGCGGATTCAGATACCGCCAATATCGCCGGACTGTGCGTCATGCGCGCCGCATTCAAAACCGCCGTCAAGGTTTCCATATTATAAAAATTAAACGCAGGCACCGCATATTTTCGCGCAATTGCGTCAGCAAACATTTCACGGGTATTAACCAGCCCCAGGTCTGAATATTTCATTATAAACTTCCTTTTTATTGGATTATAGCATATTTGATGGCAATGTAATGTTTTTTTTAACGGATGCTTATCGGCAACGCAACAATTCGTAGCAACTTTATTGCAAATCCGCGGTCGGACAGAGATTACAGCTTTTGCAGACGGGATAAATAGCGGTAAAAAATAAAGTTATGTAAAAATCCGTCCTTGTGTTTTGGGATTTTTAAGGTATAATGCACCGCATGTGCACCCGTAGCACAATGGATAATGCAACAGATTTCTAATCGTTCGTAATTCTTATGGATAGATTTGGATAAAGATGTATAAATGCTGGATTTGTGCGGGTGTGCGTGAAAATCAGTTCTGTATAAAACTTGACGCAGATTGATTGAATTGTATGTAATTGTATGTATAATGTTACATATTTGTTACATAGAATGTTACATAGGAATCGGTCGCATATTTGCACTGAATTCCACACAGTTGGTTATGTGCCCATGGCTCAATCGGATAGAGCAATTGCCTTCTAAGCAATAGGTTGCAGGTTCGAGTCCTGCTGGGCACGCCAAAGTTTAAACCGGCAATATGCTGGTTTTTTATTTTGTTGTTTTGCCACAGGGGGGTATGATGCAAGACAGATTATCAAACAATATGTTTATAAAATTTCTTGACCCATAGCAGCAACATGTAAAATCCCCAAATTGTTGTATAATCATGATATTGTTTTTCTTGTTTGTATGCTAAATCCAATAGATGACGATGATTTATTCCTAGTTTGCAGGTTAGTTTTTTATTAGAAAAAGTCTTGATTATATCTTTTTGTAGGCATGTATCTATCCATGTAATAAAAGGAGCTGGAAATGGTTGTTTTTGTCTAGTGGTAATTTCAACAGGCAAAACATCAACAAATGGTTGGCTAAGGTGTTTTTTTGGCGGAGTTGTATACAATGTTTTATTTGTAAAAGCAGACACATAATTTAACATTTGTTCCGACAAAAAAGGTGTGCACGCAATGATATTATTGGCAGCCATTATCTTTTCCAATCTAGACAAGTGATAATTTGGCAAGCGATAATTTTGCTCAAAATCCAATATCGCATCCAAAGGCGCTGTTGTATCTTTAATCAGGTCAATATGTTTAATATTTTTGCCAAGAAGCTGTTTGCATAACAATTCGTCGCACCATGAAATTTGCTTTTTGTATTCTTCTATTTCGTTATTTTGACTGTTTAGGGCTGTTCTTATATAATTGTATCCTATGAACAGCTCATCCGCGCCATCGCCGGTAATCATTGTGCTTACTGATTTTTTTGCTTTATTTGCTAAAAAGTTGCTACTGGCAGAAATGGTAGAATACATTGGTTCTTCAAGTTGACAGATAGAACTATTCAGAGCGGACAAAATATCACGAGATTTCATTTTCACAACGTTATGTTTATGGCTAAATTTTGCAGCAACCAGTTTTGCACAAGATAAATCCGTATCTGAATGTCGTGTTTCGTACGAAATTGTAAAAGCTTTTACTGGTTTTGTTAATGATGCTAATATACTCGAATCTAATCCGCCACTTAATAACAATCCCGTTTTATCAGAACAACAGTTTGCCACAGTTTGTGCCCAATTTTTCAAGGATTTTGATGGTGTAATATCCCTTTTATAATGCCTTTTTACTGTTTTATTACCAATTTGAACTGTTTGTTTAGGTGATAATTTGTATATGTTTTCAAACATTGTCAATGGATGAGCAACAAAACGGTATTTTAAATAACTGGCCAAAGCCCGTTCTGAAATGTTAGATTTTTTTGCATAGCGTAATATTGATTGCAAGGAAGAGGAAAAAACGAAGTAATCATTTGATGGTTGGGAATAATATATGTTTTTCGTGCAAAAATAATCTGAAATTAGCGATAACTTACCTTTGGTTCCAAGAATAATCACAAAACTGCCATCAAGGGATTTTATAAATTTAGAACCTATTTTTTTGTACAATCTCATGACAAGTTGGGCATCGTTTAATGTTGCGCATGTTCCCAATAACTTATAAATCGTGCTTTTGTTGTATAATATGCCGTAAAACAGGCAGAAATCCCCAGATTGAGTATCCTGAAAAAAGTAAACTGGTTTCGGGGTTCTGTTTGTTTTGTTGAATGATAATGCGACATACTTATCCACTGATAAATTCTGAACAACGTAAATACGCCCGCAACCAGATATTTTTTTTATGGATTTAATTACCTGATTTTTATTATTTCCAACAATTCCTGTTATTCCGTACATTTTTTATCCAATATTTGTTTAAAAACGCTTTCTAATTCGCAAGTAATGTTTTTGGCAGAATATTTCTTTGCTATATTAAAGCATTCTCTAGACATCGATTGTCTGAAAGAGCTGTCTTCGATTATGTTTTTAACAATATTTTCTAATTCTGATTGATTTTTATATAGCAGTTTTTGTGGTATAAATTCAGGAAACGCGGCCATATTTGGCGCAATTACAGGAATTCCCAGTCCCATACAATCCATTGCGGCCATAGACCAAACGCAGGCCGGTCTTAATGGAGCAAAACCTGCAAGAGATTTTGATAAAATTCGCTTGTATTCATTTCTGTTCCTATTGTTTCTCTCAACAATGAATCCCTGCGTTTGAGCCATTTGTTGTAAATATTCAGCCGGGGTATTGTTGTGTGCGGAACGTTGTTTAGAACGTTTTTGCATAGGGTCTAGAACAGAGCAATTAACACCATATTTCTTATTCAGCTTTTTGAATATAGTTATAAATTTTTCTGTTCCGTATGTCTTATACAATCTGTGGTTGTATACAAAATTTCTATCAGGCTCATTTGTGTATATATATTCCAAGAACTTTTCGTCTGCTGGTGGTGCGACAACAAAAAATCTATTTTTTTTATATTTTATATTGTGAAATTTTGCCGCCTTTTCTAATAGTTTTTTTGCAAACTTGCTTTGTATTATAAATATATCAGATATTTGTAGGGCACTTAGTATGTTCATTAAAATAGGCGTACACAAATTTTCGGAATTTAAACTTTGGTCTAATTCCGGGATTGATGAATTCGGTTTATTGGCCCATAATGCGGGATAATGACAATAGGTTACAACAGGTATATTTAATTTATTCCATGCCAGTACAGATTTTATAGCGGGTGTCAATTCTGCTTGGGTATTAAAAATAATATCCGGTTTTATTTTGTCTAGCAGTTTATAAAAATACCTAGAATCAAAATCAAATCTGGCACTATATTTATTTGTCCCCAATGGTAAATATACCTTTTTGGTGTGTGGAATTTTTACTTTTCTAAATTGCTTACAATTAGAGCCTGCAACAATATATTCGTGCCCCTTTTTGTTAAACTCTTCTGCAAGTATAGCTTGAAAAATATAACCAGAATCACAGGTTATATTTTCTTTATTAGAAATATTTAGAACAGACAGTATTTTCATTGTGATATATTTACCCCAATTTGTTG
>SUUM01000012.1 GCA_015062525.1 Alphaproteobacteria bacterium | reverse complement strand
TTGGGGCATAGTTTAATGGTAGAACTCCGGACTCTGACTCCACATATGCTACACAACAAAAAATCCCAGATTTCCGCATAATACAGCCTGAATTTCGGGCAAAAATGGCCGTTTAACATTTGTGCATATCACTGCATACAGGCTGGTTTAAGCTGGTCCGTATATAGTTTCAGTTTTACATATTTTTTACACAGGAATTTTGGGGTATCTTTTCAGAAAAATCTGTAGGGATTCGATATTTGCTTTTCGCATACATTTTACACATTTTTTACATATTAGGCTGTGGAATTTTCTTTGTCAAATAAAAACCGCCCGGTTGGGCATTATTTGCTAACTGCCAGTTTTTATGATAAAATATTACTTAATAATGTATGGGGGATTTTATGTCTTTGGTAAATGTTCATGATATAGATGGCAAATCCTATTTGGTTGATTCAGTGGAATTGATTTTCAACCCTGCGGTCTATGGTGTTGTCATTCGTGATGGCCAGGTATTGTTGCTGCCGACAAATGGGCGGTTTGCGGTTCCGGGTGGCTCTATTGAAATGGGGGAAAATCATATTGTTGCGCTGAAACGGGAAATCAAGGAAGAAACCGGCTTTGATGTTGAACCAGTTCGCTTGATGAATGTTTATACATCGCTGTATAAAAGTTTCAAGACAGGCAAGAATTTCCATTGCCTGCAGTTGTTTTATCTGTGTCGGGTTGTTGATGGTTCATATGATATGCCGCATCTTACCGAAGATGAAAAACAGTATCTGA
Organism: Alphaproteobacteria bacterium; assembly: GCA_015062525.1. Lineage (GTDB taxonomy): Bacteria > Pseudomonadota > Alphaproteobacteria > Rs-D84 > Rs-D84 > Enterousia. The sequence goes on along the minus strand of SUUM01000012.1, from coordinate 13,449 downwards.
AACCAGCGCAATGGTTCCCTGTCCAGGATTTGGGAAATATGCAATACATTGGTGCGGAACCTGTCTTTGATGAGATTTTAGCCTTGTTTAACAGTGGAGAGATTAAATGAAACGTGCGGTAAAGTTCAAATTGAAAAATGGTCGGGTCGTTACCATCCGCCCATTGCGTGCCGATGATTATGATGCCGTTATGCGGTATATGAAAGAGTTCAGAAAAGGCCCCAGCGCAAAATGGACATGGCAGTATCCTGAACGCCCCTTGCCGCCCAAGGAACGGGCTGTAAAAGATTGGACAAATGAAAACGGTTTGTTTATTGGTGCTTTTGATGGTGACCGGGTCATAGGTACAGCGAATATTACCAAGAAAATGCCAGACCATCCGTGGTCGGGGCGTGTTGCGGTTACGGGAACGACAATATTGGAAAAATATACGTCAATGGGACTGGGGACTAAGTTTAAGCAGATTGTTGGTAAATGGGCAACCGAGCATAATGTTCACAAACTGCAGACCGAGGTTCGTCATAAAAACACACGGTCGCTTGGCAATCTGTTAAAGCAGGGATATGAAATTGTTGGTATTTTACACGATACCGCATTCATTGACGGCGAATGGCATCATGAATACATTCTGGAAAAGATTTTGGAAAAGTAAGGGGTATGGAAATGAATAAGCACAAGGATATAGTTATAAATAAATATTCTGATTATGACGAAGATGCGCGTTTGGATTCAACGCGTGCGCATAATTTGGAATATCTGACAACTATGCGTTATATCCAAAAATACTTGAAGCCTGGGGCAAAGATTCTTGAGGTTGGCGCGGCCACAGGTCGTTATTCAATCACGCTGGCCAAAATGGGTTACGATGTGACGGCGGTTGATTTGACACCGAAATATGTTGAAATTATGAAACGCAAATCGCGCCGGTTGAAGAATTTTCGTTGTATGGTTGGTGATGCGTTGGATTTAAGTGCGTTTGATGATGGAACTTTTGATATGGTTTTGAATCTGGGACCAATGTATCACTTGTTTAACAATCGGGATAAAAAGCGCGCAATAAATGAATCAATTCGTGTGGCAAAGCGCGGTGGAATTTGTATGTTTGCATATTTGCCACATTCATCTGTGATGATTGGGTACGCAATAAAATATGGCCATGTTGCGGACTTGTGGAAAACCAGCAACCACAAGACCGGTGCATTGATGGATGCACCAGATGAAATCTTTAACACAATTCACATTGAAGATTTGCGCAAGATGTTTGATAAAACACCGACAAAATATATTACCAATGTTGCAACGGACGGTATTGCGCCCAGATTGCGTGAAGAGATTGAAGCCATGCCTAAAAAGGAATATCAGGCATTTGTGGAATGGCATTTTGCGACCTGTGAACGTCTGGACCAACAGGGATTTAGTTCGCATTTGCTGTATATCTGCAAAAAGACAGGGAAATAAAGGATTATCAAATGCTAAAACTTGTCAAACCATCGCGTGAATATTTGCCGGCTTTCTTGGCGGTTGTTGAAGATTATCGCGCAGACCAAAATCAATTTGGTCGTGGCGGCATTGACCCACTGATACGCGCCATAGATGAAAATCGTGTTGATGAATATTTGAAACAACTGGACGACTATGAGCACGAAGAAACAATCAAGCCCGGTCTGGTGCCGGAAACTCGTCTGTGGTTGATTGATGGTGATGAATTTGTCGGGTCGTTCAGTATTCGCCATCGTTTAACTCCAGAATTGGAATTGCGCGGCGGTCATATTGCGGCCAATATTGCCCCAAAACATCGTGGTAAGTATTCCAGTTTTATTGGTGCCAAGATGTGCATTGAACATGCGGCCACTTTGGGGTTGGAACGCGTTTTAATGACATGCAGCACCAGCAACAGCGCATCCTATCGTGCTATTATGGGGTTGATGGGGTTGTATGGTGGCGAGCAGTTGCCAGATGTTGTTGTGGGCGAACATAATGAACATCGTGTTTGGATAAATACAAAAAAATAGAATTTGGCAAACAAAATAACCGCCCGGTTGGGCGGTGTTTTATTCGTATTGGTTGTCGGGGGTGATGGTATCCTTTGTTTGTTTCTTGGATTCTGCCATCTGGGTCATTGCCTTGACAACTTTAGTTCCGGCATGGAACTTTTCTGGGGTGACTTCGCCACGTCTTTTTAAACCAGATAAACGTGCAAATTCATCCAGCGCATCGCGGTGCAGACATAGAGGGGTCTTAGGACCAGATTGTACTTTTTCTATCTTACCTGGCATTTTTTTAGCTAGTGCGACTAGCTTTTCTGATATCAGCTCTCGCGTATGTGCAAAATATTGTGTTAATTCTCTTGCGTTCAGCCATTCGTCAGTCTTTTTTGGAAGCTCGCGTTTTCTATTTAAACCCGATAGGTCTGCAAATTCATCCAATGCATCGCGGTGCAGGCACAAGGTGGTGTGAGGACCTGATAGTCTTTTTTCTATCTTGCCTTTCATTGTGTTAGCTAGTTCGAGCAATTTTTCTGCGATCGTTTCATTCGAGTGAGCAAAATATCGTGTTAAGTCTGATGAACTTAACCATTCGCTTGTTTTTTTTGGAGGTTTTTTTTCTAAGCCCGATAGTTCTGCAAATTCATCCAGCGCATCGCGATACAGGCATAAGGGGGTTCGGGCCCCAGATTGTCTTTCTTCTATCTTGCCTTTCATTGTGTCGGCCAATTCGAGTAACTTTTTTGATATCTCCTTGTGAGTGTTAGTAAAGAATTGCATTAACTCTTCTGCAGTCAGCCATTTATTTGTTTTCTTTGGAATCTCACGTCTTCTTTTTAAGCCTGACAGGTCTGCAAATTCATCCAGTGCATCACGGCGTAGGCACAGGGGGGTATTGCGGCCAGATTGTCTTTCTTCTATCTTGCCTGGCATTTTATCAGCTAGTTCAAGCAGCCTTTTCGATATCACAGCAGCAGCGTATGGAAAATATTGTATTAACTCTTCTGCGGTCAGCCATTCATCGGTCTTTTTTGGTAAATCGCGTCTTCTTTTTAAGCCTGATAGGCGTGTAAATTCATCCAGCGAATCGAAACGCAGACAAAAGGAGGTCCGAGATGCGGAAAGTTTCTTCTCTATCTTGCCTTTCATTGTGTCAGCTAGCTCGACTAGTTTTTTTTCTATCACCTTGTAGTTATACGGAAAATATCGTGTTAATTCTTGTGCAGTCAGCCATTCGCTTGTTTTCTCTTGAATTTCACTTCTTCTTTCTAAACCCGATAAATGTGCAAATTCATCTAGCGCATCGCGGTGCAGACACAGGGGGGTATTGCCACCAGATTGTCTTTTTTCTATCTTGCCTGGCATTTTTTTTGCGGCTACTAGCTTTTTCAGTTCTCTTAAAATTTTGGTATCCCCACCCACAAAGTATTCCATAAGATCTTTTGCACTCAGCCATTCATCGGTTTTCTGTGGAAGTCTTTTTTTGAAGCCTGATAAATGTGCAAATTCATCCAATGCATCTTTATGCAAGCATAAGGGGGTATTAGTGCCAGATCGTCTTTTTTCTATTTTGCCTTTCATTGTGTCAGCTAGCTCGACTAGTTTTTTTCCTATCACTTTGTAATTGTATGGAAAATATTGTGTTAATTCTTGTACGTTCAGCCATTCATCGGTCTTCTCTGGTATCTCTTCTTCCTTGGCGCGTTCTGTATCGACACGATTCAAATCCAGCAGTGTTTCCGTTGACGTGATGATTTCATATGGTTTTACGGTTTCGTGGTTGCCACGGGTGTGTGGACGGTGTTTGCCATGTGTGATGCCATCCTTGAAATTTTCTGGGAATAATACCATTCCGCCGGCGATGTCCTTGAACAAAACTTGTTTTGCGTGTCGTGCGGTTTGCAGTGCAGTATCGCTGGTTTCACTGTCGTGCTTTCTGAAAATTGTATCGATTACAAATGCGATTTTATGTGGATCAGATTCATTCAGACGAATTGCACGCCCGGCAGCTTGTTCGGCACGAACGGAGGAACGTGTTGGATAGTTTATGCACAGGCTGACCGTGGTGTCGTCAAAGCCCTCGGTCATGGTGTTAACCTGGCATGCAACCTGGTATTTGCCGGCAATGAATTTTGCTTTTTCAATCTCGAAATCTTTCATGTCTGATGAAAATGCGCGTGCGATGATGCGGCCGGCCCGTTGGTTAATTGCATCGGCCTGACGTTTTGCCATTTCAATGTTGGGACAGTTTATCATTGCCTTGCAATCAATAAATCTGCGGCCGGTGTCTTCGTCAACGCCATTGATGTATATGTCTGCAATTTCACTGGTCAATGTGTCTGTGTCAATTTGACCGGTTATACTGTTATAGTCATATTCGCCTTGACTGGTTGCAGGTGCGTTTTCCAGGTCATATACAATGCTGGAACAATACAGGGTGTTTTTTACCGGCGATAACATTCCGCTGCGTACACCATCGGCAATCGTCATTGAAAAGATTTCTGTCCTCAGTACATTGCTAACCGATTTGTCAGCATCGTATGATGGGGTAGCGGTAAACCCAATTGTTGGCACAGATTTTATCAAATCGGTCATTGTTTGGGAAATTTTGTCGCCGGTGACATGGTGTGCCTCGTCTGCAAAGATTAGGCCGATATTTTCAATCCCAATGGTTTCCACCAGTTTATCCAATGAACGGTATGTTGAAATGATGATGTCTGCATCGGTGTCCTTGGTGCGGCCACTAAATTCCGATGCGCTAAATCCGGCAAAGCTGTCCAGTTTGTCGCTGGTTTGGTTAATCAAATTCAGACGTGGCACCAATATAACCAGTTTCTTTGTGTCACCATTGGCGCGTGCCTGGGGCAGATATGCCTGGGCCATGTATGAAAACATTACGGTTTTACCAAACCCAGTGGGCAGTTTGTAATAACTGGCCGCAATTTGGGTGTCGGACAGCTTGGTCAATGCGCCCAGCGCAAAGTACTGTTCCCCACGCAGGCGCGGTGCGCCATTGGCGATATGTTTGTCTTCATCGGCCAGGAATTGTTCCATCCCATGGCGTAAATATTGAACCTGTTTGTGTGCATCTGCTTTCATAAATTGTCCTGTATTTTAATTTTGTCCCAATAATTATACCATATTTTGTGGAAAATTCATAATTTTATGAGATAAAAACACTTGACAAAAGATGTTTATGTGATATTTATTTGTCAAGTTAAAATCAAAAAAGGGGGCATTCATGCCAGAAAAACAAGTTAATTTAGAGTTGGTTTCTTCTTATGTGCGGATGTTTGATGATAAACCAACGGAAGTTACAGAACACGATACGGTTCCAGAATGGCGATTAAAACGTCGTGATTGGGGTGTTGATGTTGGACGTGATTGGTTTCAAAACACTGACTTGTTTCCATACCTTGAAGACCTTGATTCTGAGAACAGAGAAATCACTTTTGAGGTTTATACCTTGGATGATAAGGGTATCAGAAATGGTAAGGCACAGTGTGTAGTCTGGACTGAGTTTGGTGGCGAAACTGTCCCATACGTCAAATGGGATGCCGTGTACAAGAATGGTCAAATGCACGGTGCGTGCAGAACATACAATGTTAAACTGGTAAGCAAATTGGCCGACAAGATATTCTTTGTGGATGGTAAAGCGGTTGGTGCGAAAACAGTTGCCGAATGGCGCAAGGTGCAATCTGCCATGAACGCAAAGGCGAAATCTAAACAAATCAAAGGTCGATAAAATGAAGAAAAACGAATTTTTGAAAGTTTTGGCGAATGCTGGTCCTGCTGCTTTGGCTGGTCTGGGGTTGTTTATGATCTGCATGCCAACAGAATGGGAATACAATTCTGTAAATTCTCTGATTGGTGGTTCTGCGGCTTTGGTTGGTGGAACTGCATTGTTGTACAAACAGTACAAAGCACGCCAAAAGGATTTAATGAATAAAAATCAGGGTAAGCAAAAATAAGATTGCCTGTGGTTGTTTTGCCCCCGATTGGGGGCTTTTTATTTGGGAATATGAGATTTTTATGATAAAATTGTCAGGGTAAACAAAGGAAAAAGCAGATGGAAAAATTTGATAAAATATTTAATCACGATATTAAGACGGAACGTTTAGAGTTGCGAGTATTAAAGCCAACTATTGCGAACGCACAAATGATATGGGATGTGTTGAAACATGAAAAATCTGATGATTATCAGTATATGTGGCATTCTGTGACACATAAATCACACCTGCCAGAATCTGCAGATGAAACATTGGAATTGATGAAACGTGATTCAGGATATAAAAATGGTGTTGTTTGGTATATATTTTACCACGGACAGTTTATTGGCTATCAGCGCATTCATTATTGGGATAACAACGACACGATACAGTGTGCCGGCGTATGGTTTATTAAATCTGCCCGTGGTCAGGGTTTTAATCAGGAAGTGCATAAGCTGATTGATAAATTGGGTTTTGAAGAACTGGGGGTAAATCGTATCTGTCGTCAGGCGATGGAGGGCAATGTTTGTTCGGTAAATTCGATTAAAAAGGCGGGCTATCAACTGGATGGTGTTGAACGGGCTGCGAATAAAATGCCAGATGGCACATATATGAATCATCTGTTGTTTTCGAAACTAAAATCGGAATATAAGGGTAAGTAATGGTTTCATTTCCACGCATTATTGATATGGGTGATTTCCGGCTGGATAAGTTAGAGCCAACGGCACAAAATGCAGAACGCCTGTTGGCGGTTATAAATGCCAATCGTGAATTCCTGAGCGAATTTTTGGAATGGGTAGATGGCTATACTACTGTCGATAAAACACTGGCGAATATTGAAAAGTCATATGGCGATGATAAGTGTTCGTACTTTATCATGGTGGCGGATGATATCGTGGGCAAGATTAGTTTTGTTGATACAGACGACAATATGGGCGAAATCAGTTATTGGCTGGCGCATGGCTTTAATGGTCGTGGCATTATGACACGTGCATTAAATAAACTGACCGAAATGGGTTTTAGCGACATGGGCCTGCAACGCATACAATTGACCCTGGACAAACAGAATGTTCGTTCTGCGGCGGTGGCTTTGCGCTGTGGTTATGAGTGTGAGGGTGTCTTGCGTAAGTACTTTGTTCTGCGTGGGCAGCCACGTGATATGAAAATGTTTTCAAAGGTCGTGGAATAATGCGATTGAATATTTCGGAAATCTTGTCCGCAATTTCACAAAAACCGATTGGTTCGGGAACCGAGGCCACCACATACGATGCAGGTTCTTATGTTGTGCGTGTTCCACATTCTGTAAAAATTGACAAAGCGTTTCGGGACAAACTGTCATCCGGCGCATATCGGTATATGCGTGCCGACAATGTACACGGTCGCCGCAATTTTGGCCAGGCTTTGTATAATTTAACCGACCCAATGTCTGGGACTGTGGTGTTGTCTGTCTGTAAAAAGGTTGATGGCATTCCAACAAATGATTTGGTCGAAGAACCATTGACCGCCCAACAACGGGCCAATGCAGTATCTGTGGCGATTGAAAAAATGCGCATAATGGCATCTGCACCACAAAGTGCGTACAATAAACTGGTTGATGATTTGAACCACCTGGCCACGACCAATTTCACAATTGATCCATCCGAAGGCAATATGCTGTTTGATGCTGGGGCTGGGCGGTTCCATATTATTGACCTGCGCCCGGTTAAAAACATCCGTAACATTGGTGATTTGATTCTGTTATTGCTGACTGATATTCCGGATATGCCTGATAATGCAGAGTACTATAAATTGGAATTGAAAATTATGGGCAAATTGATGCGTGCCGCCCGGTCGCGTGGTGTGAAATGCGCGGAACAATTAAAACTGAAACCGCGTGCCTTAGAGGTCTTAAAATCCGATGCCGCGCGCAAATTGTACGAAAGCAATTATCAAAACATTGCACTGCAATCGCATTCAAAATAATAACCGCCCGATTGGGCGGTATTTTATAGGTATTCCTGTTTTTGTATGTTTTCTGGCACGTGTTCCAATGCGATTTTTATTTTCTTGCGCAGGTGTGTGATATAGTCTTCTGTAAATTCCAGATTTTTGTATGTAGTATCATTTTTGTTGTCACAAAACATCTTGGCTATATCAATCACATCTTGTAGTTCTTGCAGCGTTTCCAGCATACTCATTTCCTGGGTGGTAAAGTTTCCGCCTTTGGTGTATTTCATTTTATGTCCTTTTATTTCTCTGCCGCGGCTATTTTGGTGCGCAGTTCTGGTTCGTTTTTACGTATCCAATCGTATGCCGTTTCCATAAAGTCAGGGAATGATTTGCGGTTTGTGTACATGTTGTGCAGTGTGTCAAAAATCGGTTTCCCATCTATATCCATACTGTAAAAATATTTATATGCGATATATTCCGGTGGTGGGGTCAGTTTTGCAATGTCGGAATTTCGTATAATTGTTTCAACCACCAATTCAGACAGCAACCATTTCAGGTGTGGAAAATTATATTCCGCCATATCGTCCTTGAAATGTTGTTGCCATACATAAAACCACACAAAGTGTGTTATTTCATGTAATGCCGTTGCCACCGCATAATTCGGGTCAAAGTAATAATAAACGGAAAAACTGTTATCGGATAAATCACGCGGACAAATCGGATTCAGTCCGACCAGTCCCACCATATCGTTTAATATTCCCGAACAATCCATATCAAACGCAGATGAATACGCATCGTTTAATTTACTGGCGACGGGTTCCCATGCGTTTTCAAACATATGAATTGAATTTTCAATATCTGCTTGTTTGTCGTTTCTGATTTTGCGCAGGTTGTCGGTCAGGTATTCAAATCGTTCTTCCTGGGACAGCGATTGCGCATAATCAAAATTCAGTGACGGATGCGCCCGATATAGTTCCGATTTCCACCATGTTGGCGTATCGTCTGTTTGATGAAACAGAATAAAATCTATATCCGATTCAAAATCTTTCTGTCGCCAGTTCAGTTTCATTCTTATTTCCCTTTATGCAAATCGATTTATATCAAACTCAAAGACTGTTTCTGATACATTGTCGCGCTTTTCGTTGATGTATTCTTTTATCTTTTTACCGCCCAGTAATTCGTACAGCCGGCAAACACGACTGCCGGTCAGGGTGCCGGTTGTAAATGTTGTTGCACCGGCATCTTTGATGCGTTTGGCAAATCCTTGAACCAGTGATAATGCAAACTTGGTGTCGCCAATTACATTTTCATCTACATATAATGCAATCAGTTCCCAGTTGTTGTTTTCGTCCCGCATACCACCGACCGAGCCAACAACATCGCCATCCGCGTTTTCTGCAACGATATTTACGGAATTTTCATTGCGGATTATATTTGCCATTTTTTCAATTCTGGCCGGACTCAAGTATTCCTGAATCTTTTGTTCCAGGTATTCTGGACTGTGCAGACCGGCAAAAGACCGGCGGTATCCGGCTGCAATAATTTTTTGGATTGCGGCCGCATCGTCTGGCACTGCATTTCTGATTTTTACTTTCATATTGGCATCTCTTTATTCATATTCGTGTTGTCCAGGCAGAATTGTTGGTTGTTCAGTTCTTTCTGTTATTAGTTGACCAATTTTGTCTGCCTTGTCACGCATTTGTTTTGTGTCTAGTCTTTTTTTGTATACTTTGATGTATTCTGACGGTGTAAATATAGAAAATGGAGGTAAATTCTTTTTTTGTCGCATTTCATCGGTAGGTGTGTCGTAATGCTGTATGTTCAGGTAATCTGAATCAAGCTTGATGCTATACCAGTTTCCGTCTAGCATGACACGCAGATATGCTGTTGTACCTTTGTCGCCTTGATATTCTAGCACATCTAATGGCAGTGTTGCATCTGGGCAGTTTTTTAGGAACTCGTATGTCATTCTATCGCTGCCGTCTTTTTTGTACTGTTTTAGTTTCAGTTGTTTTAGTATGGATTCTATCTTATTGCAAATTTTGGTTGTTTCAGGTGATCGTTCTACAGTAATGCGCAAAAAGTTTTCAAACTTTAACAAATCTGTTTCAAGATATTCTGGACTTACGATTTTCATTACCTTATGTTTGCGTTCATGTCTAGCAATTCCATTTAGCACATGTTCAACCTGTATACCTTGTTGGATAGGGTATGGAATAAGGGCAAATGTTGGTCGATTTTTGCTTGGTTTAATTTGAGGTTCAATTGCGTAATATTGCCCATTTGGAAATTTTACCAATGGTAATGTATGTCCTGATTTGCCGTCAATTAGATTGTTTATATCTGTTCCTAACATGATTTGTATGTCCAGCTGTTTTTCTTTTGGTAACAGCGAATTCACATAACAGAATGCCTTGGCGGCATTTCCGCAAGATACATACAAACGGTTTTCCATTATAGATTTTCCTGTTAGTGAGAATTTTTGTTCGTCAAAACTTGCATCTTTCATGTCGGGATTCAGTGCAGTTGCCATTTCGGCTACTTTTGTGTACCCCATTTCCATATATTTATCATCAAGTTCTGCAACTTTGGCGGCTCTTTCTTCCTTGGATAGTTTTTGTCCTTTTAATGCATCTAGTTCCACTTGTTTCCTTGACATTACTTCATTCCTGAATCCATTAAATCCAGTTTCTGGGTGGTGTAGTGTTTGCAGTATGGATTCTATTGTATCCAGGATTTCTTTATTCTCGTTGCTTATGAATATGTTACATTGTTCAATATATTGTGGAGCTGAAACGGAGTACAGCAGGTCTTTGTTATCATAGAAATTTTCGAGTTTTATGAACCGTAGAAATTTATCGGCCGGATTAAATTTATACCAATCGCCGTCAAGTTTTACCGCAGGAATTGCGAATGCATGTCCGGCTTTGTTGCGCTGCATCAGGACTTTCATTTCAATGTTTTTACCTGCTAATGCGTTACATAACACATAAACCTGACTCTTGGTGGATGGGTATTGTTCTAGGTCAAGTGCCTGCATTTGTTGTTCTATTGTGTTACATATAGCTGTAACTTCGGGACTGCGCTCAATTCCTGTTTCTATGAATTTGTGAAAACGTGACAGTTTGTCTTCATATTCTTGCCAGTCTATGATTCTCATGATTTTAAAATCGTATCCTTGTATTGTGGATGATGGAATAATATGTTGTATTATTCTACCGGGTTCCATTTCGCCGGACAAAAAGGGAACGTTTGGATTCTTTTTATCGATTGGTATCTGAGGGTCCAGTGCATGCCACTTACCATCCGCCATTTTAATAACTGGAAGAGTATGGTTAATTTGACTGTCAATCAGATGGTCTGTGCGTGTTGTTATCATAATTTTAACCTCCAGTTGTTCATCAGCTGGTAAGGTTGAGTTTATATAACAGAATGCCTTGGCCGCATTGCCACATGAACCATAAAATCTGTGTTTCATAACGTCTTGTCCGCGTATGCTAAACAGTTGGTCATAGTAATACGCATCACCCAATCCATAACCGGCGGCAATTTCAGCAACTTTTTGTCTTTCGCGCTCATCGAGTTCCTCTCGGCTAAGATTACGATTTTCTGGTTGTTTCCAAAATGCTTTAAATCCAGTTTCAGGATGCCACAATATGGAATAGATTTTTTTAATTGTTGCAATTCTTTGTTCGTCTGTCATGTCTATGCCTTTATATCTACAAATGTTGGTTTGCCGAATGCCTGTTCCAGAATCCGTATTTGCTTGTTCAGGTGTCCTGCGCCAAATGTTGCCAGAACGCAATCGTGTGAATTTACTGCATCAAAAATGCATTTTACCATATATGGGTCGCGTGAAATCATGCCAATATCTGACCACATTTTATTCAACAGACTGCCATTGTTGTCTGGGCAGTGCCATTCGGGGTGTGTGATGTAAATATCACTGATGTTGTCATCGGTGATTTCAAATCCAAATTGTTCCAGAAAGTATTCTTGAAATTCTTCCCGGGTCATTGGTGGGGGCAGTGTGTCGTCCCAGTATTTGTGAATTGTATTTTTCAGCGCACGTTCAATTGAATAGTTTTCTTTGAAGTGTTGTTTGTATGTGTACGCATCGTCCAGCATGAAAAACACCTGTAATGGTTTTAGGTAATTGCTACCAACCTTTAATAAATCTGTGAACCAATCGTACTTGCTGGAATCGGCCAGTATAACCGGAATATCACGCTTGTACCCCAGTCGTGCAGAATATGTCAATTCATTACGGCTGCGTGTATGTGTTTGGATTTTAACAGGTTCTGCATTGCGATGCACCTCGGTCACTACGCAATCTATGTCATAGTCATTAAAACATTTATCAATCAGTTGAAATGACACGTCTGCGGAATGTTTGGTGCCACAGTAAATCAATTTTTTATTGTCAAATTCAAACACTGCCAGTGTCGGTGCCGGCAGGCGATCTGTGACATCAGAATATGCCCGTAATAAATTCATATCTGGTACGTATTTCATATCTATGCCTTTACCTTTTTGATTTTGGTGCGTTTTGGGATTTTCTGTAATATTATTGGTAATGTATCACGGTCATAGTTCCATGTCCATTTTATTCCGTCCCACAGGCCACGCAGTGTTTCGCGGTATGTTGTCTGCTCGATACCAAATTTCCGGCGGATATACCGTTTAATCTGTCGCCAAACGCGTATCGTGCGTGATGGGGATACAATGTGTATTTCGGTTGCACGTTTTAAGATTGGATTTACCCAGTCGGAAAATGATGCGCCCTCGGATATCCAGTCTTTGCCCTGGGCAAATTCAGCCGCCATTTCTGTGCGTTCGGATTCGGTGCGTTTGCGTGGGACGGTGCCAGAATTGTCATGAAAAATCTCGTCCAAATGGCACAGGGGTAATTTGCGTGCCGCCGCCAACCGCCGCGCGTATGTTGTTTTGCCAGACCCTGGCGCACCAATGACATGAATTCGTGGCATTATTTGTCCTTTGTATCATATTTTATATTGTAGCGTAAAGCGGCTGCAACTGTGTCGTGCATATAGTACGAACTTTGTTCTGTGGCAAATTTCTTGTATAATTCAACACCTATTTCATTATCATTCAGATAATTGTCTTCCACAAATTTCATAAGTTGTGTGCCAATCATTCCGTATTCTGCATTATAGTAGTCTATTCTGTGTGCATCTTCGTGTGCTAAATCTTTTAGAAAAAGTGCCAGAGGATAACGTTCAAGAATTTCTGCTCTGAATAAAAATTCTTTCTCTTTGTGTGCGTATCCTGCGGTTTGGTTTCCTTTCAGTGCGTGTGGTCCAAGTATGGCGTCATCTTGAGTCACTTTGCCTGTTGGCGTACCGGTAATTTTTGCGCTTTTGTTTAATATCATACGGGCTAAATCAATTTTTTGTACGGCGGATAAATTATCAAAATTTTTTGCCTGTTCTAATATTTGTTGGTCTTGTAATATAATTTTACGATACAATTCTATGCGTTCGCCAATAACAAAATTGCCATTGGTCAAATCAATATATTCATCA
>SUUM01000001.1 GCA_015062525.1 Alphaproteobacteria bacterium | reverse complement strand
GTATAAACCTTGGCTTGCAGGTTTTGTTTGTTGGCAGGATAAACCTTGATGGATTTGAGAAAGTTCGGTTTTCTTAATACAAACGCGTCTTGGATGTGTTCCTTGATTTTTTGCTGTGCCTGTTGCGCGGTTTGGGTTAAACTTTTCGCCGCAACAAATCGCACATCTTTTTCACACAGTGTTATCAGCCGGTTTGTATCGTTTGTATCCAATGATAGATTTAATATTGCCATGATATAAAAAAACACCAGCGCAAAGGCCGGTGTATAGTTGCTTTCAAATTGTACTGCTATTATGCCTTATTTTTGTAAAAAATGGAACATAAAAAATTTCCTGTTTTTTTTATGATTTCGCATTTGATATAATCCAGTATCAGTGCTTTGTAAAGTTTCGCAACTTTTTGTTAGATATGGCAGTCATAAACTGAAACTGTTTCATCTGGGTCAATCTTGGATATCAGTTCTTTGAACTCTTTTTCCCATTCTTCGTCTGATTTTTTATTTTCTACAAATCCAAAAAATCGCATTTGACCCATTTCATACCAGCCATCTTCTGTAAGAACTGCAAATATGTGTTTCAGTTGGTCTTTATCAACCGTGCGCCATATTGCTTGGTTTGCACCACCGCCACCTTTTAATGGCAGATGATTTGGCCAGCGACCGCCCAGCTCATACCAATCCCATTTTGCGTTTGGGTTAGCCATAACCCCATATTCGCCGTTTTCATTTTTGATATATCCAAAATACTCGTGTGCAAATGTATCTATATCTTTGTAGTATTCTTTGAATGTTTGGTTCGGGCATTTTGGTTCTTCTTCGTTTTCTTTTAGAACAATAAAATGGCTGCCTTGTTCATTTGTTTTGTTTATATCAATTCTTATTCTGTCGTTCTCAAATTCTTTGCGCAATTTTTCTTCGCGTGATTCAAAAACCAGATGTTCGTTTTCATCGTATTTTTCCAATAATTCTTCTGGATTGTTTCCTACAACCAGTACAGTAAAATGGCTCATTTTTATATCCTTTTTTGATGTTAGTTTTTTTATGTGAATGGCAATCTGGGAAATCAAATTTGGAAAGTCCAGCAGAAAAATATACAGACCGCCGATTATTTTTTTGATTGGGGCAATCTGTTTAATTCTGCGGTTAATGTGGCCAGTGCTTGTTTATATCTGCGCATGCCGGTATGCCGTTCAAAGTGGAATTTCTTGCATATCTTTTTCCAGCCAACACCACTGGCACGCAACCATAAAATATGGACATCTTGTCTGTTTTCCAGCAATGGCAACCAGCGCAAAACAACAGTTTCCCATTGCGATACTTGGGCATTTGTTGGTTGGAATCGTGGCTCTATGTTCTTCATATCTTCGTTTAATAAATCCCACAGCAGGCTTTCCGTGTCTGTGCCATAAAAGCATTGCGCACGAACGCGGCGCATCCGAACCGGCGGCAGCGCACGATCAACTTTCGTTGCTATTACAATCCATTCTTCAACAACATCTACTGTCCAAGTCGTCATAATTATCCCCCATGTCGTTGGTTGTAAAACCTGTTTTCTTGTTCCAGCCATTCAACAATTTGTGCGAGGTTAAGGGTCTGCCCAAATCGCTTTTGTATGATTGTTCTTTCCGCGCGTTCAACAACTGATGGCGGATAAAGGTTTATGTAATTTGAAAACTGTTTTTTATGTGCAGATATGTTTTGAAAGGAAAAATCGTTGGATATTAGAAAGTTATCAACAGAGTTTTCAACAGGTAAAATCGCATTACTACTTACACTTACATTACTATTATTTTTATTTATATTATCTTTATCTACTACTACATTTACTGCTGAAAACAGATTTGATTTCAGTTCTGATTTCAGACTTGATTTCAACTCTGATTTCTTTTGACGGCTTGCCGCCGCACGCGCACATTTTTCCTTGTACTTTTGTGCATCTATATCTATCTGTTGCTTTATGTATTTCCATAAGCCCAAGTCGCAATCACGATTTGGATATTCAAGAATGCACATCAGCAAAGTTGCCTTTTCTTCGGTGGTAAGGTCATTTGCCAAGATTGCTAACATCGGGTCTAATAGGATTTTCATCTACAAACCTTTAATCAAATAGTGTTGGTTGGCTGGCTTGTTCTTGCCATTCAACTTTGTATGAAACGCAGTCTTTGATATCGTGGATATACACTTGTTCCACGCTTTTCTGTATAACCAGCGCATTGCGTGTTATTACATGTTGTGAAACCTGTACGCGGCCGGCAAGGAATGCCCGTCCTGTATTCGTGATATGCCATTCCCCATGTTGGCCGGTTGTAAATGCCAATCCGAAATACCGCAGTTTCTGAAAGTTGGTAAATTGGGTGTTATCCAGTTGTAGTTTGTCCAAACGAGAATGACCGCCGGCCATGTACAACTTTTTCAAACAGGACACCAATGTCTTATTTAGGTTGTGCTTATAACTTACGACCTTTTGGCCGCAGGTTGGGCATAAATATACATTTGATTTATTTCCCATCGTTGGCCTCGCTGTTTATAATTCTTTCACTTGTGCTTTGGAAAAACCGTTCTTTGGCATATTGCGCAATATCATCTACATGATAAAAAACGCGAAAACCAAGTTTATAATATCGGGGTCCAACGTTGCCGCCAGTCGCGCACCGCCAATGCTGCAATGTGCTTAACCCGATACCCCATAGCTCGGCCAATTCTTTTTCGGTTAATAGTTCGTTTCGTGGTGGGATTTTATTGTCATGCATCGCATTTGCTCCATTTGGTTTGTGTTAAATCTGTTTGGAGCATAGGGGCTTGTTATAACAAAAAAAACGCGGTTGATTTCGCTGAAAGTAAGGCACGCAATGCCTTGTATTTTATGGGTTGTGTGGGAAAGTAAGAAATCTGTAAGGCGATTATTTTATTCGTCTATGTTATCAAATAAACTGGGTTGGTATTTTTGCGCAATTATCTTGTCCGGCATATTCAGACGGCAATAGCCGCGTTCTGGAAAGATGATAAGATTCTTCCATTCTGATTTATGGTTAAACAAGTTTGCAATATGATGGCAATGTGCATTAACGGCATTAAGCACTTCCTTGGTGCCAACCAATGGTTTGCCACTGCGCAGTTGTTGGTATAGATATTTTAATACCGCGCCCTGGGTATGGCCAAAGGTGTATCGCCGTTTTTTGTATTCAAAGCAAGTCCAGTTTTCTGAATAAAGAACAAGCGGCCAAATGCCGCTTGATATTAGGTGGGGGTATTCTTCTTCGACCATACAGCGGTCTGAATCCTTGATGACGATATCATCGTATCTTGCGTTGAAATGGGCTTCTATTATTTGTATGCAGGCCTCTCTATCGCGTAATAATCTGCATAGGTCTGGGTGAGAAATAGGCAGGGGGTCATAATCGTTTAGATAATCAACATTGTTGTTGGTATAAAAGACCAGCGCAGGTCGTAAATAAGCTCGCAGTTTTCTGTTTTCTATCAGGTACCTTATATGTTCATCGGTCGTATTCCATTCATCTCTCAATTCGGAAAGTGTGAGATAAGTTCTGCTAATAAAGCATTTTCGGGTGGGTGAGTGCATGGTGTCCCTTATGTTTTATTAAACGAAAACAGGGAGCTTTTTCCCTACGAAAAACATCTCCCTTATAAGGCAGGATATATCAAGAAAACGCAGAATCAACTAAAAATAAATATTTTTGCATAAGGGGCTGCGACCCCTTGATTTCTGGGAAAAATATGATACCTTTATAAGTACGCACCCACTAAAAATTATCGCATATTGGGCATTTGTTTTTGTATGTGGGGCATTCGCATTTGGGGCATGGTTTTATGGGTGTATCTACTCTATGAATATTGATTTCCCATATCTCGGATATTGCTGTAAGGCTTAGATTTCTTGATATTGGCAGGTCGTCATAATTTATAAGTTCGCGAAAATGTTCAATGATTTCTTGACGGGTAGCCGGTTCTTGCCAACTCCAATTTCCAAATGTTCCACCTTGTAAATCTTGTATGATATATCGTCTGCTCATTTATACCGCCTTTTCAATAAAGTTTATGATATTAGGAATATCTTCTTGTGTGGTCGCTTTGATTTTATTCCCCTTTGTCGGACTGTTTAATAAAGTCTAATAAGTCTGGTATGTGTTCTGGTTTTGTTGTTTGTGCAATATTGCTATCTTGTTCAGACGGATTGTGTAAATTAAATTTTGAGGGGTCGCGTATCCATCGTTCATATTCGTAAATTTGTAGTCTGAAAATCTCTTCTACATCAACGCGTACGAAATATCTCTTGTTCCCAACATCTTTGCACCAGAACACACTGTCTGGGCAATACTTGTTATAAAACTGTGTGTATCCGCTTTGGATTAAGGCCTCTCTGACCTGATATGCTTGTATGTCTGTGATTTTATCTTCTTTTACTCTTGGCATATTGAGCCTCCGTTTATGTAGATGAAACCAAACCAACGGCGCGATATTTCCAAGATTTCTTTGTAGCACTTATGTTCGCATTCTTTCTTGTATTCTTCATATTCGCTGGCATCTGCTGATAATTGGTGCAGTATATGCCTTGCCATACCGGTAATAAAGAATACATTGCCTTGATAGCTGGATAAATCTATAACTATGCCGGTAGGGTATTTGACATCTGTTATATCCTTGTCGCAGGCCTCGGCTTGTTTCAGTTTTTGCTTTAATGTTTCTATTGTTTCCATCTCATCGTCCTTTGGTTTAATATTCATCTGCACGCATTATTGTCATGGCGCGGCAGGTTATATTTGGGTCTGCTGGGTCTTCCGAACCGCATTCCAAGTCTGTGTCGTAATAGTCAATTTTGAAAAAGTATTTTGTGCCTTTGAAGTCAATCGCGCCGAAATCATGTTCGCCGTATGGGTCGTTCTCTGTGTTGAAATCTTCAAAGCAACTTACCTCGGTCAATAAAGCCATATAATCGGCAGGGGCAAGTGCGGCAACACCGCTGGTTAGATTTACAACCCCATGTGCGGTATTGGTAAAAAGATTGCGGCGAAACTGGTCGTTCAGTTTTCTTATTTCCTGTGTCTTTTCGTTTCTTTTCATTTTTATAATTCCTTGTTTTTACTCTGTTTTTACACAAAACAATCTGGGAAATAAAAAACGGAATGTCCAGCGAAAAATATAGAAAAAAGTAAGAAAAAACGCAGCTTTTCCCAAGGGCGCAGACAGTGGGCTTTTGACGGTTATGCTGCCTGCGCAAACATTATACGATTTACTACTTTATTCGCGGTTTCAATCTTTCTTGTATCTCGCATGTGGGTATAGATTTCGGTCGTTGTTGTATATTTGTGTCCAAGAACCTCCTTGATTGCGTGTATATCTTCGCCCATATCTGTTGCGAAACTTGCAAACGAATGTCGCAGGTCGTGAATACGCATATATGGTAATTTGGCTGTTTGTAGAACCCATGCAAATGGTTTTCGTAAATCCAGTTCTGATTCTTCAACCTTTGTGCTTTGGCGCAGGGCTGGGAATACATATTCGCTGTCCGCTGGACTTTCTTCCAGTGCCTTTTGTAGTTCTTGAATTGCCAGTTGGCTAAGGGGAACTTTTTTGGCCTTGGTTTTACTGTCTTCTAAATTCAGTCTATGATTATCAAGGTCAAGTTCAGATTTCTTTAACTTTGTGATTTCGCTATGCCGGCAGGCGGTTAATGCGATAACTTTAATTGCTCTGAATGCTCGTGTATTAAATTTAGATTGACCGTTTATACCTTGTTCAACTGCGTTAAAGAATGCGCGATATCCTTGTTCATCTAATACGGCATATTCAATTTTCTTGTTTTTGCCTTTCTCTATCAACTTGCAAGGGTTGGAATTGACGGGCAGGTATTTATATCTTTCGCACCAATTCCAGAAAGTAGATACCAGCGCAATGTGATGATTGGCAGTTGAAGCAGATGTGCGTTTGCGTATATCATTGTAAAAGTCAATCAGTTTTGGCAAATCTAATTCGCATATAAAGGTTTTTCCTAGAGCCGGTCTAATACTATTTTCTATTATTCCTTTGTCAGACCTCTGAGAACTTCGCTTTTTATTTATGACTATGTACTTATCCCAGAATTCATCTAATAATTCTGAAACAGTTTTGCGATTACGCAATTCAATCTCTTTGCGTTTTGTTTCGTCTTGCAACTCTTGCATGGGGTCGCGGCCATCAGATACCATCTGGCGATATTTTAATGCTCTATATCTGATGTCCTTGATACTGAAATCCGTATATGACCCCAAACGAATGTTGCGTTGGCGGCGAGTGTATTTAAGTGTGTAAGACAGATAGAAAATTTTTCTTCCTGTGCTTGCAGAATATCTTAAATGCAGACCGTGTATTTGTGTATCGGTTATTTGCATATCTGATTTAGACTTTAATGACCGAACATAATAGTCGGTTAGTGATTGTCTAAAATACTTACAGCCTTTCATTTTTCAATGCCCTTTGGTTGGTTAGTGTGATCTGCCTGCTGGCATTGAGCTGGCAATCTGGGACATAAAAAATTGAATGTCCAGCGAAAAGTTTTTTTATTTAGTTTCTATCTTTTTTGCGTTTAACCATTCATCTATATCACTTTTACGATAACGCACCAGACGGTCGTTCAAACGAACATAATTAGGTCCGGTTCCAGTGCGGCGGTATTCGTATAAAGCCGCCTCGGATATTCTTAGATAGTTAGATACTTCTTTTGCGGTCATCATTTTTTCTAAATCCTTTGTTTCCATGTCTAATCCTTTTGGTTGTTCTACACTATGAATTATATTTGGTAAAAATAGAAAGTCGCGGCAAAGGGCTACAAAGTGCTACAAACATTTACAAATGCCGAAAAAAATAAAGTGAATTTTGTATTTAATCTGATTGCGTTTTTTCTTTCGGCGGACATATTGCGTACATAGACAAATTATATGCTTATGAAAGGTGCGGATTTCTGCCTAGCTCGTGCGGAGAAATTCCCCAGCGCTGGTATATCATAATCCTTTGGTCGGGGGTCCGAATCCCTCCGCTGCTACCAAGACAAACAGCCCCTATTTCGGGCTGTTTTTTATTTTTGTCTTGCATTTGTAAATCGCATTTCAGTATAGTTTAATTCAAGGAAGGAAAGGATAACTGTCAGATGTGGTTATTTGTTCTGACTTCTTTGGTTTTTTTGAGAAACAATGACAAAAAATGGCGACCAGATGGTCGCCGTTTTTTATTGGTGTATAAACTTAATTGTTTGTTTTCTATTTGAGATTGTTTTTTTATGTTTTTGTGTTTTTGAATTATTGGTTATTAAGGTTTACCGTTGTTTTGAACCAAGGATTTCATATATAGAATATTGTTTAATTCCAGATTTTCTCAGGCATTCTGCTGCAGTAGAAAAATTTTCTCCGATTGATTTTGTGTCGTGTGCATCATCAGATATAAACACAGGAATGTTATTCTCCGACATTTTATTTAGAATAGCTTGTTCTGGGAATCCTGCATTTAACCCCTTTCTGAATCCGCTTGTATTTATTTCCGTTGGCATTTTATATCTAGCGAGAAGTTCAATTATATCATCAATGGTCTTTGTGAATTTCGGAAGATAATTTGGGACAAAGTTTCGAATAAGATCTATATGTGCTATAAAGTCAAACATCCCACTTGCTATACATGCTTTTACATTCTCATAGTAATGATAAATAGCTCGATCAGTAAAGTCCTCGTTGTCAATGAAATACATATTGCGACTAACGGTTCCATTGTCGTTAGATATAGAGTGTGTGCTACCAATTAAAAAATCAAAGTCTAGATTAGATTTTATAATATTAAAGTCTTCTAACCAATCGTTTCCACGATAAAAATCTACCTCAAAACCTACCAATGTTTTTATTCCTGAAACCTTTTTTGCGGCATCCCTAACGGCTTTGGCAGACTTATTATAATCAATAATGGCTTGTTCAATATCATTGAATTGGGTCATTCCCTCATATTTTTTCATTCCCTCAAATTTAATATGCCTGTTGAAATCCAAATGTGCAACAAGCCCATAAGTTTCAAAACCTCGGGAACGGGCGGTCTCTAACATGCGAACAGCATTATTATGACCATCCGTACCGGTTCTTTTACCGTTATATAAACCAAATCCACCATGATGTGCATGCAGATTATAAGACTGGAATTTATTTATGTTCATGAGAATGAATATAACATACCATTTTGAAAATACAATATTTTTTATTGACTTTGATTTTTTTCTTTATAAACTTCTTTTATGTCAAGGTCGTTGAGATGAATTTTCAAGAAAGAAATATAAAAAAAATCGTTGATTATCTAAATGTTTTGCGGACAGATGGCGGAATTGGTGGTAATGGTCTAGGAAAGAAGCCGTATTCAAAAATACATAGAAAGTTATTGTTTCTTTACTTGAATATTCGTGCTTTTCTAACAGGCAAGGTATCTATCGCATATATGGACTTTAATGTTACCACGAGATGTTCTCTTAATTGTAAGGACTGTTGCCATGCTATGCCTTTGTATAAAAATTCTACACATGTGCTATACAACATAGATACTTTTAAAAAAGATGTAAATTTGTTGTTGAATTCAGTAGATATTATTTATGATTTTGAATTTCTGGGTGGAGAGCCCATGTTAGTGCCTGATTTATACAAAATGATTCAATATGTTGCAACAAAGAATCAAATAAAGAATATGACTATGTATACAAATGGTACAGTTGTACCATCCAAAGAGTTATTGTTGGCTATGTCCAGTGCTAGAAATTTTTTATTGTGTATCTCAAATTATTCTTCTAATCCTAAATTATCTGCCTTATTAAAACATGAAGAGATAATTTCATTATGTAAAAAATATAATATTAGATACCACCTGTTTCCTAAAGATAAGAAATGGATAAAAACAGATAGACTATATAAACACAATCGGACTCAAAAAGAGCTATTAAACGAGTGGCAACAATGTTGGCAACGAGACAATTTGGTGTTTTGCGATGGTAAGCTTTATGCCTGCCAGAAAGCGCTAGCCATAGAAAGAAATCTTGGTGCAAAATTTTTAGAGTATGAGACCGTAGATTTTAGAAACGACAAAAATGCCAGAAAAAGCTTGAAAAAGTTTTTTTCGTTGCCATACATAAGCGCATGCGATTATTGTCAATCGGATAAAACCAAATTTGTTTCCCCTGCATTACAAATACCACGACAACGATAACCCCCCTATTTTTTTATTGCTTTTAATGTAAAAGTAGCTGGTATTGGAGGAATCCCATGCGTTGGGTACCAAAAGCCGTCTGTTGCTTGTTCAAGATAGCTGAATTGTTTATCGATATGTCCTTTTCGTTCATGCAAAAATTCTATAAATAATCCAGCTTTGGATATTGCTGAAATTGTTTCTCCTAGTGGCCGTTCCCAACCAAATTCTATATTATGCTTTGTATTTTCGCAACCATCTGTGTAAGAACCTTGCTCTACCCATTGTTGTGCAATAGTCTCTTATAAATATCGGAGTGTCGCTAGATAAAGCCATTGATATAGGATGAGATTCATGCATATACAGAAAACCATTTTTTTTCAGTAAAACAGAAACGATTCTTGCCCATTCTTCAATATCATCTAACCATCTAATAGAGCCATAATTGACATAGATTATATCAAATTTCTCTCCATTTAATTTATCTAGGACATCATAAATATTAGAATGTATAAACCTGGCTTGTAAATTAGCTCTTTTGGCTAAATCAGTTGCACAATCCAATGCTTGTTCTGAAAAATCTACACCTGTTACATCAGCTCCCAAACGAGCCCAAGACAAAGTCTCTGTACCAATATGGCATTGTAGGTGCAATAATTTTTTTCCGGATACATTCCCAACTTCGTGTTCCTCAAATTCAAAAATTCTATTTTTCCCAGATAAAAACCTTTTTATATCATAGTATTTTGATTTGTAATGTTTTTTTGCGCGTTCATTCCACCACATCTTATTTATATTAAGGATTGTCGATAATTTTGTTCCGCTTGAACGAGTTTGACGCATAGATTGTGCATAAGCCCTTTTTAGTTCCTTATTGTTTGTTATTTTATAGCATAAGCGAATTGTTCCTTGTGAGTTTAATTGTTCAATATTTGTAAGTTTAAGCTTTATGTTCGTTTTTGAATAGGATATTAACGGCAGTCCGGTTCCGAACATTTTGGGTTCAATTGTTAATTTAACATTATCTACCAATCCTTGTAGCAAAAAGTTTGTATTAGTTACTTGTCCACCCAATAAAAGTATATTCTTGAATTTTCTTTGTTTAAGCTCGTGTATTAACTCTGTCGGTTCCTTGTTTGTAAAAATCACTTGTTTTGTGCTGTTGTTTAACAAGTTAAAATCTGTTGTTAAAACATATATAGGGGCTTTTGTAAGTTTCGTAAAGCTTTGTTTAAACGAACGTCTACCCATAATGAGAACGTCTGAATTGCGTATTTCTTTTTGTAAAAGCAAACCATCTTCTTTAGAAGACCAGCTTTTTACGGATTTTCCGTCTTGTCTACTTGTTATTCCGTCTATACTTTCAACCATCATCATGGTAATTTTTGTGTTCATTTGCGTATAACCTTTTTATACAAATCAATGGTTTTTTCAATGTTGTTTTTTAAATCGTATTCTGTCATAAAATACTGTTTCGCATTTCGTCCATAATACTCACATAAGGTTGGTTCTCTCAAGAGAGTAATGATTTTCTTTGCCAAGATATCTGTGGAGGCAACAGGTATCAAAATCCCTGTTTTTTTATTGATAATTTCTTTTGTTCCGCCGGCATTAGTTGCGATAATAGGCTTGGCATATCCCATCAGTTCTATTGTTGACGTAGATATACTTTCAAACATGGATGGCTGAATAAATATCTGATGTTTTTTTACAATACTACTTATGCCTTTTTCTGGTGGGTAAATTCCATGGAACAACACACTTTTTTCTATGCCTAACGATTTTGTTAACTCGCGCAAATACTTCTCTGCATACCCATGACCATATATGTGTAAAGTGGCTTTGGGACATTTAGAAGCAACAATTTTCCAAGCGCCAAGCAAAAAACCAACCCCTTTTTCTGGGGATAATCTCGCTATGCAAGCCACAGATTGATTGTAAATAAACTTGTCTTGGGTTTGTTTGTGTGAAATTAAGTGTCTTATTACCTTTATATGCCCTTTGTACCCATGGAAATTTCTAATACCTCTGGCGGATGCCTTGCATGTGGCAATAAAAGCATTTATTTTATTAACTTTGTTCGGCAAGTCTTTTTGATACCAATGAGCTGTTGTTGGTGATGGTGTAGTGTATTCCGTTGCTATAATTGGAATGGAGTTTTTTTGTTTTGTTTCTAGAAAAGCTAATAACATTTTTCCAGCTGGGCTACAATGAATAACATCTGGCTGCCATTTATCCAGGATACTTATTACTCTATTTCTAATGAAATTTGTTTCAATTTGTCGACTTGATAAAACAGAATGTTGTCTTGTAGGCTCATAGTATGGGATATTATATTTTGATAAAATATTTGTCCAATGTGTTAATTTTGTTTTTTCGCCTATAAACACCCTAACGTCAATTCCACATTTTTTTAATTCTATTGCTAACGTCGTGTTATAATACTCGGTGCCACCAACAGAATTTAGAAAATCACAAAATAAAGCTACTTTGCTTATTGTCATAGCGGCTCCGCTAAATTAGCATAATGAATGCCTTTTTGCTTTAAATCAATTGGTTGGTTTTCATCAAGAATTGGTTTTTTTCTGATTCTACATACAAAAAAGCCTTCCATTCCATCGTGTGGCAAAACTCTTAAAGCGCCTTGTAATTGGGGGTCAAACAACATGTTGTCCCATTGTTTTTCGCCATGACGAACGTGATTAGATTCAAAGACTAGTGGCTGAACAATCGCATCGGGATTTCTTTTTAAGAAACTTGTTATCGGAGCCTCGTTTTCTTCTGGTGCAAAGGTACAAGTTGAATAAACGAGTGTTCCACCTGGCTTTAGTAAATTGAAAGCTGCATTTAAAGCCTTTGTTTGTAAATGCATATACTTTTTTATGCGATCCAGCGACCAAAAACGCATAGTTGCTGGCTTTTGAATGTCTATCATCCCCTCACCGGAGCATTGAACGTCTAATAATATCTTATCAAAAAGTTGATGTATCTCCTTGTCAATTGATTGTGCTGGGAACGATGTTAAGTTAGAATATTTAAATCCTAATAATTTTTGAACTTGTTTTAATGGTTCTAGTCGTGTTTTTATGCCATCATTCAACCACAACTCTATCTCTCCATTTGTCAAAGCCGCTATATGTGAAGATTTTCCACCTGGTGCAGCACAAATATCTAATATAGAGTCGCCTTTTTGTGGTTCTAACGCAAGTACAGGCAAATAACTTGAGGCGTTTTGTATGAATAGAACTCCGCCTTTGACTAAATCTGTATTTACTAAGTTGTACTTTGTGTTCTTAACTGTAAAAGAGTCTGGATACCAAGGAACTGGGGTTAACTCTATACCCATTTGATTTGCACGTTCAATTACTTTTGTACGAGATGTATTGCGAAGTCTGTTCAATCTACAAGTAAATACATCTGAGGGTTTTAATGTTTCCGGTAATTTATTTTCTGAAACTTTTAATAATCTAGCCATTCTGGCCTTAAACGACTGTTTCAAAACTTTTTTCTTATTGCAAGAAGAAGTAGAACATGCCTTTTTTAGCATCTTAGGGTTATTTAAAATATGATAAGGTATTTTCATTTGTGCTAAATATATAAAAAAATCTTGAAAAAAGCAAATAATTTTATAACGATAATTGTAATTTATGGAGAAAAATAATGAATTTTGCCAATGAAAATAAATGTCTAACAAAAAAACAATTAGACGATATTCAAAAAAAAGTAACCAAGTCCTTACAACAAGTTTTAAAGGACTTACAAATAGACACTGTTAATGATCATAACACGAAAGAAACCGCACACCGTATTGCTAAAATGTGGGTTCATGAAAAATTTAAGGGAAGATATATTCCTGCCCCAAAAATTACAATTTTTCCAAATATCCAAGGGATAGACCAGTTAATGACGATAGGACCAATAAACGTAAAATCTGTATGTTCTCATCATTTTGTTGATTTTACTGGCAAATGTTGGATTGGAATTCTGCCTGGTAAAAAATTGATAGGGTTGTCGAAATATGCAAGAATTGTAGATTGGTTTTCAAGGCGACCACAGATACAAGAAGAATTGACCGCGCAGATTACAAAATGGATTGAAAATAACTTAAAACCACGCGGAGTTGCTGTTGTTATCAGGGCAAAACACGCTTGTTGTTCTTCAAGGGGGATAGAAGATACCGATATGGAATTTCTGACAACAGAAATTCGTGGTGCTTTTAGAGAAGATGACAGCTTAAAACATGAATTTTATGAGCAAATAAAATTTACTGATAAAAATCGTTTTTGATAAAAGCCTTAAATTTTTCTATTGCTAAAGTTCTGTAATGAATTTTCCCTCGGATGCTTGGGGCTAGAGCTGACAATGCCGTGTCATACCCATCGGGAATAAATATGGATTCATAGCCTATTGTTGGACCCTGTGGGGGAAACTTTATATTTCCGTATAATGTGCCACTAAATTCATAATGTGTTCCGTCCGGCAGGTATAAACATAAAACCGATATGAATTTTGCTCGTGATGCCTGTCCTTTTAATTCCTTGTTTAATTGTGCTATTGCACCATCAAATCCTTGATGTTCTTCTGCTAATCTAGCAGAAAAAATGTTTGGTGCATCATTTAGTTTTTCTATGCACAATCCGCTATCATCTGCTAAAGCAGGAAATCCAGTAGTAATTGCTACATGTCTGGCTTTGATTATTGAGTTTTCCGCAAAAGATTGCCCTGTCTCTTCAGGCGTATCCCAATTCACGTTTTTATGTGTAAGTATTGATGGAATTATATCAGATAAAGAAACAATCATTTCTTGTAGCTTGCCATCATTTTTTGTAGCAATAATAAGATTATTTAACAATGGTTTGATTTTATTCATAATTGTATTATAATTTAAAGCTAGTCAAACACAAGGTTTTTATAATGTATATATTTTTATCTCCACATTTTGATGATGCGGTAGGTTCGGCTGGTGGAACTATTTATTCTCTCGCTAAAAATAGAAAATCAGTAAAAATTATTACAGTTATGGGTGGAGTGCCAGCAAATAAAACATATGCAGATTATGTGCTTGGCCGACAAGCAGAAAACGAACAAGCCTGCTCAATATTAGCAGTTCCACACCAGCATGCACCATTTTTAGATGCTATTTATAGAACAAATAACCTTGGGGTCGAGATATATCAAGAACGAGATTCAATTTTTAAACAAGATAAAATTTTAGAAAAAGAACTGGTTCAAGATGTAATAAAGTATATAAAAACAAACTCTTCACCAGATGATATTTTAATAACCCCCAGCGCATTGGGGAACCATATAGACCATTTGATTGTGAAAAATGCCGCACAACAATCTGGACGAACAGTCGTTTATTATGAAGATTTCTTTTATGACACAATAGCTAAAAATATAAATTATCGTGATTTATTCCCTGTGTATTTAACAAAAGAACAGCTTGCCATAAAACTTCAAGCGATAATGGCATATAAAAGTCAAATTAGGCCATTATTTAAAAGTTCAGACGGTTTGTTGTGCTACTTCAACGAATTCCATACAGACAAAGGTGTACCTGTTGAACGATTTAGTAGCGATTTAAGATCGCTTTAATAAGTTGCTGCATTGTATATTTCGATGTATCATATTCTTCAATATCCCCTCTTAAATCCGGTATGTGTTTAATTGAGTAAGCTTTTAATGTGTTTGTTGCGTTATACCCAAACCAATTATCGTGGTATGGGGTATAAATAATATCCATTTTTTTACTGTTGTGCATCATTATAGCTATTCCGTTTGCCATAGTTATAATTCCTGCCGCTTTTTCACTTAAAGCGTACAATTCATCTAATTTTAATTTGGCCGTTTTGGTGTTTTTTATTTTGTTTTTTTCTTTAAATGCGTTAACAAAAACCGTATAACCTTTGTTATTTAATTCTTTTGCCAATGATTGCCAAAACTGTGTTGGTAATTCTTGAACTGATGTTGCCTCAGGACATAAAATAATAACATTGGTGAGATTTATTTGCTGGATTTTTTTCACTGCCTTTTTGGGAACACTTGGTAAAAACATTGGGTCTATTCTTTTTGCCCCAATTGAGTTAATTATAAAATCATAAAAATTGCTAGTTTTTCCATTCTTGAAATCAAACATTATTTGTTCTGATATTTTTTCAATCGGTGCAATGAAACGCTGTCCTTTTATTTTGTATGGTTTATCTTTTAAATCATATATTTCATATATTTCACGTCCTGATAATTCAACAAATTTAAAATCAACTTTATGGGGCAACAGATACATAGAATAAAAAGGGATGTCTTTTTTGCGAAATACTATAAACAATGGTTTTTTAGAGCCGTAAAATTTTAACATCTGTTTTAAGTGGGATAAAAAAACCACAGTTTCACCAAGATTATATCTTATTAGAAAAATATCATCATAGCTTTTATTCGTTTTACTTAAAATTCTTTTTACTAACTTTGGACGCAAATCTTTGCGGTATATTATTATTCCAAAAAACTTTATTGTGTAATATTTGGTATATGTTTTTGAAAACAGGGGGATGTTAAACAGACTTACGACAACCCCTCCAAGAGAATTAGAAATAATTTTTAACATTCCAAAAAAGTATAATGATACCGTTTGATAAATTTGTTCTTTTTGTAGAAAAACTGTGTCAGAGCGCATTGTCCACCTTTATTGTAATATTGGATAACCCTTTATCTCTTATCAACGATAGTGATTGTGCACAATTTAAACCAGATGGTTTATTGTCGTTAATAAGAATTCTTTCGCCAAGAGGCATGTCAAATATGATGTTATTAAACCGAATGGAATATTTTTTTAAGAAATCAAGTGTTTGTTTTTTGTATTTTGACTCTCTACCGGTTAATATAAGAACGTAATCAGAGTCGGGGATATTTCGAACAAAATCTAATGCGCCGTCTAACCAGATGTCTTCTCCGTTTTTATAATGGTTATGTTTTACTAATGTGCCATCTAAATCCAATATCCATACATGAGGTAGATTAGAGAGAATTAAGTTCTGGTTCATATTTTTGTATCCATTTTGTTAACAAATAATTTCCATTATAAAAAGCCACGCATATTGAGTCAAAGTCTTCCCAAGCAACTGCGGCCATTGAAAGCCAAATAATTATTTGTATAAGGCTTATTTCTTTTTCGGTATAAGGAGCTATTTTTTTGATAAGATGGGGTGTTAGTGATTCCCACCCATTACTGGCTATATGAAATTTCACTTTGTTGGTAATGTCTAAATCAAAATTTTTTATATTAAATTGGTCAAAATTACCAGCGATTGAAAAATATAACTTAGCCCAATCGTAACGTTCATCCCCATATACTTTGCTTTTGCCAAAATATCCTCTTGGGTCAATATAAAAAATATTATGCTTACCATCAACCATGGTATTGGTTAGTTGTGGGTCCCCGTGTATAATTCCGTAAGTTGATATATTCAATAAGTTTTTTTTTATTATTTGTTGTAATAAATCTGGATTGCGTAAAACATTCACACATTTTATGCCGTTAATATTGATATGTTTATTGTTTGATAATGGTACAACATACGCAATATTTTGTAGTCTGCGAATAGTTTTGACATAGTATTCTGTATAAATATCAACTGCAGAGGCCGGTTTTTTATCATACCTATGCATTTCCTTTAAAATAGAAATTATTCTGTTTAGTATGATTTTTTTGTTTCTTAGCGATAACTTCAGCTTAAATAAATTGGTGGCCTCTAGCTTTTCCATTATCAAAGGATTGTATTTAAGTATTCTTGGTATGTGTTGAAATTTGAATCTGTTTAACCACTTGTACCAATGTGACTCATTTTGAATTAAGGCATTTGCTTCGGCATTTATTCCGGTTTTACAAACTGTATTACCTTTTATTTCTATTCTGTTGTATGGCCGACTACGGATTGCATTTTTTGAAATAAAAGCTTGATATGTATCAAATGTACCCACATCCACACAATTTTTTACAGCGATTGGGTGCAAAGGAATATTTTTTTGTTGTAACCACTTAGTAAAGGAACCAGAAGAAGGGCAATCTGAAAACCAATTTTTGTTATCAAAAACCCATAATCCAATTATCCCATTTTTATTGGTTGGAACATTGTTTAATTTACCGTTTGTTAATTTCCATCTACTAGAAATATCTGCTAGACCAACCTGACATCCTTTTCGAATTCTTTTTATTTCAAATTCTGGTGGCAGTATTATATCTGACCAAATAACCATAAATGATTCGTCTTCAGGTATAAATGATACCGCCTCTTTAATTCCAGCAATGTTTCCCTTTTCGTGCGACTCCACCAAAATATAACGAATATTCTTTGCAAATAATTCCAAATATCTGGCTAATATATCTTTTTTGTAATCGCATATTATTATAAATTCAGAATCCGGATACTTATTAAATAAATGGAACAAAACTGGCGCACCGTCTATTGATATTAGGGCTTTTGGTTTGTTTCTGGTCAAACCAAACATACGACTGCCTAGACCACCTGCTTGGACGATTATTTTCATGTCTTGCCTTATAGTTATGCAAGAATATCATACACTAACTTAGTGTTTTTTCAAGTTCTTTATATTGTTTTAGCTGATTTTTGTCGGATATATGATAATTTTTTAATGTTTTTATTCTCTCTGTATTCATTGTCAAATATCCTGAAAATCTAGGTATCAAAATAGGTTGTAATACCAAATAAACCAACATAATTAGGTCCAGTTCCAGTGCGGCGGTCTTCGTACAAAGCCGCCTCGGATATTCTTAGATAATTAGACACTTCTTTTGCGGTCATCATTTTTTCTAAATCTTTTACTTCCATGTTTAATCCTTTTGGTTGTTCTACACTATGAATGATAAGGGGGGAAAGTTGGGTGTTGTGGCAAAAGGATACAAATTCTTACATGTGTTTACAAAAGGACACAAACATAATATAAAACTTTACATAGAAAAATGGTTAAAAATGGCGGAAATGTGAGTAGTGTAGCGATTTTTAGGTAAGTGTTTTTTGTATTTAATCTGATTAACGCTTATGGATAGTTTTACATATACTAGACATAGAAAATTGGTGTGCTGTGGAAAGTGGCGGATTTCTGGGGAGTTCGTGCGGAGAAATTCCCCAGCGCTGGTATATCATAATCCTTTGGTCGGGGGTCCGAATCCCTCCGCTGCTACCAGAATAAACAAACGACCCAACGGGTCGTTTTTTTATTCTGTGCGTCGGGGTGGTGATGGACACCCAGATGGGGGTCCGACCCGCAGGCAAAAGGCAGACGGGAGTATGCCGGTCCCCCGAAGTTTTAACGAAGGGGGGATTTGCCCAGGGGAATGAAGCGCAGCGGAATCAATCCCTCCGCTGCTATCCTACTTCGCCACCTTGTGGCTTCGTAGGACAGGCCAAGATTTCCCGGTGTTCCGGGATTTTTTATTTTGTGCCACTTTTCCCGATTTTATAAGAATTTCTGTATCTTGGCAGAGGTGGCAATGATTTATGTGAACCGGATAATACGCCTGCTTTGTGATCGCAAAAGAGGAAATATAAGAAACGGCGTATGTACCGGTGGATGTGTTATTTTGTATTTGATGTGATATCGTTAATAGTTCGTTTTAATTTGTCAATTTTGTTGCTGATTGAGGTGGGGCTTGTTCGTTCAGCTAAGTCTTGGATTCTTTCTATGCCTGCTAATATTTTTTGTGTTTTCTTTTGTTCCAGAGACAATTGTGCCTTGGTTGATTTTAATTCCGATTGTAATTTAGCGTTTTGCATTTTGTTTATCGTGCTTCGGATAATTTCTGGCAGTATTTTACGTATTACATTGTTTTTTTGTATCTTGGAAATATCCACGAAAATAACCTGCATAAAACCCTGATCTGCTAATATAAATTGTCCATCTTGTTCTGTGATGTTCATTGTGATGATAGCGTCGCTATTGCCTATTTTTTCAAGATTTTTTTTCAATGCTGATATGTTTTTGCTGTGCGAATAATCGCCTGTAAATTTGATGTAGCGCTTCAGATTATTTGGGTCGCTTATTTCTTTGAAATCATCGATGTTTTGTCCTGGTGATAAATTGTCGCATTCGTGGACTGATTCCGATAAACGAATTATTTCAATAACATTTGAAGCAGTTAGCATGTTGAGACCTTTTGTTTCTGTTCATATTTTATTATAGGGTAATATTATGTTTTTTTCAAGTGCCTGGTGTTTGTTTTCCAATGGTGTTGACTTTTTTTGTGATATTCAGAATAATACAGGTGGTGATTTAAATTTATCAGAGCTTTATGCAGATAAGGATTATGTTTATGCCGAAGTTGTGTTTAATGACCCGGGTGTGTGTAAGGAAGATTTTACAATTCGTACGATGATTGCAGAACCAAACAGTGATAAATACTGGGCGTTTATTGGGTGTTTTTTATTTCTGGTTTGCTTTAAGTCTGTAAATCATATTAAACAATTGTGCGGTATTGTCGGCGGTTGAAATTTGCCCCAACATGCGCTTTTCGGCCATATTTACAATCTTAAAGAACTTTGGCGACTGAATGCGTGTAAAAAAGCGTTTCATATCGCATTGTGTTTTATCCAATGCACTGCCGACTTCATGTTCGGTTATGTATTCGGTTAATGTGCGATTTCCATATCCATCACCTGATGCAGTACCGCGTTTTATGTTTATTTTGCCGTAGTGCTTTTCAATGTATTTTTCACCGCGTACAAAAACGCCGGGTCTTGGGGAAATATAACCTTTTTCACGGCGTTTTCGTGGTGCTTTGGCTTCGGCAAAAATTGTTAAACAATATGGATAATCTGCCAAACCGTATTTAGTAAAAGTGTATCCTATATCCCCATTAAAACCAAATGTTGAAATTTGGACATCTTTGTCTGTGATAAATGCAGATGCAATATCGTAAATTTCCTGTTTCATTTTTTGCTCCGTTTTTTCTGAATTTTAGAGTTTTTTTATTTTTTGAACATGCGTAATACCCTTCTTTTAGCAAAAGATATCACAAATATCGTGTTTGTTAATATTTTTTACAAAATGTGGTGTTTGTGTATTTAATCTGATTAACGCTTATGGACAATTTTACATATACCGGACATAGAAAATTTGTATGCCGGTGAAAGTGGCGGTGTTTATTTCCCAGTATGGGTGGTTGACTTTTTTTGTGATATTCAGAATAATACGAGTGATTATACGAAAAGGGGAAATGTTTATGCGTAAGTTGTTATTGGCATTGTTGGCGTTGGTGCCATCATCTGTTATGGCGAATCCGGCATGTCCGGTGTGTACGATTGCCGTTGGGGCCGGGTTGGATATTGCGCGTCGTTTGGGCGTGCCGGACAGTATTGTTGGGCTGTGGGCCGGGGCGCTGTTGACGTTGCTGGGGTATTGGATGCTGAAATGGATGGACAAGAAAAATTGGCATTTCCGTGGGCGCAACGCGATTGTTATTGTTTTGTCCGTTGCGATGATTGGGTTTGTTTATCTGGGGACGGTGCAATATAATCCGGTTGCGATTTGTGGTGGATTGGTTATGGATCCTGTGTTATTTGGCACGATTTGCGGTGCGTTGATATTTATTGGAACTGGTAAATTATATCAATGGATGAAGGCGAAAAATGGTGGGCATGCGCATTTTCCATTTGAAAAGGTTGTGTTGCCAATTGTTGCATTGGCATTGGCCAGTTGGGCGATGATGTTGTGTTTTTAAGCAAGGGGTGTTGAAATGAAAAAAATAGAATCTGTTCAGGAATTTGTTGAAAAATTAGATGCGGCAAAAAAAGTTAATCCAAAGGATTTGTCAAGCGACCAGGATTTGACAATTGGTATTATGAACCTGATTTCAATCGAAGAACATTTGATGTTTTCGGGTGCGAAAACGGGCAAGACACAGTTCTATGACCTGATTAACGAAGTGCGCGAAATGCGTAAAAACGCCATGCTGAAAATTATTCCGGCGTACGAAGGTGAAGTGTGGTGTATTTCAAAGCATTTGTTGGCGGCCGCTATGCGCGTGTTCGAAGTTGGGACCAAGGCATTAGCCGCGGGGGACAAGGAAACAGCGTATTCCCTGTTTGACCAGTCGTATGAATTGTATTGTATGTTCTGGGGATTGAATATGGGGATGTTGACCGGGGACAAGAAAGATGTGAAACCGGTGAAAAAAGTTGCACCATCCAAGGCAGATTCTGTCCTGGCTGTAAAAGAAGAAAAGGCAGGCAAGGGCGGCATAGGCAAGTTGAAAAGTTGGGTAAAAAATGCTGTGAATTGTTGTATTGAATAAAAATCCCGCCATTTGGTGGGTTTTTATTTGTGTTGGTATGTTGTACTTTGTGCTTGCTTTTTTGTTTGCTATCCGTATAATTGGCGGGAAGTTTATGCCCTAATAGTCTAGTGGTAAAACACGTCCTTGGTAAGGACGAGTCGCAAGTCCGATTCTTGCTTAGGGCACCACAGGTTTGTTATAAAGAAAACCGCCATTTGGCGGTTTTTTATTTATTAGTGTTTGCCACCGATTTTCGTGCGACCGCCCATTAATGGTTGCAGCTTTTTTGGAATATTGACCGAACCATCTGGGTTTTGGTGGTTTTCAATCACAGGTACAATTGCACGGGGCAGGGCAATGCCTGTGTTGTTCAATGTTGCACAGAACTGTAATGTGCCGTCTGATGCACGGAAACGCGTGTTCGTGCGACGTGCCTGAAACTGACCAATTGATGAACAAGAACCCAGTTCGCGGTATGTGCCTTCGCTGGGGAACCAGGCTTCGACGTCGTGCATTTTTACTTTGTTAAAGCCCATGTCGCCGGTGCATGCCGCAATAACGCGATATGGTAATTCCAAATCTTCCATAATTTCGCACAGGTTGCTTAATAAATGTTCGTGCATTTCATCAGACTGTTCAGGGGTGCAATAGATATATTGTTCGACCTTGTTAAATTGATGTATACGCACGATTCCGCGGGTGTCGCGACCGGCGGCGCCGGCTTCTTTGCGGAAACATGGCGAATAGCCCGCGTATTTAATTGGCAGGTCTTTTTCATTTAATACTTCGTCCGCGTGCAGGGAATTTAATACAATTTCAGCCGTTCCCGCCAGGCAACGGTCTGTATCGGTTAACATAAATACATCGTTGTTCATTACCGATAAATCCGAACCCATAAAGTGGCCCGCGTTAAAGATTGTCTGGGGTTTTGTAATCGATGGGCAATTTACAAATGTAAATCCGCGCGCAATTAATTTTTGCAGAACGTATGTTTGAATGGCCAGTTCCAGTTCCGCCGCTTCGCCAAACAGGGCGTATGTTCGCGTGCCACAAATGCTGGCAATTTTTTCAGGTTTCCACCAACCGTTCATTTCCAATAAATCCCATTGGGCGCGTGGCGTGAAATCAAATTCGCGTGGTGTGCCAATGCGTTTGATTTCCACATTTTCTGTATCATCGCGACCAATTGGGGTATCGGGTGATGGAATTTGTGGAACGCGGTGTAATAAATCATTTAACTGGGATTCTTTGTCCGCCAATTCCGCCATATCGGCCGCGATTTCGTCTGCGATTGCTTTGCTGCGTGCAATTAATGGTGCGCGGTCCGTTGCGGTTGGAATTTCGCGTGTGATTTTATTCTTTTCAGCCGTTTTAGACTGGGTAATTGTTTTAAGTTCGCGAACACGGACGTCCAACGCCAAAATTTCATCGGTATGGTCGGGCATGCCCTTGGTCGCGCAGGCGTTTTTTACAATGTCTGGGTTTTCACGAATAAATTTTATATCCAACATGTTTTTGTTCCTTAGGTTTTTATTTGGAATATATGTTATTATGGTGCGAAATGTTTCGCAATTATAAAATCAAAAAAGTGTACGATAAACTATTCCCCCAACGGGGATGAGATGGACGAGAAAAATACACAAACGATTTTCATATTGTTCTGATTATAAATCTTTTTAAGTCGCGTTGCAATAAATTCGTTTGCGTTGGTGGCATTTGTTTTGTAATCTGTGTCGCGTAAAGTTATAAAGGAAGGTTATCATGTATGATGTAATTATATTGGGTTCAGGACCGGCCGGTTTGACCGCGGCGTTGTACACAGCGCGTGCAAATAAAAAGACGATTGTTATCGGTGGCGACCGGTTGGGTGGTCAGATGGCGGGTATTGCAACACTGGAAAACTATCCGGGGTGGGCCGGTTCCGGTTTTGAATTGGCACAGTTTATGCAAAAACAATGTGAAACATTTGGTGCCACAGTAAAATTTATTAGTGCAAAAAATATCACGGGGGATGCGGAAAATGGGTATCGTGTTCTGTGTGATAACGATGAAGAATTTGTTGGTAAAACTGTGATTATCGCCACGGGTGCCAGTCCGCGCAAATTGGAAATCGAAGGTGCGCGTGAATTTATGGGGCGCGGTGTTTCGTATTGTGCGACGTGTGATGGGTTCTTTTATAGTGGGAAAAACGTCGTCGTTATGGGTGGCGGAAACAGTGCGCTGAACGATGCGTTGTATTTGGCTGATTTGGCGAAAAATGTTAAAATTGTTTATCGTAAATCTGCATTCACACGCGCCGAGGCTGTTTTGCGTGAACGGGTTCAGGCACGCGATAATATTGAATGTCTGTTTAATACAGATTTGGCAAAGATTGCGGCAAAACCGGATTCACAAGATGGCGAGTTGATTATCACAACAACCGATGGCGACCAAATCGTTGCCGATGGTTTGTTTGTTGCCATTGGGCACGAGGCGAATACAGATTATCTGACCGAGGATGTTAAACGTGATGCATTGGGGCGTATTGCACCGGACGCGTTGCCGGCCGGTATGTATGTCGCAGGCGATGTGCACAGCGAATTAAAGATGCAAATTGCGACGGCTGTGGGGACGGGGTGCAGCGCCGGAATGGACGCAATCGCGTACTTAAATAAATTATAATAATTCATCTACGCACGGTGCCGTCCCCTCATGTAGCGTCTGTACACTATGGTTGCGGGTTCGCGTTCGGCTATACCATTATCTTTAATTTTAATAAAGGAGTTTGAAATGACAAAAAGTAAAGTTTTGAATGAAAATGTTCTTGCTAAAATTGATGCGGTTATTGAAGAATTGAAAAAAGTAGATGCAGAATCTGAGCAGGATAAAATTGGTGTAGAGTCCAGAATCGCGGTTTTGGAATGGTTAAAGAGTGGGCGTTCTGGTCATCTGAAAGTTGATTAAAATTAAATCTAGTGGCATATCTAAAGCGGGTTGGCAATGGCTCATGTACGTTTGTGTACACTACGCCATTTCCAACCCGTTTATCTATACAATTATCTTTAATTTTTTCCCGTTGCTGGGGGTGTGAGAACAGGAATCTTTATTTGCGTTTTTTGGTGGGTTTTGTGCCACTTTTTTTATTCGTTTTGCGTGGCTTTTTGACCGGTTCTTCATCGTCTGTGGACATTAAATCAATGTCAATTTCGCCATTTGCCATGCCAATGATGTTGTTTATATTTTTGCGCAGGTTTGGATGACGGTCGGCATAGCGCTTGATGCCAATCAATACGGCCGCGGTTATTATTTTTTCCATGTCTGCGTGTGATATGTTGTCAGATACGTGTCCACGTATGCTGGACAGTATTCCACTGGCGGCATTTTTGGCACGGCGGATGAATTTGTGCCGGCGGTGTACGCGGATGATTTCACTTATCCACATCCATATCAATAATGCGACCAATGGAATCGCCACGCAAAACAGAAAATAACGATACCAACTGTCGCAGAAGGCACTTGTAAATATTGCGTCGCAAATGCGTTGAAAGTGCAAAATTGATACGGCAATAATTTCATATATAACTAATGACGTTATACAAATTTTTGATTTTAATAGCATTATGTCCCCCGATTGTTATGTTCATTGTCATTTTATAAAAAAATAGTCGTGGGGTCAGCAGGTATCTTTTCCAAATAAAATCCCCGCATACGCAGGGAATGTTCATTTTTTTCCGAAATGTTTTTTTAGAATTTCATATGCGGTACCAATGCGCGCAAATTCGGTGGCGGCATTTTTCTTGTCGGTTGCGGTATCTGGGTGATACTTTTTCGCAAGTGCACGGTATTTTACCCCAACTTCGCGCCATGTGGCAGATATGCCCAAATCAAACACCTTTAATGCAGATACAACGTTGGTGGGTAATTTACTGCGTGCGGGCATTTTATCGAATTTGCCGCGGCCCATGATAAAATCATTAATAAATTTTGCGTAATCGGATGCGTCTGATTTTGCCGTGTTTTTGTCCTTTAATGGTTCGCCGAATGTCTGGCGTTCCCAGTCGGCCTCAATCTCGTCCGGGGTCATGTCGGCGTAATAGTTCCAATTTTTGTTGTATTCGGCGGCATGTTCGGTGCAAAAAAACCAGTATTCACGCAAATCTCGTGATTTTGGGGCGCGACATGTGCCTGCTTTGGTGCAACCTGGTTTATCACATTTTTTTATCATTATTTATACCTTTTTTATTTCTTGGCCAGGGGATGATGTGCCTCGACTGTGTCCATTAATTCGTGTGGCATGACGTGGGTGTAAATCTGGGTTGTGGAAATGTCTTCGTGTCCCAGCATTGTTTGAATTGCGCGCAGGTTTGCGCCACCCGCCAACAGGTGGGATGCAAATGAATGGCGCAGGACGTGCGGACTGACGCGGTTTGGGTCAATGCCCGCCAAGATAGCGCATTTTTTCAATATCTTGAAAAATCCGTCGCGGGTGATGTGGCCCGTTTTTCCGTTCGATGGAAACACGTATTTGGATTCGTTGTCGCCACGTGCATCCAGCCATTTATTCAGGGCATGTATTGCAGCATCGTGCATTGGGACCAGGCGTTCTTTGGCGCCCTTGCCATGAATAAGTAATTTGTCGCCCAGGACACCCGTCATTGGTAATTCACATAATTCCGAAACACGCAGACCCGATGCGTACAGCAATTCAATCATCGCGCGCAGGCGTATTGAGTTTTTTATGTCGCCCGCACTGGAAATTAATAATTCAATTTCATCAATAGATAAGAATTTTGGTAATGTGCGCGTTCGTTTGGGTAATTCAAGGTTGGCGGTTGGGTTGTGCGATATGATTTTTTCCATCATTAAAAATTTATAGAAACCACGCAGGGCGGATGCCTTGCGCGCGATTGATGATGGCTTGTCCGGCAAAGATGCCAGATACTTTTGTATGGCGTTTGCGTCCGCGCCAATTAATCCGCCCGCAATGGCGTCATTTGCCAGACGCAGGTCTGATTCATAACCGCTTAGTGTTTTTATGCTGCGACCGCGTTCGGCAGACAGGGCTTCTAAAAATATTTCAATATAATTCATGTTATGGGTACACCACGATTTCTGTCATGTGCGATGTTGGCGCAAAAGAAATAATCATTAATACGACCAATATAGCAATCAATATCCACATTAAAATACGTGGGAATTTGGAATTTTTTTTCTTTTTTAATGGCATGTCTTTGTACCCCGTATGTCTTAGATTGTATCAAAACTGTTCATAAATATGCCCGCGCCCGCAATTATAATAAGTGGTGGGGCAATAATAGATAATACCGGTGGCAGGGCGCCAGTCGCACCCAATGCATTGAACATATTTATTAGAAAATATACCGCAAAACATGTGATGATACCCAGACTGAATTTAATACCAAAACTGTAATTGCGGCGTTGTTTTGTTTGAGAAAATGCAACACCTAATGTCGCCATCGCTATTGTTGTTAGGGGCAGGAATAATAATGTCCATAGTTGTACCCGATGACCACGGACGGGTACACCAATTGATTCCATGCGCCGGATAAAATCTGGCAATTGCCAGAATGAAATCTGATCTGGTTGTAGGTATCGATCCAGAACCGTTTGCGGGGTGATTAATGTTTGCTTTTTCCAATCGCCACGTATCGTTGTGCCGTCCGCGTTCCAGATAACCGCGTTATGCGCGGATAGACCAATGTCAGACAGGGTAATTGTATTTGCCTGGATGCGATTAATTAATTTGAAGTTGGGTGTTTGGGTATATACAGTTGCGTTTTCAAAAATCAGGATGTTGCCCGCCTTGTGTACGTTTTTTGCGTTCATTGTTATGAATCCGTTTTCGGATTCTTCGCGCAACCAAATTGTATCGTCAATTAATTGCAGGTTGTCGGGGGTAATGTTTTGAACACTAATGTTGACCGAGTATGGATTGATAACAGT
This sequence comes from Alphaproteobacteria bacterium, assembly GCA_015062525.1. Classification (GTDB taxonomy): domain Bacteria; phylum Pseudomonadota; class Alphaproteobacteria; order Rs-D84; family Rs-D84; genus Enterousia. The sequence continues at coordinate 192,069 of SUUM01000001.1, read as the reverse complement.
CGTCGCAAAAACACCAATTAAAAATGCGCCAACCAGAAATGGTTTGGTTGACTGATACGGGGACAGGCCCGCACTGGATATAATAATATTTTCGGTAGATTTTGTCAGGTTGTATGATGTTAGCAGTGTACCCATGAATACCGCCAGGGGTAAAAACATTGGTACGTATTCCAGCAAACGGACCCAGGATTCATATAATGCCGCAAGTGCAGTCGGATTCGATGGCAGGCGTTCTACAAATGTGACGGCGAATATAATGCCGCATACGACCAGCATAACAAGACCAACGCCCGAGAAAAAGCGGCGTAATAAAAAGCGGGTTAAGATATTAGTCCTGAACATATTATGTATAGTATAACGCGAAATTTCATAATTGCAAAATTAAAATGATTTCGTATAATTTGCCAATAATTATAGAAAATAGGAAAGATGTTATGGAAAAAAAGCCGATTTCACGCGCTGGGTTTGATGCGCTGATTAAAGAATTAAAGGATTTACAGGAAAACCAAAGACCTGAGATTTTAAAGACTGTTCAATGGGCGCGGTCGCTGGGGGATTTGTCGGAAAACGCAGATTACAGTGCAGCCAAAGAAAAGCAACGCCAGATTGATGCGCGTATTAGATTTATCGAAAATGTGATTGAAAATGCCGCAGTGATTGATGTGGATTCGCTGACGGGGAATCGTGTTGTGTTTGGCGCGCGTGTTGTTGCCGAAGACGAAGATGGTAATAAAATGCAATGCCGTATATTGTCCGATATTGAATCCGATGGACGTACGGTGATTTCATGTACTTCGCCGGTGGGGCGCGCGATGATTGGGCGGTGTGTTGGTGATACGTGTGTTGTCAGGTTGCCCGGTGGTGAAAAAGAATACGAAATTTTGTCCGTGTCATTCAAGGAATAGGGCGTAAATATGGCGGTTCGCGTTTTGCCGGATTTTCTGATTAATCAAATCGCCGCAGGCGAGGTGGTGGAACGTCCCGCAAGTGTGGTTAAAGAACTGGTGGAAAATGCGCTGGATGCGGGGGCGGACCAGATTGTGATAGATGTTGTCGATGGTGGACGCACGTTAATTAGTATTGTTGATAATGGTTCGGGTATGTCGCGTGATGACCTGGCGCGGGCAATTACGCGTCATGCGACGTCTAAATTGCCAACGGATGATTTATTGGATATTAATTTTATGGGTTTCCGGGGCGAGGCATTGCCATCAATCGCATCTGTATCTGATATGGTAATTGATACGTGTAATGGCGCAGACACCAATGGATGGCAGATTGATGCAAATACCCAAGAGATAAAGCCTTCGAATTGGGAAAGTGGAACGCGGATTCGGGTGCAGAATTTGTTTGCAAAAACACCCGCACGATTAAAGTTCTTGCGTGGGGACCGGGCGGAAATGATGTCTGTGGTCGATGTGGTAAAACGTTTGGCTATGGCACGTGCGGATGTCGGGTTTGTGTTAAATAACAAGTGGCATTTCCACAAAAATGAAGATTTGATGACGCGAATTGCGTCTGTTATGGGTGATGATGTTGTGGGACGAATGCTGGAAGTTGATGCAACGTCGTCCAGTAATGCGGGGATGAGGTTGACCGGTTTTATTTCTGAGCCAACTTTGCGACGCGCATCAAGTGTTGATCAATATTTATTTGTAAATGGTCGTCCGGTCAAGGACAAGGTTTTGGTTGGTGCGTTAAGGGCAGCGTATATGGATGTTATGCATGCGCGTGAATTTCCGCTGTGCGCGCTGTATTTGACGGTGCCGACAAACGCGGTGGACGTTAATGTATCGCCCGCTAAGACCGAGGTACATTTTCTGGAACCAAATCATGTGCGGTCTTTTATTATCAAGACACTGCGGGACAGATTGGCACAAACATTGGCAAAACCAATGTTTGTGGAAAGTGCAAAGAGCAATGAGCAAAGAGCAAATGTTGAACCGGTAAAATTTGACTTTGGTATTCGGCGGGAAATCTTTCAGGTAAGGGACGAAATCGCATTTCCGCGGGGAATGCAACAGAGTGCAGAGTTCAGAGTGCAGAGTTCAGAAAATAAGCCGTACATAGACAATACGGTTGTGATTGATTTGCCGTTGGGGCGCGTTGTGGGACAGGTTGGGAATAAATATATAATTGCCCAAAAAGATGACAATATGGTTATTGTGGACCAGCATGCCGCCCATGAACGTATAACCTATGAAAAACTGCGTACACATAAAATCAAGACACAGCCCCTGTTGACACCTATTGTTGTGAATATGCGGGATGCGGATGTGGTGGCGATTTCGTCCATTGCAGATGAATTAAAGGCGTCTGGATTGCATGTCGGGGAATTTGGGGCGGATGCAATTGCGATTTTTGAAAAGCCCGCCGATTGGGACATGAACTGGGCGGATGTGTTGCATGCAATCGCGGACGAGGTGCGTATACACGGACATTCAGCACAGTTAAATGAACGGTTGCATTTGAAGTTGGCAAACTGGGCGTGCCACCATTCTGTGCGGGCGGGACAGAAACTGGATATGATGCAGATGGATGCGCTGTTGCGCGATATTGAAAGGACTGAACGGGCGGGGCAATGTAATCACGGGCGACCGGTGTACAAGTTTATCCCGATGACTGAAATCGATACCTGGTTCGAGAGATAAAATCCCGTCAATGACTTGGATTTTATCAAAGAGCAATGCGCAAAGAGCAAAGAGCAAATGATAATTTGTAGGGTTGGGATTTGTTTTGCGCAGGATTGGTTTTTTCTTTATTTTTCCTTTACTTTTGTGGTCTGATTTACTATTGTCCATGTATTAAAGACAAGGAGAAATTACATGGAACAGACAATCGATGTTGTTGATACAGCTGTGCAGACCACGCAGGTTGCCCCACAGAATGGTTTCTGGGGAATGGTGTTGTATTGCGTTGTGGTGTTTGGGATTATTTATCTGTTTATGGTACGCCCAAATAAAAAACGTATGGCAGAATATCAGAAAATGCTGGATTCATTACAGGTGGGTAATCGTGTAATGGCGGCGGGTATTTATGGGACCATCAAAAAAATCAATGAAAAAACAATAGAAGTAGAAGTTGCCAAGGGCGTTGTTATCGAAGTGGCCAAGAACGCCGTTGCATCTGTGGAATAGTTAAAGGGTTGTGTTATGTTTAAGAAGTTGGCGATTGTTTTTATTGCAGTCTTTTGTGTGTTGTTGGCTGTGCCAACAATGTCGCCGAAATTGGCGCCTTATTTTCCAAAGTGGATTGAACCGATTCCGCTGGGGTTGGATTTAAAGGGTGGTGCCCAATTGTTGTTAGAGGTGGACACCAATACAATGTTCCAGGAAAAGGCGGAACAGTTGTATGAAGAAACGCGTAGTGCCCTGATTGATAGAAGTAAGGGGGTTATTCGTTTTTCTAATCTGCGTAATCATGATGGTGTTGTGTCCTTGGTTGTGCGCAACGAGGACGAGGTTGGTGATGCCAAGGGACGTTTGAAAAGCGCGTTTGGTAATACTGTTGATATTTCATCCGATGGTAAAACGATTATACTGTCTTATTCTGATAAACAAAAAGAAGAAATGCAACAGGATGCGCTGGCGCGTAGTATTGAAATTGTGCGTCGTCGTATTGATGCGCTGGGGACCAAGGAACCGTCTATTCAAAGCCAGGGCGGTAAATATATCTTGGTTCAGTTGCCAGGGGTTGATAATCCGGAACGTATCAAGGAATTGATTGGGCAGACCGCCAAGATGACGTTCCATTTAGTAAATGAATCTGTGTCAATGGAACAGATTCAGTCGGGACGTGCGCCGGCGGGGACTGAATTTTTGCCATATATTGATGCGCCGGATTCTGTGATTCCGGTGTACAGCCGGGTCGAGGTTTCGGGGGAATCGCTGAAAGATTCCCAGGCGGATTTCGATCAGCATAATATGCCGGTTGTGTCAACTGTGTTTGATGCGTCGGGTGCGCGTCGTTTCGCAAAACTGACAACCGAACATGTTAATGAACGTTTTGCAATTGTTCTGGACGGCAAGGTTTTGTCTGCGCCGGTTATTCGTGAACCAATTCCGGGTGGGCGCGGTCAGATTTCAGGTGGTTTTTCATTGCAGGGTGCCAAAGACCTGGCGGTGCTGTTGCGGTCGGGCGCATTGCCGGCCCCATTACAGGTTATCGAAGAACGTACCGTTGGTGCGGGATTGGGGGCGGACACTATTGCCGGTGGTAAAATTGGTGCGATTGCGGGCGTTATCTTTATCTTTATATTCCTGTTGCTGGTCTATCGCGGGTTCGGTGTGATTGCGATGATTTCACTGATGGTGAATTTGGGCATGATTGTGGGGCTGACCGCGTTGTTTGGTGCGACATTAACGTTGCCGGGGGTTGCGGGTATCGTGTTGACGTTGGGTATGGCGGTTGACGCAAATGTATTGCCGTTTGAACGTATTCGCGATGAAATGCGTGCCGGAACGCCACCGTTGCGTGCGGTAAATCTGGGGTTTGAACGTGCGTCCAAGGCGGTTTTGGACGGGAATTTAACAACGCTGATTTGTGGGTTGGTTTTGTTCCAATTCGGTGCAGGTCCAATTCGTGGCTTTGCGGTGACATTGTCGATTGGTATTTTAACAACATTGTTCACGTGTGTATGGTTAACACGTGTGTTGGCTGAATGGTACATGAATGGCAAAAACAAAAAAATTGGCTTTGTTGGTGGTAAAAAATAAGATTGCAAAGGGGTAGTGTTATGAAATTGCAGGTTATGAAGTTTCGCAAGTTATCGTACATCGTGTCGGGGGCATTGATTTTGCTGTCGGTGTTGTCGCTGATATTTCGTGGGTTGAATTATGGTATTGACTTTTCAGGCGGTATTGCGATGGAGGTTAAACCCATTGTTCAGAATTATGGTATTGAACAAATGCGTGAATCCCTGGCAGAATTTAAACCAGAATTGCAAACGGTGGATGGTGATGCGATTCTGATTCGTTTGGGGTTGCCACGTGGGGCGACAGATGCGGCGCAAAATGCGCGCGTGGCCCAGATTAAAAATATCTTGGGTGATAATGTCGCGTATGAACAAATTCAGGTTGTTGGACCGAAAATTGGTGGGGAATTGGTTCGTGGCGGTATATTGGCGATTCTGTTTGCCTTTGTCATGATGGCGATTTATGTCTGGATTCGGTACAAGGGGGGGTATGCCGTGGGGGCGTTTGTATCCTTGTTCTTGGACTTTGTATTGATGTTTGGATTCTTTTCTGTTACGGGACTGGAATTCAATCAGACGGCAATTGCGGTTATTTTGACCGGTATTGGTTATTCAATTAATGACAAGATTGTGAACTATGACCGAATTGATGAAAATGTAAAAAAATATCATAAAATGCCGATGGGTGATTTGATTGATTTGTCGGTTAATGAAATGTTGCGTCGTACCATGTTGACCAGTGTTTCAACATTGTTGGCAATGATTGGTTTGGCGATATTTGGTGGGCAGATGTTGCGTGAATTTGCATATGCAATGGCATTTAGTGTGATTATGGGTACATTTACCAGTATTTATATTTCTAATATTATGCTGTATCACTTTAATTTGCGTGATTCAGATAAATAATCTGGGGCGCGTGCGTCATGGGGGGACGGAATATGGGAATAAAAAAGTTTTTTGTTTTTATGACAATAATCCTGGGGATGGCGCATGGCGCGTATGCTGAAGGTTTGTTTTTCGAAGATGAATCAATCCAGGACGGTTTGCCCGTGTTCGAAGTGTCAAAAACATTTGCGGAAATTTATCAGAAATTAGATGATGTGAACTGGGCGGGAAAAAATCTGAATATTGCGATTGAAAGTCTGGAAAATTTGAATGAATCTGCGCATGTGGCGGCGACTGATGAGCGGGTTGTTCTGGTGTGGGGGGATGATATTGTGGCGAATTTCCCGCGTCCGGCGGCGCATGACTGGGACGGATTTGGGGAAATTACGACCGCGTTGATATTAAAAATGCGTGCGTATGATCCAAATTTGCGTGGCTTGTCGGAAAGCGAAATGTATCAGGCGGTTGTGGACAGTTTGGTGCGTGGGGTCGATGAAAATGGCAGGTATGTTTTTTCCAAAGCCGCAGAAATTGCCGAAGATGGGCGGTTGTTAACCAGTGTTGGTGTAGAAGGTGCACGCGATGCACGTGGAAATTTTCGTGTTAATGGTGTGTACAAGGGGGCGCCGGCCGATTTGGCGGGGATTCGTGCGGGGGATTTAATTGAACAGATTAATGGTCGTTTTGTTGCGGATATGACCGATGATGAATTGGCGGCGGTGATGACTGGGTTTAATTCGGGGACGTCTAAGATTCATTTGTTGACACCATACGGAAATCGAGATGTTGTGTTGCGTCGTGCGACAATTGTTTTGGCAGATGCGGATGTTGTGCACAGGCCTGACCCAGATACGGGCGGATTGCTGGAAATAATTGTGCATAATGTGTCCGATGGTGCGGTTGCAATTGTGAACGAGGCTTTGGCGCGATACCCAGATGTGTCGGGGATTGTACTGGATTTGCGTGTGGCGGGTGGTGATGATGAAAGGGCCGCGGCGAAACTGGGGGGATTGTTTATTGGTAAAAAACCAGTTATGCGTATTGTAGAGACCGCATCGGACGAGGTCGAGGTTGTGCCCGGTGGGGATGCAATAACGGATGTGCCGGTTGTCGTTTTGATGTCTGACCAAACCCGTGGCACAGCCGAGGCATTGGTTGCCGCATTTTATGAAAATGCGCGTGGTGTGTTGATTGGGACGCCAACGGCGGGTGCGGCACGAATCGCGTCGCGAATAGATCTGAGTAATGGTGGGGCATTGGAATTGTTGAATAAATCAATAAAAACGGGGCAGGGACGTATGATTGACGGACGGGGAATTTTCCCGATTGTGTGTCTGTCGAATATTAGAACGAATCAACAGCAGAATGCGTTTTTCTTGAATGTTATAAATAATGACTTTAATGCGCGTGATTTTAATCAGGAACCTGATGTAAATCCGGCCGATATTCGTCGTGGGTGCCCGGTAATCACAAATGGGGCGGACGAGGATGCCGTCGCAACAGCGGTTTCGGTTAAGATTTTAACCGATAAAAAGGTTTATAATCGATTGATTGCCGAATAAATTTATCACATGGGGGTGTGGATATGTTTTTAACAGCAAATAATGAAATAAAATGGCGCAAGATGGGTTGGGCGGCATTGATAACTGCGGTGTTGGTTATGTGCGGAATCATGTGGTTTGATAAACCGCTGTTTTTATTCTTGCGGGAATTTGATTGCGGATTCTGGAAATATTTGGATGTGATTTTTGATGGCAAGGTTTGGATTTTTGGTTCATTTGTTGCTGTGCTGGTTTTTTGTATTAAAAAATGTGTAAAAACAGATTGTAGTTTTATAAAATGTGCAAATCGGTTGAAGTTTTCGGCATTTTTGCATAATTTTTTAGTAAATATAAAGAATAATAATGCTTTTTTAATATTTTGTAGCGTTTTGGGTGCGGGGATTGTGGTCCGGGTTTTAAAGATATTTATTGGACGTGCGCGACCAATATTTTTCGAGGCGCTGGATATGACAGGATTTTTTCCGCCATCACTTGATTGGGCATTTAATTCTATGCCGTCTGGACATACAGCGGTCAGTTTTGCAGGTTTGGTTATGGTTGGGATGTTGGCACCGAAATACAAGGTGTTGACGTGGACATTGGCGATTGTGATTGGTGTGTCGCGAATTGCAGTTGGTGCGCATTGGCCCAGTGATGTTATTTTGGGGGCATTTATTGGTATGGTGATTGCTGATATTGTGAAATGGAAGCTACTTAAAAAATAAAATCCCCCATCTGGGGGATTTTTATGATATAATGTGTCAGATATGGCGGGGGATAGATATATTTCTGTTGGAGAAAGGGTAAATGGGTTTTCGTTTGCAAACCTGGGGTTGTTCACGGGGTTCGCAGACGGTGTTTATAATGCTGTTTATTCGTTGGTTATTCTGGAAATTTTCAAATCGTCCGCGATTGTCGGTGTTTATGTCGCGATTTATTCTGTGTTTTGTTTTATTGTGGGGTTATTCGCAAATGAAATTTTGCGCATGTTTTCCAAGGCGCGTATATTCTATTTTTCGTTGCTGATGATGGCGGTATGCTATGCGATGATGAGTTTTTCAATACTGCCGCGTACGTTTGTTATATTGGATTATACAACCGGAATCGCGATTACACTTAGTTCCATGTTAATACCGCTGTTTATGTCTGATTTTTCCAAGAATATCGGTATGGCGCGTTTGAATTCGCGGTATCATTTATGGCTGAATGTGGGGGCTTTGTTTGCGCCGACGGTTGCGGTATTGATTGCAAATCATTTTGGAAACAGGGCGGCGTTCTTTGGGTCGGCGGTGATTTATTTAATTGCATGGTCGGTATTCAAATATTTCAGAATTGTTCAAGAAGATAAAAGTCTGCACGCAGTAAATCCGCGGAAAACTGTGCGAGCATTGTGGAAAAATACGGTCGAATTTTTCAAGTTGCAGGGGATGATGCGGGCGTATCTGGTGAACTTTGGTTATTATTCTTTGCGGGCGATGCGCGTTCTGTATGTGCCGATTTTGGTGATAGAGGCTGGTTTTGATAAAGATGTGTTGGGCTGGGTGTTAACGTTGGGGATTGTGCCGTATTTGGTTCTAAGTGAATTTATGGGGCGCGCTGTGCGTCGCTTTGGTAAGACGATTTGGATGGTTCTGGGGTTTGGGTCGTTTGCGGCGCTGTCTGCGGCGGCGATGTTTGCGACTGGAATCCCGTTGTTGGCGATATTTGTTGCATGGCAGGTGTCGGGGGCATTGATGGAATCTGTGCATGATTTATTATTCTTTGATGGGACAACAAAATCGCAACAATCAAAATATTATGGTGTGTTTCGGACCAGTGTTAATTTGCCCAATGTGATTGCACCAATGCTGGCGGCGGCGGTTATTTCGCTGTTTGGGATGACGGCGGCTGTTTGGGTGGTGACGGTGTTTATCGGGGCGTTCAGTTTGTTGGTGTTGGTTGAAAAGAAAAAGTAAGAAATTTATTGATTTTTATGGGGTTTGTTTGTATGATTTTCCTAAGAAATAAAGGGGAAAATTATGGCAAAAAAAGAAGCCACAAAAGATAGCGGGTTGTTCGCAAAAAATCCAGCGTTGGAATCTGCGTTGGCACAAATTCAAAAACAGTTTGGTAAAGAAGCCATTATGAAGATGGGCGATGGCTCGCAACAGAATATCGAGGCAATTTCTTCGGGGTCGTTGGGGCTGGATATTGCATTGGGAATCGGTGGTTATCCCAAGGGACGTATCGTTGAAATCTATGGGCCGGAAAGTTCAGGTAAAACAACGTTGGCACTGCATGCGGTGGCAGAATCCCAGAAAAAAGGTGGGACATGTGCGTATATTGATGCAGAAAATGCGTTGGACCCAAGTTATGCAAAAAAATTGGGGGTTGATGTTGCAAATCTGATTATTTCACAGCCTGATTCCGGTGAACAGGCGTTGGAAATTGCAGATACGCTGATTAAATCGGGCGCGGTTGATGTTGTGGTTATCGATTCGGTCGCAGCATTGGTGCCCAAGGCGGAATTAGAAGGCAATATTGGTGATTCTTTTGTTGGTACAACCGCCAGATTGATGAGTCAGAGTTTGAAAAAACTGGCGGGGTCGGTTTCGCGCAGTAATACGTTGCTTATCTTTATTAATCAGATTCGTATGAAGATTGGGGTTATGTTTGGTAATCCGGAAACGACATCTGGGGGGAATGCGCTGAAGTTCTATGCGTCTGTACGCCTGGATATCCGCCGTACAGGGCAAATCAAAGACAAAGAAAATATTGTTGGTAATGAAACGCGCGTCAAGGTTGTGAAAAATAAAGTCGCGCCACCTTTCCGTACAGTTGATTTCAAAATTATGTATGGCGAAGGCATTAGTCGAATCAGTGAAATCTTGGATATGGGTGTGAAATATGATTTGATTGAAAAGGCGGGCAGTTTCTATTCGTACAACAGTGAACGTATGGGCCAGGGCGAGGCAAACGCACGTCAATGGTTGAAAGACCATGAAGATGTGCAGAAAGAATTGCTGGATAAAATTATGGCGCGCGCATCTGGTATCGCCGAAGAAATGACAACGGGACCAATTGATGATACGGATGATTCAATGGGCGAAGTTGAAGAGTAAATTAAATCCCCGGTCTTTGTGGCTGGGGTAATTTGTAAATAATAAAACTAAAGGGGTGAAATATGAATATAGATAGAGCCTGGGCACTGACAAGAATCTTTTTCCAATCGCATGTATTTAATTGGCCGTGGCGTTCGCGCGACCATCGTCGTGATGTGCGGACAAATGTGTTGTCGCGGGTTGCGCCTGAATATTTTAAAAGATATTTGCCGGCGGTAAAAAATGTGGTGGATGGTCCCGTTATCAAAGATGATAAGAATGAAAAGATTTTTACAATTTGGCAACAGGGCGAAGAAAACGCACCAGAATTAGTAAAGTCTTGTTTCCGCAGTATCAGAAAACATTGCAAGCAAGAATTGGTGGTGTTGGATGATAGTAATATTTTCGATTATATTACTTTGCCACAAGTAATTGTGGACAAGTATAAGGCAGGTAAAATCAGACGTGCGCATTTTGCAGATATTTGTCGGGTGGAATTGTTGTATCAATATGGTGGATTCTGGTTGGATTCAACGGATTTTGTGGTTGGTAAAATACCAAAGTGGATTGTTGATACAGATTTCTTTATGTATTTGGTTGGTGATAAAGTAGGGCAAAAGTATATGTTCTGTCAGAATTGCTTTATACGTGGACGTCGCGGATCATACCTGTTGGGGGCATGGCGGGCGATGATTTTGGATTACTGGATACATGAAAATAAATCTTTTGATTATTTTATGCATCAGATGTTGTTCCAGACGTTGGTGCAGAATGATGAACGGGCGAAAAAGTACTTTGCCGAAATGCCACATGTTGACCAATATCCAACGCATACGCTGTGGCATGAATATAAATTTCAGCCATTTGATCAAAAATTGTTTGATGAATTGACCGCGGGGGCGTTCTTTCAAAAAACAGCCTATGCGGATGCACCACGACCGGGGACCTTTTCGCAGGCGATTTGTGATATGAATAAATAATTAAACACAAGGGGGGCGTAATGCCGGCAATTTCAGTTATTATTCCGATTTACAATGTTGAAAAGTATTTACGCAGATGTTTGGATAGTGTGAAAAATCAAACTTTTACAGACTGGGAAGCGATTTGTGTAAATGATGGCAGTCCAGATAATAGTGTAGCAATTTTGGCAGAATATGCGGCAATGGATGCGCGATTCAAAATTGTAAATAAAGAAAATGGGGGGCTGTCTGATGCGCGAAATGCGGGGATGGCGGTTGCAAGTGGCGATTATATTCTGTACCTGGACAGTGATGATTTTATTCACCCGCAAACAATGGAAATTGCACACACGTTGGCGGTGCGCGATGGATCTGATATTGTGTCGTTCACATATGACAGGATTTATCGGCCACAACTGATGGTGCGACATGTTTTGGGGATGGATACCGATAATGTTGTGCCGCGTCGTATGCATAAAAAGTACAATGTGGCGCGAATTCCAACGCTGATAACCGATGATATATATGAATATGCGACTGAACGTACGCATAATGCACCGGGGAAAAAGAAAAAATGGCTGATTAAGCATTGTCAGGTGTGGAAAAATTTGTATAAACGTGAACTGATTGCAGATATTCCGTTTATCAAGGGGATTTTGTTCGAAGATTTCCCTTGGTGGAGCCAGGTTATGTTGCGCAATCCGCGTACAACAATTGCGCCGCTGCCATTGTATTTCTATATCCCGAATTTTGGTGGAATTGTTTTATCGGCAAAACAGTTGCGAATTATGCAAAGTTTGTGCACGGGGATTAAAACAGCGTTCTTGAAATATCAAGAATCTGCAACACCGTATCAGATGAAAAAATGGTCGGAAAATTTTCAGTGGTATTTTATTAACTGGGCGTTCCGAAAAATAAAATATATTCAAAGTGATGATGAAAAAGTGGCGGCCCAGGAATGTTTCCGTGAACTGGAACGAATTGGTGCGTTGGATCGACCGCCGTTCAAATGGGCGAAAAAACTGCGTGCACAGATTTGTGATTTTATTAAAACGTGCAGTGCAGAATAAAAAAAGACCGCCGTTTGGCGGTCTGATTATTTTTCAAATTGTGATTTTTCGGGAAAGCGTTCGGCCATGAATTTTGCATTGTCGCGCAGGATTGTTTCGTCCGTATCACGCGAATCGTTTATGCAAAATATTGGCGAACGCATCAGGGCAGAACGGGCGCGCGATGTGTCCGTGCATACAACCGGTGAATTTTTTATCCATGGGGCAAATATTGTATTATATATCAGATTTATGAACTTGTGACGTGTGTGTTTGCGTGCGCGGGAATGGATAAATACCGCCCGGTCATTGATTAAATCATATAAATTAAACAGCCAACGTTGAACCTCGTTATTGGTGCGGAATTTATTACGGATTTGCAAGTCTATGAATCCGGTAATAAGTGGATGGTTGCGACATTCAATCCAACTGGATTTCAAATATGGGTCAATACCGTGTGATGGGCGATATTTATAGACTGATTTGCCAAATATTTTTTCAATAAATTTGGCAGATAAAATTAATGTTTGGGTGTATTCGTCAACGCGTTTCATCCATTCGCCAATGTTTTTGGTACGTTTGGTGTGATTGCTGAACAATACACGGGCGCGACCATGTGTATCATAAAAATAACGTGGCGACAGAGCGCGATTGAAAAACATATCGTCGTTCATCAATAGAAAGTGTTCAGATAATCCTGGAATATTCGGAATACACATTTCAATCGCGGTTGCGTTAAATGTTGGCAGGGCGTCGTGTGGCATTATTTGTTCATGTGGAACAATTGTGATTTTAGGATGTTTGGTGTTTAGCCAACGTGGCACTTGGTTAAACCCAGTTATGATATAGATGTGATTGACCCAGGGGGCATATTTATCAACGCTGCGCAAGGAATACAGAAATTCGCCATTGTCGCGCCAACGTGCCTCAATCGCGGCATCGGTATAGACGGGTTTTTCGCCCTTGACGATTTCAAGCCATTTATCCTTTTGGGCGCGCCATTTTTTGTCGGAATCATCCACCCACAGGTACACAATATCTATTTTCATATCTTCTGGTGTCATGTTCATACCCCCGATTTTTGAAATCGTTCCGGAATTTTTACGATACGTTTTATCCCCAACATGCCGGGTTTGTCCCATGCGTAAATTGGGCGGAATATGCGTTGCATAACGCGGGCAATTTTTAGCCATTTTTCGCCATGTGCCGGACGATTTGTAATGTCGTTTATTGTGCCGTTGCCACGCCGACGCAGGTGATTGACCCAGTCAGGACCGCGCGCCGCGGCCTTTGCCACCAGCATGTCCATATCAACTGCGCCAAAGTGCAATAAATATAAATTCGGGTCAATGTGGAAATTATGGCCGCTTATGCTGTGAAAGCCAGACCCCCAGCGGACGGGGCGATTTATTACAACGGGTTTTGTATATCGTGTGGATAAAAGGGCATATGCACGCTGGGTCAAAAATGGTTTGGATGTGTCCAATGATTTTTCGTGTGTCATATGCTGACCCACATCTAGCCCCAGGCCCGACAATGTTGTGTTTATTTTTTTGTGTGATAAATAATCCGCAAGTGTTGTACCCAGGGCAGGGTCCACAATTAAAAATTCATCGCAATCACAGCCGATGACAATGTCATATTTCTTGAACAAGTCAGATGCCAAAGCAGACATTTTTCCAATGCGATATTTGTCGCCCGCGGCGCGCGACATATCGGTGTGCGGTAGTTTTGTTATGTGGGCCGCGCCCGCGTTTTTTGGGATTTCCTGGTCCGTGCCATCCAGATAAATATACAAATTTTCAGTGCCGATTTCACGACCGTAATATTCAATCCAGCGCGATAAAAAGAATGTGTCGTTTCGTGCCATTGTGATTGCGGCGATTCGTTTGGTCATTTTATTTATGCCCCCGTTTGAACAGTTTTTGGGTTGTATGCTTAATGCCCCTGAATATTATCTTAAACGGATTTTTGGTCAAAAGCCAGTTAATATATTCGTTTCCATACTGGGCGCGGGCAGAATGCAAAATTGCATTTCGAGCGTGTGGGGTGGTGTGTTTCAATACATATACAATTTGGGACCCCAGTATGCCATTGTGGCGAACGAATGCGTCTTTTTTTATAAAAGGGATGCCGGCACGAAATACCTTGGCTACGCCGTTGTAGATGTCGCGGTTGAATACCGAATAAAGACCGCACCATTTTAGCCCATTATTGGTTATCATGTGGGACAGACCGTGTTCATATTCAATTGTGATTTGGGTCTTGCTGACCAGTTTAGTGATACTTTGCATAAAATCATCAAACCATTCAGTGCGAAATACTGATGCGCGCAGACCGATAAACCATGATTGTATGTGGGCGCGTGTTTTATGCCGCTTTTGTGCCATGCCAAACGCATCACATGGTAATGATTCCATGCGGGCAAAATATGATGTCATATCGCACAATGGACCGTACACAGAATCATTGACCAGGTACATAAAATCATAGTTGGATAATCTTAGATTTTCAGTCGCCCAAATATATGCGCGTTTATATGAACCAAAATCATATTCGCCGTGTCGGTTGCCGATTGTGTGTACGCAGTATTTTCGGGCTTTTTCCAGTTCTGAATTCGGGGTGTCTGAATCCATGCACAGAATAATGTCGCCAAATTTTTTTAGTGCGCGAATATAATAAATCAATGCATCGTCAATCATGCCATTTTTATTATAGCCGGCGAATAGAAATAAACGTTTTTGTGTCATCTTGATTTATAATGTATATGTTTTTGTTTTATTTTGCAACAAATCACCGATAACAAAAAATAACACCCCATTGAGGGGTGCTATTTTATTCTTCGACGTGTTTCTTTAATTTTTTGCGTGTGTTGCTGTCCAGTTCACGTTTGCGCAGACGGATGGTGGCGGGTGTGACCTCTACCAATTCATCGTCCAGGATATAGGACAGCGCTTCCTCTAAGGAAATGCGACGTGGTGGTGCCAGGAATAACTTTTCATCCGCCGTAACAGAACGCATGTTGGTTAATTCTTTGCCCTTGACCGGATTTACTTCCAGGTCGTTTTCTTTGCTGTGTTCGCCGATAATCATGCCGGAATAAACCTCGGTTTGTGGGTCGATGAACAATGTGCCGCGTGGCTGCAGGTTAAACAGCGCGTATGTTGCGGCATTTCCCTTTTCCATGGATACCAGAACGCCCGGGCGATATTGCTGGATTGGGCCACGATATAAATCGTATTTATCAAATACGCGGTTCATAATACCTGTGCCACGTGTGTCGGTGCGAAATTCCGACAGATAACCAATCAATCCACGCGATGGGGCAGAAAATACTATGCGTGTTTTGCCGGCGCCAGATGCCTTCATTTCAGATATTGTGGCCTTGCGCTTGGTCATTTTTTCAATAACAACACCGGAAAATTCGTCGTCCACGTCGATTACTACGTCTTCGATTGGTTCCAGGCGGTTTCCGTTTTCGTCCAATTGCATTACAACGCGTGGACGTGATACGGACAGTTCAAAACCTTCGCGACGCATTGTTTCAATTAAAATCCCCAGTTGTAATTCGCCACGACCAGATACTTCGAATGCTTCGTTATTTTCACTTTGTTCAACGCGCAGGGCGATGTTTGTTTCGGCTTCTTTGAACAAGCGTTCGCCAATCATGCGTGATGTTAATTTTTTGCCCGATTTACCCGCCAATGGCGACGTGTTCACAAAGAATGTCATCGTCAGGGTTGGTGGGTCAATTGGCATGGCCGGGATTGGTTCGTTAACCGATAAATCACACAGGGTGTCCGCCACGGTGGCTTTGCTGAAACCCGCAATCACAACAATGTCGCCGGCAGATGCGGTGTCGCGTGAAACCTTTTCTACGCCACGGTGTTCAATGATTTTTGTGATTTTTGCGTTTTCGATAAATTCGCCATTGCGGTTAATGGCCTTGACCGATTGGCCAACGCGCACGGTGCCGGATTCAATTTTACCGGTTAAAATACGACCAACGTATGGGTCTGCTTCCAGTGTTGTGGCCAACATTGTAAATGGTGCGTCCAATTGGCAACGTGCGCCATTACAGTCAGGGGCCGGGACGTGGTCAACGATTAACTGGAACAGCGGGGTTAAATCCTTGCGTTCGTCGTTCAAATCACGCACAGCCCAACCGTCGCGACCAACAGAATACAGGTATGGGAAATCCAGTTGGGAATCCGTTGCGCCCAGTTTATCAAACAAATCGAATGTTTCAGACAATACTTCGTCTGGGCGGGCGTCAGAACGGTCAACCTTGTTAATACAAACAATTGGACGCAGCCCCAGTTTTAATGCCTTGGACAATACAAATTTTGTTTGGGGCAGGGGACCTTCGGCACTGTCCACCAACAGAACTACGCCGTCAACCATGGACAAAATGCGTTCAACTTCGCCACCAAAGTCGGCGTGGCCCGGTGTGTCCACAATGTTAATTTTGTATTCGCCCCATTGGATTGACGTTGGTTTGGCGGAAATGGTAATGCCGCGTTCGCGTTCGATATCGCCACTGTCCATTACGCGTTCATCAACGCGTTCGTTTTCGCGGAATGTGCCCGCCTGTTTTAACATATTGTCAACCAGGGTCGTTTTTCCATGGTCAACGTGTGCAATAATTGCAATATTGCGAATTTTCATCTGTTTGCCCCATTTTATTAGTTTTTCCGGTATAGGTTATACCTATTTATATGAATTTTCAACTTTTTTATGAGAAAGTATTGACATTTTGTTGTGTTTTGTCTATATTAAAGGGTGTGAGTTGTTTGAACTGAACCAAAGGAGTTTGAAATGGTTAATTATGATGAAACATTACAGAAGTTCTTTGCGGAAATGATTGTGTTTTTGAATAAACGCAGACAGACTGTAAAGGATAAAGAGGAATTGAAGTGTGTTGATGAGGCTATAAGGTGTGTAAGCGCAGTGGCAAAAAATCCGCGTAAGTATGCAGATTATAGTATCCGACAAAAAGATGGTTTGGTGGTGCCGGCCGATGCATTGATGTTGCGTGGGGATAATAATAGAGTTTATTTGCTTTATAGCAGGTTTATGTTTAATGAACTGCCAAAGTTGTATAGTGATTTTGATTTTGAACGAGAAGGTGCGCAAAAGAAGTTGTTGGATGCATTGAAACAAATGAAAATTGAAAATGCGAGTAATGTCCTTGGTGCATTTGTGAAGTCGTTCCAACGTCCTGAAACTTTTGCGGTGCATGAAAAAGTTCCTACTCGTTAATTGAGTGAAAAAAAGTCAGGCGATAAGATTATCGCCTGTTTTTTTTGTTAAATTTGTGATAGAATATGACTGTTATGGCAGGAAAGAATTCAAATAAATTTTTGCCGGACAGTATTTCCGGCGTATTAAAGGCTTTTGTGGCGCGCGTGTTTGGTGCGCTGGTGTGCGTGGGCGGTGTGTGGGCGGTTTTCGCAATGCTGTTTTATGACCCTTATTTGTCGGGGTTTGGGGCGTCGGGTACGTTCGGCGACCAGTCCGTTGCGGGGCATGTTGTTGGTTTTGTTCGGTACGCAATCGGGGCGGTTCCGGGGTTGTTTGTATTTCTGTGTGTGGCGCGTTGGGGTTTTATGCGCGCGATTGCGTTGCGTGGGGATGTGTCGCCTGAATATAATTTTTTGCGTGGGTTTATTGCGGTGTGTTTGGGGGCGGCTGGTTTTGGACTGATTATGCCGGCGCGTGCGTTTGGCGGAATTTTTGGGGCAATTGTCGCAAATGACCTGGGGGCGATTATGGGTGGTGGTGCCCTGGTCGTGGGGATTTTGTGTTTGGTTGGCTTTTTCTGGATGGGGGGCAGTTTATTACACATTAAATGGGCGCATGTGCGTGGCGCGCTGCAGATTGCATGGCGTACGATACGTGCCGTGGCGGCGGCATTCCATCTGACGACACCAGTTGCGGCGATGGAATATGATGAGGCAGAAGATGTCGCAGAAGACGACAGCCAGGAAGAAGAAACAGAACAACCAAAAAAGCAACGTCGTGGGTTTTTATCACGTCGCGCGCCGAAAAAGGCCACGGTGGTTGCAACGCCCGCGCCCGTTGCGGTGGCACCAAAACGTGTGCGCGCGACATCTCAATATCAATTGCCGGACCCAAAATTGCTGGAAAAATCTTTGTTCAGTAAATGTGCGGTAACGCCGGAATTGAAGCAAAATGCACGAAATATGGAAACGCATTTTGCTGAATATGGGGTCTTTGGTCGGGTTATGGGAATTAAGCCGGGACCCATTGTAACACTGTATGAATTTGAACCTGATACGGGTATGCGTATTGCGGATATTACTAAAACGGTCAAGGATATGACACGCGCCATGGCGACCGAAAATATTCGTATCGCCCATATCCCAAGTACTAGTTATATTGGCGTCGAAATGGTAAATGTGACCCGTCAGACCGTGCGTTATCGCAGTTTGATGGAATCGGATACTTTTGTTGATACTAAATACAAAATCCCGCTGGCGTTGGGGGTGAATATTGGCGGAAATCCAATGTATTTTGATTTGGCAAAAATGCCGCATATGTTAATCGCAGGGCGCACGGGTTCGGGTAAGTCTGTGTTCGTGCAATCAATCATTACATCGATTGTTTATCACTTTACACCCGATAAGTGCAAGTTGATGATTATCGACCCCAAGGGTGTGGACTTTGGATTCTGGGATGATATTCCACACCTGATTACACCGATTGTAAAATTGGATCCGGCGGCGGCTGTGAACGCACTGAAATGGGCGGTGCGCGAAATGGAAGAACGTTATAAACAATTGCAGGTTCTGAACGCACGCAATATCGAAAGTTATAATGAAATAGCGGCTGAAAAACGCGCGGCGGGCGAAAAATTGACCAAGCAAGTTGCCGTGGGTACAGACCCAGAAACCGGTGAATTATTGTTCGAAACCCAGGAAATAGATTTGTCTGATATTCCATATATCGTTATCGTTATTGACGAGGTGGCGGACCTTATGAGCCTGGCGCGCAAGGATGTAGAGGCCTGTGTTCAGCGTATTGCGCAAAAGGCGCGTGCGGCGGGTATTCACCTGGTGATGGCGACACAACGACCAGACGCAACAACAATTACCGGTGTTATCAAGGCTAATTTCCCAACGCGTGTTTCATTCCAGGCGCGCAGTCGTATCGACAGTGTGACATGTCTGGGCGAAGGTGGTGCGGAACAATTGTTGGCGTGTGGTGATATGCTGTTTAGCGAGGCAGGACGCGTGCCGGTGCGCATACACGGTGCGTTTATTGATGATAATGAATTAACGCGAATTGGTGATTTTCTGCGTTCACAGGGTGCGCCGGAATATGTTGATGGTGTAACGGACGAGGACGGCGAAGGTGCGGGCGCAGATGTGGCCGGCATTCCCGGCGCAATACCGGGCGGTGGCGGGGCGGATAAAGAAGCCGACCTGTATGAACGCGCCAAAGAATGTGTTATTCGTGATAAAAAGCCAACCATTTCATATATTCAGCGTCGTTTGCAGATTGGCTATAACAAGGCTGCGGGCTTTATGGAACGCATGGAACAGGATGGGATTGTGTCTGCGCCTGATGCGAATAATAAAAGACATATACTGTAAAAGTGATAGGGTATGGTTTTTTGTTCTTTTTTATGTGCAGGAAATATGGTATAATTTGGTCCAAAAGGAGTTGTTTATTATGAAAAAATCTTTATCAGTTTTTGTGGGTTTGTTGGTGGCGTTGGGTGCAGTAAGTGCGGATGCAGCCACAAATTGGGGTACACGCGCAGGGTCCAGTGTCGATTTGTCGGGCGCGCCCGCTACGCGGACTCGTGAAAAAGTTAACTATGAAAAATATCAGACACGTACGCTGACCAAGACATATGAATCCAAGGATGCGGGTGATTTGTATTATACAAAACCACAAAATCGCAGTGCGCTGTATAAACAGTACGAAGGGGCAAATTCTTCGTCCGCGCGCGTAACAAAAACAACGCAACGTACAACACGTTCTGAAAAAATCGTGAATAAAATGCGTCGTAAATATTTCTTGGCACATCCGTTCTATCAGCCACTGGGTGGGATGTTCGGGTCGCATACTGATTTGTCTTATAATAACAGTTCGTATGATTTTACAATTAGTCAGACATTGCCCGTGTGGAATAAAAATGCGTCGGAATATCAAAATATATTTAATGGATTGGGTGGAAAATGGGATACAACCGGTTTTTCAATCAAAGAAGATTTCAGTTATGGTATTACAGATCGCGTCGCCATTTTGGGGATGTTGCAGTATGATATGAATGAATACAAGTTTGAATGGGATGGTAATTGGCCAGATGATAAAATGGATGACGATGGTTTGAATCTGTTTGGGTTTGGCCCACAGTGGCGTTTCGTTGATACAGATGAATGGATTGCAACTGCGTCGGCATACTTCCAGCACCAGAAAGATATTTCCAATAACTTCTTGATCGAATTAAAGGGTGGGTACAAGGTGTCAAAATCAACTATTTATGGTTTGGCACGCGGTTGGTATTTGGACCTGGATGGCAATACATATGGTAATGGTATTGATGGTGATGCCATGATGTACATCCCATATCAGGTCGGGGACAGCAATGTTACGTATCTGGAGGCTGGGTTAGGTGTCTTCAGCGTGCTGAACGAAGATTGGACATTGAATGTAGAAGCCGTTTTCGGTGATTATGATTGGCATAACCAGGCGAATATCAAGGGTGCTATTGGGTGGCAACCAAATGATTTGTTCGCATTGAATTTATATGCCAAGGTGGCGTTTTATGACAGTGTCGATGGCAAGAATTTAGATTTGTACTGGATGGAACCAAACATTAAGGCCCAGGCGGCAGACGGTACAGAGTTTTATCTGGATTCTTTGACCAAGATTGGTACGGTTGAATTGGATAACTATGCAGAAACAAAAATTGGTTTGCAGGTAATGTTCCAGTTCTAATTTCTGATTAAATGTCCCCGGTGTAATCGGGGACAGTATTTATTTTCTTAGGGGGGGATTGATGCGTAAATTTTTATCGGTTTTGGGTTTGTTGGGGGTGATGGCAACGCCATCATTTGCGCGTGCAAATGAAGTTTCAACTGATACGTCGGATCCATTGTTCTTGCAGAGCATAGAAGAGATTTTGACACAGTCTTCGATTTCTTATTGGGATCATATTTTGGGCATGGGTCAATCGTTGTCATATGGAATGAATAATCGTTTGGCGATTGGTGCAAATGTTCGATATCAGCATGACTTTAATGGACCCGAAGATGGTTTTGCCGCGATTGATTTGGGTGGTGTTTATCGTGTGGGGATGGCCAATGGTAAAAAATCACGTAAAATATCGGATGTGTTGTTTGGATTCAAATTTGGGGGCAGTCATCGCGTGCGTACGCCGGATTATGCTGATTCTACGTACTATGTTGGGTTGCGTATGGGGCGTCAATGGGCGGGTATGACATTGGCTGCGACAATTAAATCAACATGGGTGTTTGATGATTTGCGTGGTATGGCGTTATTAGATTTTACCCCTGAATCATATTTTCGTATTGCACCAGACTGGCGAATTGGTGCGGGGTTGACAATTCGTAAGGCGACGCATAAGGATATGCAAACTGGCAAAGACTATGATCAGGAATGGTTGCATATGAAATTGGTTCGTCAATATGGGCGTACACAGTATGTAGGGCATATTGACTATGAATTTGAATCAGATGATGCACAGGTAGGATTCAAGATAAATATCTTGTTCTAAAAAATATAAATAAATTATAACGGTCCATCTGCACGCGGTGGGTGTGGCTCATGTAGTGACTTGTACACTACGCCACACCCACTGCGTGCATCTGGCACATTCTAATTTATTTTCAATAAAATCTAATGGCAT
Organism: Alphaproteobacteria bacterium; assembly: GCA_015062525.1. Taxonomy (GTDB): domain Bacteria; phylum Pseudomonadota; class Alphaproteobacteria; order Rs-D84; family Rs-D84; genus Enterousia. The sequence goes on along the minus strand of SUUM01000001.1, from coordinate 169,958 downwards.
ATCTATGAACGGTGCCGTCCCCTTATGTAGCGTCTGTACACTACGGGGGCGGCACTGTCCATATCTATACCATTATCTTTTATTTTTTACCAAGCAAGGGGCCGGGTAGGGTTGATTTTATTTGACAATAATTTATTTTGTGTTAATTTTATGATAGTATGTCAGATAAAATAATTTTTGTTTTTCCGGGTCAAGGTGCGCAATACGTTGGTATGGGCGCAGATTTGTTTCGTGATTTTGCAACGGCACGCTATGTTTTTGAACAGGTGTCTGATATTGCAAAGCGTGATATGACCAAAATTTGTTTTAATGGTTCGCAGAATGAACTGAATAAACCAGAAAATACATCACTTGCAACGTTTGCGCATTCAGTTGCAATTGCGAACATTATTGAAAGCGAGTATGGCGTGCCATTGCACACACTTGCATATGCTATGGCGGGACATTCAATGGGGCAATATTCTGCGTTGCATTGCGTGGGCAGTATGAAAATGGATGATGCTGTTCAAATGTTGGCGGCGCGTGCCGCTTATATGCAAGATGTTGCAGGTGCCGGTGGTATGGCGGCAATTGTCGGGTTGTCCAAGGATGAAATTGCACAATGTATGGTTGAAGCCGCAGGATTGGGGTATGCGCAAATTTCAAATCATAATGCGGCGGATCAATTCGTAATAAGCGGGCATAACGCGGCTTTGGATGCGATTGTGGAATCGGCACGCCGTCGTGGTGCGCGTATCGCAAAACGATTAAATGTGTCTGTGCCGGCGCATTGTGCGTTGATGAGTGGTGCTGAAAAATTACTGCGGGCGCGTATGGAAAAGATTCAATTTGATGCGCCAAAAACAAATTGGTATTCAAATCAGACCGCACAATTTATGTCTAATCCACGTGATGTTCGTGATGCCTTGTGTAATCAAATGACGCATGGTGTGCGTTGGTTGGATATAATGGAAACATTCCCGACATATAATATTACACGTGCATATGAATTGGGACCTGGACGTACGTTGACGGGGATGATTAAGCGTGCGAATGTTGGGTGCGCCGCCTGTCAAACAGATACTGCGACAAATGTGCGTGCGGTATTAAGCGAGATTGGTGATATAATGGTTAAGTCGCGTTAAGTGGTTTTATTCATTTTTTCGCGTAATGCGTCCCAATATTCCAGACGTTTTTTTATTTCACGTTCAAATCCACGTTCGACCGGTTCATAAAACTTTTTACGCCCCATTGATTCTGGGAAACAGTTCTGACCGGAAAAGCCGGTCGCGGTGTCGGGGTCATAAATATAGCCCGCATTATAACCCAGATTTTTCATCATTTTTGTTGGCGCGTTCAGAATATTCTTGGGTGGCATTAAACTGCCCGTTTCGCGGGCGCACGCATATGCGGCCTTTTGCGCGCGGTAATTGCCAATGCTTTTTGGGGCGGTCCCCAGATAGATAACAAGTTGTGTTAGTGCCAGGTCGCCTTCGGGACTGCCCAATCTTTCATACGCAGACCAGGCGGCAATTGCAATCTGCAGGGCGTTTGGGTCGGCAAGTCCCACATCTTCGACCGCAAAGCGGGTAAGCCTGCGGAAAATATACATGGGGTCTTGGCCCGATGTCATCATGCGCGCCGTCCAATAAAGTGCCGCGTCCGTATCACTTGCCCGCAGGGATTTGTGAACCGCAGATATTAAATTATAGTGTTCGTCGCCATGCTTGTCCGACAGGGGGGCGCGCTTCTGTACAGCGTTGTCCAAGGCGTCTGATGATAATGGTTTCTTGAAATTTGCATTAAACAAGTATTCTACAGTATTCAGTAAAAATCGTGCGTCGCCGTCTGCCATCTGGGCCAGGTGGGTGCGTGCATCATTTTCTAATGGTAATTTTTTGTCGACGAATTCTTCGGCACGGGTCATCAAGGTTAATAAGTCTTCGGTCGATAAGGGTTGTAAAACCCCGATGTGACAACGCGATAATAATGCGTTGTTTAAATTAAAACTGGGGTTTTCAGTTGTTGCGCCAATAAATACAACCGTGCCATCTTCTAAATATGGCAGCAGGGTGTCCTGTTGCGTTTTGTTAAAGCGATGAATTTCATCGATGAATAGCAATGTGCCACGGCCAATGTCGCGGTTCATACGGGCGGCATCCATTGCCTTTTTAATATCAGCAGTTCCGGAAAATACCGCAGACATCGGCACAAAGTCCATGTCAACAGAATTTGCCAGGGCGCGCGCGATTGTGGTTTTGCCACACCCGGGCGGGCCCCACAGAATTAAATTAGATAGTTTTTTATTGTCAACCATGCGACGGACCAGGCCGTTTTCGCCCAACAGTGTGGTTTGACCAATAACCTGGTCAATTGTGTTGGGGCGCATTAAATCGGCAAGTGGTCGTGTCATTTTACTTGGCTTTTATTTATTGTTAATTTGTGATATAATTATGTTATTAAATTATAAAGGAATTGGCAAGTTGGTAAATAAAAATTCTGAATTTACGTTGGCGGTTGCAAATCTGGCGGCGGCGGCAATAAATGCAAACCCAAAGTTAACCATGGAAGAGGCGGTAAAAAACGCGCGCGAGATTTTACGCGGAACATCAATTACGCCCCAACAAATAGAAGATTCTGTGATGCCAGATAAAATTCAATGTCTGGAAGATGGTACGTGGCATGTAATGCTGCGCCGATATATCAAACGTCGGTTTAATTTAACACCGCAACAGTATCGTGAAAAGTGGGGATTGCCAGATGACTATCCATTTGTGGCACCTGCATATGCACGTAAACGTTCAAAAATTGCAAAAAAATCAGGATTAGGGAGAAAATAAGATGGCAGAGAAATTTCAAAAAATTGTTAACTTTCCACACAGGGCTTTTGGTCGCGCAACCCAGGAAATCATGCGTACACAGCCTGATAAATGGTATGGTAAAGTGGCCAAGGGTGCTGGGATGACAATGACGGGATTGGCGCAGTTTTTATTCTGGGCAACTAAATATATTACTTTGGATAATCATGCATTGCGTGCGGGTGAAAGAAAGTTGCGTGATATGCGTGTCAAAAAAAACAAGAAGGGTGAAAATAAAAAATTACAGGAATTTATGAAGCGACATCCGAATTTATCGTCGCATGTGATTTATTATATGCTGATTATGTTAATTGTAGGTGGAACTAAGGCGGGGATTGAAATTTCTGATTTGGTAGAAGAGGTTAAGATAGAAAACAGTATAAAGCGTGCCCAGGCGGGAACATATGCGGAGTTTTTGGAAAAAATGAGGCCTGTGTTGCCTTATCTGGTGGCGGATTTGATAGCCAAAGAGGGGGTTAGGGTCAATGCCCAGGGAATGCATATCCCTTATCTGGATGGACAGGGTGTTTGGACAATCGGGTTTGGTTCAACCGTATTAAAGGATGGAACACGTGTTAATAAAAATACACCGCCAATTACTACCCAGCAGGCGTATGAATTAGCCTGTTGGCACATTACAGAAAAAGAGACTTTTTTCCACTTGTATTGCTATGATGTCGTATTTGACGGTGTGGATGTTAACAGTGCCAGCGAGTTGGTGGCTTTGGCATCCGCAACATATAATCTGGGAACTAATTTGATTGAATCGCCAATTGTGAATGAAAAGAGAAATCAGAACTATGAGGATCGTTTCGCAGAATTGAATAAACTGTACAAAGAATACGGCAATGCAATAACGGCGGAACAAGTGCGCGCGGTGTTTGAAAAGTATCCTGTGGAACATATGACGCCTGTTGGACAGGTGTGGTTGACAGGCGCAAATAAAGAAGTGGTTGCAGATTCGTTGGGGCGTTTTTTGAAGGGAGGAAATGGTTTGAAATGGCGCAGGTGGTTAGAAGCACAGGTGCTTAGGGGTGGAATTAAACCAGAAGTATTTTTGAAAATTCCAGTTGGTGGAATGCCAGAGTTCTTTAAAATAATCGGTGATGAACGTGAAAATTGGTTTGTAGAAAAAAATAGGAAAAGATTTGTAAATAATAAGACGTTGGAAAAATTTAACAAATGGTTGGAAAATCCAGTGGATAGAAGGGGAAATAAACTGACGGGAAGTCGGTGGAAACCTGCGGGGGATTGGTTGCCACAAGATGTGGCGGAGGCGTGTCGCGCAGGCAAGTGCGAGGTTGCGGTACAGCCAAGTTTTTGGGATATGGTAAAGCGGGCTGATAAGAAAAAACAAGAAGTAAAGGAAGAACAGGTCAAGATTAAGACATATGTACTGGGGTATGATGAACTGTATGCCGACGCGGTTGGCGCATATCGGGCGGGTGACTATCAGTTGGCCGCAGATAAATACAAGAAAATGATTGAACAATATCCTGATAATGCATTGTTGAGAAATGATTTGGCGGCAACCTACAATAAACTGGGGCGGTATAACGATGCAATTGCCCAAGCGCGCGAGGTTGTCCAGCGTATTGGTGATAAATCACAATATGGCGCTGCGCAATATAACGCTGGATTTGCGTACGAACAACTGGGGAATTTACAAAAAGCATTGGCAAATTATAAGTTGGCGCTGGCAAACGGAAATCGACGTGTGCAGAAAGATATTACACGTGTGTCCGAAAAGTTAAAGCGGGCTGGTAATAAAAAGGTCGCATTCAATTCCGGTATAAAGCAGATTCATCAAAAGAATGCTAAGTCTGATTTGTTGCTGTATGGGCAAGAATTCAAAGGAAATATGGCATAGGTTCCTGTTAGAAAGGTGGGGAAAATATGAAAGTATATGTTGATGTTCATGATAAACGTTGGGACAAACATAAAATCGATTTTGAAAAAATCGCGAATATGGTGGTGGGGGCAAAATATAAAAATGCCGAGGTGTCAATAATTCTGACCGATGATGCGGAAATTCATGAAATCAATCGTATTTATCGCAATATAGATAAACCAACAAATGTTTTGTCGTTTGAATTGGGTGATGATGTGTTGTTGGGTGATATCTATATTTCATATGATACAGTAATGCGCGAAGCAAAAGATGGAAAAATATCATTTCATGACCATGTGGCACATATGGTTGTGCATGGGATGTTTCATTTGCTGGGGTATGACCATTTGAATGACCAAGAAGCGATGCTGATGGAGATGAAGGAAATCAAGGTGCTGAAAAAAATGGGAATAAAAAATCCGTATGCTGATGAAAATGTTGTTGTGTGTAAAGACGCCAGTTGCTGTCCGGGGGGACGTTTTGTGTCGTGGATGAAAAGTTTCAAAATTCGTGAAAATGGATTTTGGCAATATGCGCTGTACGCACTGTTTGGCGGGGTTGCGAGTTTTGGTTTTGCGCCGTTCTATCATTGGTGGTGGACGATAATTGGTATTATGGGGGCGTATTGGTTGACCGTTCGTAATGAAAATATGGGTGGGTTTTGGCGTACGTTTATTCGTGTGTCGCCATTTGGTGCGATGTATGCGGTGGCGAATTTTTGGTGGGTTTTTCATTCCATCTATGTGGTGCCGGAATTAACTCAACAGTTTGCAATTTGGACGATTCCGGGTCTGATTGGATTGGCGATTGCGGGTGCACTTATATTTTCATGGCCGTTCGTTGCGGTGGCATGTCGTCGTGGCGCAGGGCGTGCGATATTGTTCGCGTGTGTATGGACTTTGGTTCTGTGGGCGCGCGAATGGATGTTCACAGGTTTCCCGTGGAATCCGATTGCAAATATCACTATGCCGTGGCCGATGTTGGCAAATTCTATGTCGTTGTGGGGGGCGTTGGGACTGACTTTTGTTTTGGTTGGGTTGTGTGCCACTTTGGTCGAGGTTTTGCGCAATAAAAAGTCTGTATCGTGTTGGGTTGTGATGTTGCTGTTCTGTGCGATGGGTGTGGGTGGTGCGTGTTTTGGTTATAAAAATATGCAACGTGCAGATGCGGGGGCAAATGCGTCTGGGTATATGATTCGTATAGTTCAACCCGGTCAATCGCAATCGGACAAGGCAACGCATAGTCGAGAAGAGGCCTTGGCACGTGCGGAATATAATTTGCAAAATCTGATGATGCTTGCAACCCAGCCCGGCAATCCGGATATTATTGTGTTTCCGGAAACTACATACCCATTTGCCGTAATGCCGAATGATGATTTTGAATTTGTCCGGATGTTGGGGCGTTCGGTTATTATTGGGGCGAATACAATTAGTGCAGAAGGTGTGTCTAATTCCATGGTTGTTGTTGGTGCAGATGGTGTAATCCAAAAAATTTACAGTAAATCACATTTGGTGCCATTTGGAGAATACAGACCGTTGGGGGTATTGCCCGCGCCGGTGGATTTAGTGCCAGGTGCTGGGCCAGAAATTTTGTCGATTGGACATTTTGTCTTTGCACCCGCAATTTGTTATGAAGTGATTTTTTCTGATTCGTTGTTGCCAGATGATGCGACGGGGGTTTCGGCAATTGTAAATTTAACCAATGATAATTGGTTCGGAAATACACCGGGTACGTATCAACATCTGGACATGGTGCGTCGATATGCAATTGAATCAGGCTTGCCGATTGTGCGTGCGAATTATTCGGGAATTAGTGCGTTTGTTGGCGCGGATGGTGCTGTTGAGTCAATGTTGCCGATTGGGGCAACGGGTGTGTTGGATGGATTTGTTTGGGGGGCGCATGAAACACCATATCGCGCGATTGGATTAAATGGTTGGATGATTGTTGTTTTGATTGTGTCGATACTGGGGATTTTGACTGTTCGCAGAATTGATAAAGATTAAATAAAAATTGTCTTTTATATATTCCTTTTTTGTGTTAAAATTAAAGCCAAGAGAGAATATGAAATTATTTAAGCGATTTTTATTGCTGTGTTTGTGCGCAATTCCAACGTTTGCGCAGGGGCAAATCGCAACCACTGCGGGCAGTAATTTAACCGCATGGAATGGAAATTCTGGGGCAACAAATAATAATAACTGGAATCAGATGATGAATAGTCGCGCCATGGCGGGTGGTGGCGGTGGGGCGACGGCTGATTTTGGAAACTGTAATTCGTTGATTTTGCGTTGTGCCCAGCCAAAGTGTGCGGGGTGTAATACATTGGATTTGGCGCGTCCGATTGTGGCGGGCTGTGTGAACAGTAATGCAGCATGCAAAAAATATGGCGATGATTTAATTGAATTTATTTCTGCGCAGTTGGTGTCTAATGCAACAAACAAGGCGCAACAGGCCCAAATCGCAGCGCAAACCGCGGCGGCCCAGGCGGCGGCCACGCAAAGTAATGCGCAATTGCAACAAATGCAGGCGCAGATGCAACAAATGCAATATGAAATGCAACAGCAAAATGCCCAACAAATGGCCCAGATGCAGGCCGCGCTGGATGAACAAAAGGCATTGACGGCCGCAGCGATGGAACAGGCCACCAAACAGCCCGAGGTGTCCGCACCCGTGGCGTCGGGTAATGGCGCTTTGACGGACGAGATGGTTGCAGCGGCGGAAAAGGGGGTTGATGCAGACCTGTTGGCGCGCAAACAGATTTCGGGTCAGATTCTGTCGAAAATTGAAAATGCCGAGGTGGCCCTTAAAAAATTAAAGGCAACAATGGATACGGCGTTTGTCTATGCGGGTTGTGATGGGCGTGGGAATAACTGTGCGGGACCAAAACGTGTCAAGATTTTCAAGGAAAAAGCGCATGCGTTTTTTGAACCCTATGATGAAATTGTGGACGAAGCGTACGAAGCATTAGAGATGGCGTTGGCGGTTGGTGTGGATGTGTCCGACGTTATTATGATGTTAAGTGGTGCGTGTAATCAGTGGGGTAAATTCCTGTGTACGGGAATTGATGAAAAGCACAAAGTTGAGTCTTATAGCGATGAAAATTGTATAAATGGTCGGTCGGTAAAGCATGGAGTGGTTAAGGGTGGCCAGGAATGTGTCGTTAAAATGGCGATTCCGCCCCAGGATGATACCCGGTGTACCGTTACCCAGTTAATTGGTGGGGCGGGTGATAATGACGAAGTGTTGCGTGAATGGCTGGATGAAAATTACGAGGGTGACCGTCTGGTTCGTGTTGGATGTGCGACATCGGCATTGGAATCAATTGCGATATTTGGTCGTCGTAGCAGTAAAAAAGGCGCGACGTTGGATCTAGATACATTGGAACGGATTATTTTACAGGATGCGCCGGATTATGCGGGGGCTAATCGTTATTCACAAAGCAATAGCGATGCAGATACCGAAAGGTTAAAGTATTGTGCGTTGACCCCAACGGGGTATCAAAGTCTGTTGACGGCGGTGCAAAGTAAGAAATTACCGAAAAAGGTTTGTGTTTCAAATGAATCATTGGCGCCGACGTGGCGTTTGGGCGGTCCGATTGCGGAGACGACGTATAGAAGTGGTTTGGACAATAAAATTATTCCTGTTGATACCGAAGAAAAATGTACCGGATGGGCTGGATTACATTCAGGTGCAAATATAGAATGGATAGAAGAATCAGGTGTCTATCGTTGTAAGATACAAGGTTCTGATTGGATTTTTACTATAAATGAAGAAGGTGACTGGATTGTAAAAAAAATAGATGAGAAAGATAAACTTAGATTGCAATGTCTGGATGTTGGCGGATATTTTAATGGTAGTGACTCTAATTGTTATTGCAATCCTGGTTTTGTACAAAAAGTCGATCCTGTAAAAAAGAAATGTAACAATGGACAGATTGTAAATAAAAAATGAAAAAATTAAAAAGTATCTTTTGTGGGGTGTTGGTTGCGCTGGTGGTGTGTGTGCCGGCGGTGGCGGACAATGGGTGTGAAAATGACGATAATGATGCGATTGTGGCGGAATTGGCGCTGTGTTCCACGCACGCATATAATATTGGTAAAACAGAAAACCCAACGGGCGCGGACAAAGAATTAATGCGCGATGTTATCGCAATGAAAACAACGCTGATTACCCAACAGATGTATCGCCAATATGAACAGATGGAATCAATGTTGCGACGGTTAAAGACCCAATTGGAAAAGGCGGTGTTGACCACAGGGTTAGAGGCCAAGGGCGCATCGTCGTCGGGTTCGTCTTCGTCATCGGGCGGTTCGTCGTTTAAGTCGGATGACAGAAATATTCATATGGCGGGGGTTAAGAATTGCCTGAATTATTACCAGGATTCTGAAATATTAAAGTGTTATGAAGATAATCTGAACATGATTGTAAATATGTCTGGTAATGGTGATAGTGTCAGTTCCGAACTGAAAAAACAGTTGGTTCAAGATTTTTGTAAGTTAGCAGGACAGAATATCGGTGAAGGAAAAGGGTGTAGTACAGATAATTGGAATAATTATTGTAATGGAAATGAAAAAGCACAGACATTGGATAAAAAACAGTTTAGAAATATGATAGATGATATGCGGGCTTGTTTGCAGAATCAATATCGTGCGTATAACAATTCGCAAAAGCAAATGAAAAAACAATAAATTTACATCCGCATGGCGGGTGTTTTTAATTTCCGCCCAGGCGCAGAATCATCTGGTTCAATACCCATACGCGGACCGCGGATGACAGGTTTGTGTCAGGTGCGCGCGCGCCGTCAATTTCATTTATTATCTGGGCGATGGGTTTGTTGTTGCGTGCCGCCAATGCGTGCAGGGCATCAATAAATTCTGGTTCCAATGTGATACTGGTTTGATGACCGGATAAGGATACAGAAATTTTTTTCATGGTTTTTATATTTTGCCCCCCAGTAAGCAATCAATTAATGCGCGGTGCGGGTCATCATAGCGACGAAGTGGGGATAATGTCAAGTTATCCAGCATAAAGCACGTGCCAAATGCGTCAAATGCAAACCAAAACAGGTCGTTGCGACCAAATATTGTTTTGCCAATTGTTTGGGGCAGGTTAGAAACATCTTCATTAATTTTTATAATTGTGGGTACGGGAAAGCGCAGACCCTGGGGGATTTCGTTGGGTCCAAATATATAGCCGTTGCCCAGAATAATCCCGCCCGTCTTGGTATAAAGTTCAGACATAAACGCGGGCAACATGGCACGTCGCCGTTGTTGCAGGGCGGTGTTAGTTAGTGCAATTTGATTTGGGGCAATTGGCGCGGCAAAGTATGCCCCGCGGGATTTTATATATGATAAAAATTCTTGGTTCGTCATATTTATTCCCCCGAAATTACATATCACGTTCCGCCGCAATTTGTGCGCCAATTTGGGCCAGTCTGTCTTCGGTTGCGTTGCCACCGTCGCCACCGCCGGCGGTATGTGCCGGCAGGTAAATCTTTTTTGCGGGATTGGGCAACCATATGGTTTGTGCGCCAATCTGCGACATTATAAATCGGTCCATATTATATGAATGCGGAAACGTCCAGCACATAAATAAATTATCAATTTCCAGTTTGCCACCCCATACCAATGGCACGCGAAAACGAAATGATATGTTTTGTGGTGGCTCGCGTCCCATGATGATGTTCATAAATTCGTCCTGGGACAGGTTCATAAACGCCAGTGTTTCGGCGGAATCAGTCAGGGACGCCATAAATTCATGGCATAATTGTTTATATTTGGAAAACCAATCGGGCGCAACCGTGGATGGTGTTGGGCGGATTTCAACCAGGGGCAGGTCTGACATACCCATATCTGAAATTAATTTTTCTGCGGTGCCTGCGTTCAGTTGCATTAAATCTTACCCAAATAATCTATTACTGTTGATATATAGGCCGAAAATGCGTCAAAGTTTCCATTGTCATCTTCGCCCAATGGTGGATTTTTGTGTTCATTCATATATTGACGCAGAGTATCAATTTTGTCAAATGTTAATATGTCTGGTGCGCCGGGAGCGTTTGCATCAGGGGCCGAAATAACAAATCCGTTGACGTTTATTATTATGTCATCCAGTGTGTCAGAAAATATCTGATTGACCGTATCAATTGCGCGTTGCAGGTCGGTGGTTGGAATGCCAACTGCGCCAATCCACAAAACCTCGTTCGTGCCGATGGCAAACAGTTCGGTTTGTGTCGTGCCAATGCGCGGGTTGTTTTTTACAGTATAACCGGCGCCATGGAAAATTTCACGCAGTTCAGATGCCATCGATGGTGTTTGAATTGTCTGTTGCGGTAATGGCGTGCTGTGTAATTGAGGCGTAACCGCAATGTTTAATCGTGGTGGTCGTGTTAATGTTGGGGCCGTTGACACGGGTTCTGGTTCGGATGTTGGTGCAGGTGTCTGTGCAACCGTTGGTGTTTGAATTGGCGCGGGTTGTGGCGCGATGTGTTGCGACTGAATATTTGGCGATGGATTGTGTGTTTCACGAACTGGGATTTTGAATTTTCTGAAACGTGGGCGTATCAACAGGTACAGACCACAAATAACCACAATAACGGAAATTACCATTGAAATATAAAAAGCGGGACTGACCGGGTTTTGGGACGCCTGCATATATGCCAGGTGATGCCAATGGGCGGATGAAAATATATTGAACCCAAAGCGGATGTTAAACCAAAAACATACCCCCAGTGTTGATGCAAATATCCACAGGGTTGCAAGTAAAAAGTTGTCTAATTTATCCCTCATAACATTTTTAATTGTATCATATTTATGGTAAACTAAAAAGCGTTATGATTGATAAAAGTGTGATTTTTGATTTGGTTGGAACAAAAGCGGGACTGTGGTGCGGGGCGGATATGGATGCCACGGATTTAGCGGATGCTGTGCATGTTGCGGATGTGCAAAAGGTGCCGGTGATTTCTGTTGCTCCAAATGTGGTACAGACCGTGTGGCCATGGATGGAAGGTGGCGATATTAAGATAATGTCGCGGTTTTATCTGGATGGCAAGAAAATCACAGAAGATAAGATTTCTGATATTACAGTACGAATTAATACAAGCCTGCGCCAGGGGGCAAATGGTGCCCAGATTTTTTTGTCGTATGATGCGTTGGCGGGATTGGTTGAACAGACGCATGTTGTGCGTGATGATTTGTTCTTTAACAAGGATTTATCAATTGGAATGGATGTTGATGAAATTGGCCCATTCGATTGGACCGATGTTTTTGAAAGTCTGCGTAAAATAAATGCGTCGTCTGTGATATTTGTGTTCGCGCGTGATACGGGCGATAAATCAGATTTTGTGGGGCGGTTGTATGGTATGCTGAATGCGTGGAATGTGGAAAATAAATTTAGTTTGCAATTTGCGTTTGGCCTGAATTTACTGCGTATAGAGCAGGCTATGCGTTTGGTGCAACAGATGCGACCCAATTTGATGGATGGGTTGCGATTTTGGATTAATGCCTAAGTATCAAATATTTTGGGGTGTCTGTGCCAGCCTTGTTTTTATGCTGGTAGCGCGTTTGAATTATTTCCATATCTGGGATTGTGGCGGTTAAATCTGTCGATTTAATCTGTTCCAGTATCCAATCAAAATATTCCCAATGGTCGGTGCCAATGATGATTTCGCCGTTGGCGGTTAAATATTTTGATAATGTATTTAAAAATTCCGCAGACAGCAGGCGACGTTTTTCATGGCGGGCTTTCGGCCAGGGGTCGGGGTGTAAAATCCAGATTTGTTCGAATTGCGAATCGGTTTCGCGCAGGAAATCACGCACGTCGTTCGCCCAAATACGAATGCCCGAATATTCGTCCAAAATTCGATTCGTTTTTTCATCGGTTATTGCAGACAGCAGGGATGCGACCCCATTCATAAATGGTTCGGCCCCAATAATAATTTTGTCCGGATTTGCGCGCGCCAGGGCGCGTACATGTTCGCCCGCACCAAAGCCAATTTCCAAAATGTCGCCGGTTTTGGGTTTTAATGTTGGCAAAACTGTGTCAATCAATGTTTGTTGACGGGTGGATAATTTTTTGCCGTGACGACGACCAAATGTTCTTATTTCTTGTTTTTCCATAGTTTTAGTATAGAATTGAGTAATTAAAAACACAAGGAATATATAGATGAGAACAGGCTTATCAAAAGATTTAATAGCTCGGGTTTTGGGTGGTGCACCGAAATATACAATTCAACAGTTAGAAGAAAAATTCCCACAACGCAATTTACCAGATGGGGCGTTTGTTACACGCTTTGCGCCCAGTCCAACGGGATATATGCATATTGGTGGGCTGTATGGTGCGTTGATTGACTGTAAATTGGCCCAGCAATCGGGTGGGGTGTTTATGCTGCGAATCGAAGATACAGACACCAAGCGCGAGGTTGCAGATGCCGTGCAAATTATTAATGAATCTATGGACCGATTCGGTTTGAAATACAATAATGTGCCAGAATATGGGCCGTATTATCAATCGCAACGCAAAGATATTTATCACAGTGTTGTTGCGCACTTGTTGGAAAATGGGTTGGCGTATCCTTGTTTCCTGTCGGCGGCAGATATGGAAGAAATTCGTGAAAATCAAAAGGCGGCGGGTTTTGCAACGGGTATCTATGGTGAATTTGCGCGCGACAGAAATTTAAGTGAAGATGAAATTATCGCGAATTTAGATAAAGGTCTGGTGCCGTCGATTCGTTTGTATTCGACCGGTAATCCAGAACAGCGTATTTTCTGCAAGGATGCGGTGCGTGGGTCAATTGGTTTCCCGGAAAATAACGAAGATATTGTTTTAATTAAATCAAACGATGGGTTGCCAACGTATCATTTCGCGCATTTATGTGATGATCACTTTATGCGTACAACACATGTTATTCGTGGGGAAGAATGGTTGCCATCGTTGCCGTTGCATGTGCAATTGTTCCGTATGATGGATTGGCGTGCACCGCTGTATATTCATACATCAACGATTGATAAAATTGATGAAGAGTCAGGCAAGCAACGCAAACTGTCAAAACGCAAAGACCCCGAGGCAAATGTTGCGTTCTTCCTGGAGGCGGGGTGGCCGGTCGAGGCGGTAATTGAATATCTGGGCAATATAGCGGCGTCGGGTTATGAAGAAGCCAAGATGAAAGGGCAGGTTAAATCATTCTGGGATTATGAAATGCGCGCAAAAAAGATTCCTATGTCGGGTGCGTTGTTTGATATGAAAAAATTAGAATGGTGGGCGAAAGAGTTCATTGGTTCGTTGCCTGTGCCGGAATTGGTTAATCGTGTTGTGCGCTGGGCCAATGAATATGGAAACAATGCGCAAAGAGCAATGTGCAAAGAGCAAAGTTATTTAACGTCAGTTTTAAGTATTGAACGTGATAATCCCAAGCGTGTGCGTAAAGACTTTATCACATGGTCCCAGACATTGGAAAATGTTGCGTTTTTCTGGGATGAATTGTTTGTGCCGAATTCTGAATACGAATTTAATATGGACGCGTTGCGTGAGTTTTTGGAAACGTATGACGAATCGGATGATAAAGACACATGGTGGGCAAAAATCGTTGCGGTCGCTGAAAAATGTGATGTTAAAAATGGTGATGTGGCAATGAACCTGCGTGTGGCATTGGCGGGTCGTACAAATACGCCGGACTTGTATTCAATTATGTCTGTTATGGGCGGGGAACGTGTTATTAAACGAATCGAAGGGGTGATAAAATGACCAAGGAAAAAAAAGCGCGCATTCGTGCGGTCAAAAAAGATGAACATGCTTCAAAGTTATTAAAGGTTTTGCGGGCAACGGGGTTGTTCCGTTGGGAAAAACCGTCAACACACGCCGAAGAAATTGTAAATATTTTAACGCATGGAATTGGGATTGGTTTGGCAATTGCTGCGTTGACGCTGTTGGTTGTGTTCGCGGGGTTAAAGGGTGATCCGTGGGCAATTGTTTCGTGTGCTGTTTTTGGCATCACGATGATAACGCTGTATTTTGGCTCAACAATGTGTCATGCGACGATTGGGAAAAAACATGAATGCTTTTTCGAGGTGTGGGATAGTGTCGCCATATATGCGTTGATTGCGGGAACTTATACACCGTTTTTGTTGGTGAATCTGCGTGGGCTGATTGGTTGGACGGTGTTTGGAATTTTGTGGGCGATTGTGTTGTTTGGGGCATATATGAAGATTAAAAACCCAAGGCAACAACCAAAGTGGATGGTTGGTTTATATGTTGCGATGGGGTGGACATTATTGTTCATTTTACCGGCAATGATTCGCAGTATTCCAGAACGCGGATTGTGGTTTATTTTGGCGGGGGGATTGGCTTATACAATTGGTGTGATATTCTATCTGTGGCGACGGATGAAATTTTCACATGGTGTTTGGCACATGTTTGTGATTGGTGGGACGGTTTGTTTCTTTTTTGCTGTGTTATTTGGATGTATCTTGGATTTATAAATAAAAATCCCACCGTTTGGTGGGATTTTTTTGTTTAGCCGCGACGGGATTCGTATTCTTCTTGTTCTTCGACGGTCATGGTGGCCAGTGGGCGTGCCATCATGCGTCCAATCCCGATTTCTTCGCCGGATACAACACTGAAACCATATGTGCCATTGGCAATGCGGTCCAGGGCGGCGTTGACCTTTTGTAATAATTTATTATTACGGTCAGACATGCGCAGGTCCATTGTAATGTCCTGGTTATATGTTGCGTTGTCCGATTCGTCGCCGACACCGACCGCTTCGGTTTTATCCGCCAGGCGAATTGCATTTAATACAGAATCACTGTTGCTTTGCAATTCTTCGCGTTGGCTGTTCAATATGTTATAAAAGTACGCCAACTGCATCGGGCACATATATGGTTCCGATTTCTTGGGTTTGTAATTCGCAGGCAATTCAAGTGTCTTGTAATCGTCTTTGGTCGCCATTTCTTTAACCCTTTAATTCCTGAATCCACGAAAGTACCGTTTCTTCGTCCATCAGGCCTGTGCGTGCCTCGACTAATTCGCCATTTTTGAATGCCAGGACCGATGGAATGCTGCGGATGCCATATTTGGCGGGTGTACGGCGATTCGTTTCGTCAATTTCGAATTTTACAAATTTTGCATCAGATGTCTTTTCAGATGCAGATTCAAAAATTGGGCCAAACATACGGCATGGACCGCACCATGATGCCCAGAAATCAACCAATGTAATACCATCACCGATAATTGTGTCAATTGTTGAATCATTAGCATGTGTGATTGCCATGTTTTTCTCCTTTCTGTTATTGATATTCGGCGGAATTGTATTATAATCCGTCCAAAATGCAAGAGAAATCATAAATGAATAAAATCATATACTTAGACGCGGCGGCAACATATCAAAAGTCAGATGCTGTTATTCAGGCTCAGGTCGATTTTTTGCGTAATCATTATGCAAATGCGGGACGTGGTATTTGTGCGCGTGCGACATACGTTGATGATATGGTGGTGGGTGCGCGGCAACGTGTGGCGCGCTTTATGGGGGCACATGAAAATCAAATTGTGTTCACGTCGGGGACGACAGGGGGCATGAATATGATTGCGCGTATGCTGAATTTAGCCGGCGATAAAATTGTAGCGGTGTCAGATTTGGACCATCACAGTGCCAGATTGCCGTTCGAACAAAGTATGGCAAAAATGGTTGTTATGCCGTTGGATGCGCACTTTAATATTGATGTAAATAATGTTCCGTATGCAGATGTTATGGTGATAACCGCCATGTCTAATGTTTTTGGACGTGCGCAAAATGTTGCGGAAATAGTGCGTTTGGCGCGTGATAAAAATCCAGATGTCGTGGTCGTTGTAGATGCAGCGCAATATGTTGTACATGATAAGATTGATGTGGTTGATTGGGATGCTGACTTTGTTGTGTGGTCGGGGCACAAAATTGGGGCGGATACAGGACTGGGGGTCATGTATGTAAAAAATCCAGATTTGTGGGAACCAGTAATTTTTGGCGGTGGAATGGTGAATAAAATCATTGAAAATGATTTGCTGTTGGTGGCGGGACCCGAAAAGTTCGAGGCAGGGACCCAACCCCTGACACAGATTGCGGGATTGAATGTTGCTATTGATGGGTTGGAAAAAAATCGCCCGAATTTAGATTTAATTAAGTATATGTATGATGAATTAAAAACTGTGCCGCGTGTTAAGATTTTGTCAGCGCGGGATGCATCTGTGTTGACATTTGTTGTTGATGATATGCATGTGTTGGATTTTGGGGCGTTAGTGGGGGCACGTGGGTTGTGTCTGCGTGTTGGAAATATGTGCGCAACGTGGGCGCATCAGGCGCTGGGGGTGTTGGGGTCGATTCGTTTGTCGGTGGGCGCGTACAATACAATCGATGACGCAAAACAGGCGGTTCAGATAATAAAAGATGTTATAAAATGAATTTTACCAAAGATGATATTGTAAATGCACTAAAGACAATCTATGACCCGGAAATTCCAGTAAATATTTGGGATATGGGCTTGATTTATGATATTGATATTAGTGAGGCGGCGGTTGTTATAAAAATGACTTTTACCAGTCCTACATGTCCGATGATGGAAGAGTTATTGGAACAGGTAAGGGGTGCCGCCCAATCAATTGCAGGAAATGTGCCTGTGCGCGTTGATTTGGTGTGGGATCCACCATGGGATTTGTCGCGTATGTCGGATGCGGCGCGTTTGGAATTGGATTTAACGAACGAGGGGTGGTAGTCCATGACGTATGAAGATATGAAAAATATGCTGATGACGGTCGATGACCCGGCAATGCGTTTGGAAATCTTGATGGATTTTGGACGGATTTTAGAGCCTGTGCCAGATGGGGCAGAATGTCATGAAATAGTTGGGTGTGCGTCGTTCGTTCAGATTTGCCGTCGCGGTAATCAGTTCTTTGGTGTGGCGGATTCGGGGCTGGTGCGTGGAATTGTGGCGGTTATATTGGCTTTGGTTAATGGCAAAACACCGGAACAGATAAAACAAATGGATTTATCGGGGGAATTTTCGTCGTTGAAACTGAACCTGGGGGCGGGGCGGTTAAATGGTGTAAATTCTATGATTCGTTTTTTACAGAATTTATGATAAAATGCCGTTAAAGCATATCTGAGATGGGGGGCGATATATGCAGGATGATGAAAAAATGTTTCAAATTGGTGTGTGGTCCGTTGGGGTGGTGTTGCTGATATCGGTAATATTGCAGGTGGCGTTTCGTACACAAAATCGTCAGTTAAATCGTGTCAGACGTGAAATTGTTGCCACGCAACAGCAAATTGCCGTTGCCGAGGCAAACTTTGCATCATATGTGCGTCCTGAAATTTTGCGTAATTTGGTGGTAAGTATTGCGCCAAAGTCAGAAGTGGTCAGTTTTAAGAAATCAGTTGCGGTGAATGAAATAGAGTTCAAAAAAGAATTGTAAATGTTCGAAGTAGGTAAAGATATTTTTAAATACGGTTTTTCGGGTGTTCGTGGCGAGGCAACTGGGCGCAAACGTCTGCGTGTGATGTACACGGTGTTTTTTATTGCTTTTATGATATTTATCGGGCGAACTTTACAGTTGGGTATTCAGGGAACAGACCGTGCACGCTTGGCGGGGGCGGATGGTGAATGGAATGTGCAACGTGCCGATATCGTGGACAGAAATGGTGATATTTTGGCGAAAAATGTCGCGTCGGGGCATATTATTCTGCGAAATCGTGCGGTACGCCCCCAGGACAGGGATGCGGTTGCCCAGACAATACATCAGGCGTTGCCGTATGAATATTCGTTGGCGGATGCTATTGCGCTGGTAAATTCAGACAGACGGTTTATTAGACTAAAAAAGTATGCAAGTGATGCACAACGTGAAATTATTCAAAATGCGCGGTTAGAGGGGTTAGAAGTTGAAAAAATTCAGACACGAAAGTATCCAAAGCGTAGATTGTTTTCGCATATTGTTGGATTTGTTGGCGCCGAAGGTCATGGGCTGGAAGGGGCAGAGAGAATCTATGAAGAATATTTAACCGAGAACAAGGACCCTTTGCGATTGTCTGTTGATTCGCGTGTGCAATCGGTATTCTATGACCAGTTGTCGTTCGCAATGCAAAAATATGGAACGCGCGCGGCGATGGGAATGCTGATGAATTCGCGTACGGGCGAGATTATCGCGATGGTGTCTTTGCCGGACTATGACCCAGAAAATCTGTCGGCTGATCCGGTCGGAAATCGTTTGTTTAAGCCAATGCGAAGTGTTTATGAAATGGGGTCTATTTTCAAGATATTTAATACAGCATTGGCGTTGGAAAATGGAATCGATAAAGAGTATTACGTAAAAGAACCTTTTAAGATTTTAGATAAGTTTGGACGTGTTGCAACAACAATTCACGATGTGCGTAGCTTCAAGCCACCACGGCCACATTTGACAGTCGAGGAAATTATGGTGCATTCGTGTAATGTCGGCAGTGCACAAATCGCATTGGATTTACCAGATGGGGCACAAAAGGAATTCTTTGAACGTTTGCATATGGACAAGGCGTTAAATTTGGAATTTGGACGTACGGAAAATAGTATTCCGCAACGTAAATGGGGACAGGTTGAACGGGCTACTGTGTCGTTTGGTCATGGATATGCTGTGACACCGATGCATTTGATGTTGGCGGTAAATGCAGTGACGAATGGGGGGATTTATATTTATCCGACTTTGCAAAAACGTAGTGTTGGCGTGGTGCGTGGGGAACGCGTATTGACAGATGAAATTTCAGCCAAGTTGCGCCCAATTATGTTGCGTGTTGCCGAAGAAACCAGTGGCAAGCAGGCTAGGGTCGCGGGTATTGAAATTGGTGGGAAAACAGCAACCGCTGAAAAAGTTATCAATGGAAAAATTGACAGAAAGAAAAATATTACGGCGTTTGTGGGAATATTCCCAGTTAATGCACCGCAATATACCATTATGGTGGTGTTGGACGAACCCCAGGGAACCAAAGAATCGTGGGGGTGGCGTACGGCTGCGTGGAATGCGGTGCCGACAACGGGAAAAATTCTGGATGGCATACTGCCGTTGCTATTTGAATAAATTTGAATTATAATGCACTTGATAATAAAAAAAAGAGAAGTGCGTTGAGTAGTAGAATAGTAGAGAAATCCATGCTGGGTAAAGCATGGGTGTTGGCAGATGGTATAGATAATGTAAATTCAGACGACCTGGTCAAAAAAATTTTGGCCGGGCGGGGTATTTCTGATGAAGCTGAGGTAAAAAGGTTCCTTAATCCATCAATCAAGGAATATATGCCAAATCCATCCGTTTTGACGGATGTGGACGTGGCCGCGCGTATAATTGCAGATGCTGTGCAAAGACGTGAAAAAATTGCAATTTATGGTGACTATGATGTTGATGGGATTACGTCCACCGCGATTTTTGTGAAATATCTGCGTGCGATAAACGCGGATGTTATTTGGCACCTGCCCACGCGCGAGGGCGAAGGGTATGGGCTGAATAACGAAGCGATAGATGAAATCGCAAACAATGGTGCCCGGTTGTTGGTTACCGTTGATTGTGGTATAAGTGGTGTGGGCGAGGTTGCACACGCCCGCGCGCGTGGTTTGCGTGTTGTTGTGACGGATCATCATTCGCCCGATAATGTATTGCCAGATGCCGATGCGGTTGTGAACCCAAAACGCGTGGATGATACGTCGGGTCTTACATATCTGGCGGGGGTTGGTGTTGCGTTTTTGACTTTGGTTGCGCTGAACCGCGAATTGAAAAGTCTTGGGTTGGGACTTGATAATTCAGAATTGATGAACTTTATGGATTTGGTGGCATTGGGGACGATTTGCGATACTATGCCATTGATTGGACTTAATCGCGCGTTTGTTGCAACGGGACTAAAAGTTTTGGGATTGCGCCAGAATCTGGGGTTGCGTGTGTTGATGGATGTTGCTGGTATTAGACAGCCGTCCGTATATGCGGCGGGGTTTGCGTTGGGGCCACGATTGAATGCGGCGGGGCGTCTTGATTCGGCGGCGCCTGCGCTGGATTTGTTGTTGACGGATAATCCCCTGATTGCAAATGATTTGGCGAATAAATTGCATCTGATGAACCAGGAACGCATTGATATTCAAAATGCGATTATGTTGCGGGCATGTGAAATGGCCGAAGAATATTGTGCCGCAGGGCGTGTCAGTTTATTTGTATGTGGCGACCATTGGCACGGCGGTGTTATGGGGATTATTGCCGGACGATTAAAGGATAAATATAATTTGCCGTCGTGTGTCGCAACAAAATCAGACGGTGTGATAAATGGTTCTGGCCGTTCAATTCCGGGGGTTGATTTAGGTAAAATTATTCATGACGCGTTGGCGGCGGGTATTGTCAGCGAAGGTGGTGGTCATGCCGCAGCGGCGGGGTTTTCATTGGTGCAAGAAAATGAAAATGCGTTCTGTGAATTTTTGGAAAATGCAGTCAAAGAACAATTAAATGGTGAAAAACCATCGCCTGAATTGATTGTAGATGCTGAAATTGATGCGGGCGCGGCAAATATGCGTTTGATTAAAAAAATGGCGGGATTGGCACCGTTTGGCCAGGGTAATCCAGAACCAACATTGGTTTTGCGTGGTGGTGTGTTGCGGTATGCATCTGTGATGGGTGGGGGGGCGCATTTGCGTGGCAGTATTTCCACCAGTGCGGGTACACAATTGGCATTTGTTGGATTTAATTTGGTGGGGACACCGGTTGGTGATTTTTTGCTGGACGATGTGAATGTAAATACTAAAATAATGTTGCTGGGCAGGTTAAAAGAAAACGAATATAATGGTCGCGTTAATGCACAATTCTTTGTAGAAGATGTGGCGATATAAAGATAGGGTACTATGGAACAAAAGATAACAGAATTTTTTGAACGTGTGCGTGGGGCAAAGTCAATTGCAATAATGGGACATAAAAATCCTGATGGCGATTCTTTGTGCAGTGTGTTGGCGTTGGCGCATTTGATTGAAGAAAACTTTGGAATTAGTCCTGTTTGTTTATATGATGGTAATATTCCTGAAAACTTGTCAAATGTTCCGTTGCGACCACGGATTAAATACTTTGAACGCGTGGATTTATCGGAACAGTTTGATTTAGCAATTGTTATGGATTATGGAAATCCGGTTCATATTGGGGGACCGCGACCCGTGGTTGATAATGCGAAGTTTGTTATCGAAATTGATCATCATAAAAATGAAAATCCTATTGGGCAGTTGTGTATAAATGATGATGCTGCGGCGGCAACGGCTGTGATTGTATATCGGATTATGCGTATGGGCGGATTGACCATGGATGCGCGTACGGCAGATTTGTTGGCGTTGGCGATTTTAACCGATACTGGGAATTTTAAGTTTGCACGTAATGGTGATGCGTTGCGTATTATGGCGGACCTGGTTGATGCGGGGGTAAATATTCGTAGTTTAATTGAATTGATGAATAATAAACCGCGCAAGGCTGTACAGTTAGAGGCACGTACGGCGGCGAATGCTGAATTTTTCTATCATGGACGTTTGGCATTGGCAACCATTGTTAAAAA
This sequence comes from Alphaproteobacteria bacterium, assembly GCA_015062525.1. GTDB lineage: Bacteria > Pseudomonadota > Alphaproteobacteria > Rs-D84 > Rs-D84 > Enterousia. Next base: position 147,679 of record SUUM01000001.1, on the reverse strand, counting down.
GGATTATAAGTATCTGGATGGACGTGGGGAAATGGTGCTAAGTTTGCTGGGGCAAATTTCAGGTGTTGAATATATTGTTCTGTTAAAGGAACAAAAGCCCGAACAAATTGGTATCTCGATTCGCAGCCGTAAAAAACCGATTGATAAAATTGCGGTGGCGTTGGGTGGCGGTGGACATGAACGTGCCGCCGGTGCAATTGTGCGCGATACCTTGGAAAATGTGCGTGCACGTGTTTTGGAATTATTCAAGGGGGAATAGGGGAATGATGAAAAAGTTATTTGTATTGTTTGCTGCTTTGATTTCATTAAATGCAAATGCAGCGGTGGATGATGCGTTGGTGAAAAATGCCGAAAAGTATCTGAATTCTATTACGGGTCTGGCGGGGACTTTTGTTCAGACTGCAAATGGAAAACAGCAAAATGGTGATTTTGCTATGTTGCGTCCGGGGCGCGTGCGTTTGGACTATGATGATATGCCGGTGCAATTAATTGCGGATGGCAGTGATTTATATTTCTTTGACAAATCATTGGATCAGATTACAACTGTGCCTATTACCAGTACGCCCGCCGGGATATTGGTGCGAAAGAATATCGATTTGAAAAATGCGGATATTAATGTTGTGGAAACAACAGATTGGAAAAATTCTTTTGCATTAAAAATGAACCTGAGGGGGCAAGAAGGTTTGGGGTATATGACGGTGGTTTTTGATAAGTCACCGGTGAAATTAAATTCTTGGTCGGTCGTTGATGCGACGGGTGCGAAAACAGATGTCGCATTTCATGGGTTAAAGGAAAAAAATAATTTTGCTAAAAACTATTTCCAGATTCAACGACACAAGACTGTCAGTACCAGCGGTGGTGATGATTACTATGATTAAATAAAATATGTTTGGGATTAGTTGGGGTGAATTTTTTGTAATTGTATTGGTTGGTGTCATTGTGATACCGGCGCGTCGTTGGCCGGATGTGGCGCGATTCTTGGCCCGGGTGGTTAAGTTTGTGCGCGGAATTATTTGGAAAATTACAGATGCGTCAGAAAATCTTAAAACCCAGATAGAATTAGAAAAACCAATTGATGATTTAATTCAAGGGACGACCAATGATGTCCTTGATACGATTTCGACCGCAATAAAAAGACCCAAGAAAACGAATCGTCGGGGGACGCGAAAAAAATGAAGCAGATGACATTGTTGCAACATTTTTCTGAATTGCGTCGTCGCATTTTATGGGTGGCGTTAATTTTTGTATGTGCGTTTGTATGTGGGTGGTATGTGGCGCCTGAATTACAAGAATTTTTGACCGGGCCTTTGTTGTCGGTTTGGGGTGATGGCGCATTGATTTATACGGGGTTGACCGATGGTTTGATGATTCAGTTTTCGTTGGCGATGTTATTTGCATTGGTTGTTATTGCACCAGTGGTGTTGTGGCATGTGTGGGCTTTTGTTGCGCCGGGGTTAAAGCAAAATGAAAGTAGCGTTATATTGCCTATTTTAATTATGTCACCAGTTTTGTTTTTGTTGGGGGCGGGTTTTGCGTTTTATTTTCTGTTTCCGGTTGTATTTAAATTTTTTGTGGAATTAAATAAGGCTGCGCCGGTTCCGGCGGTATTGTTGCCCGCAGCGCGTGATTATTTGACGTTTGCAATCGGTTTATTAAAAGTCTTTGGTATTGCATTCCAATTGCCGTTGGTATTGATTTTGTTAAATCGTATTGGTGTGCTGGGGCGGACGCGTGTGCTGAAAATGCGTCGATATGCGGTTGTTTTTATTATAATTGCGGCGGCTGTTCTGACGCCGCCTGATGTGGTAAGTCAGGTTTTGTTGGCGTTGCCAATGTGGGCTTTGTTTGAAGTCAGTATTTTATTTATGCGTCGCGACTGATTTATGATATAATTGTATCATGAAAAAAATCATGTTGATTTTTGCAGGGATATTGTTGACACAAACTGGGTGTGATTTGCAACCCAAGGTGGTGTCGTTTCCCGATTCTGTTGGGGATTTTATTTCAGCGCGTTATCCAGCGTTATTGGCGGACCCAGATAAATTTCCCGAGATTTATAATTCAGCAGCAACGGATTATGGCGTGTATGCCGCGCCAGAGTTATATGGAACAGATACAACAAATGACTATGTAATGTATGCGTCGGTTGATGATTATATTGTTCCACCACAAATAATAAATCCTGATGTGGGGGCGGAAATTATTGAAGAAGACGCGCAGAAAGATGCGACTGTGGTAACGGTTGATGATTATATTTTGGTGCCAATGTATGGGGACACGGGTGCAAGGCGCGCAGAATTTAAAACAGATGATGTGCTGACCATTCGCAAGCCAAATGTTGGTGTGCAACAAACAACACGTGTTGATTTGACCGAGGTTGTGGTGGCAAGTGGAGATACGTTGTATTCTTTGTCGCGAAAATATTCTGTGCCGGTTAATGATTTGGCGGTTATGAATAAATTAACACCACCATTTATTTTGAAGGTTGGGCAAAAGATTCGTGTGCCAAACCTGGCGCGTGTGGCGGTGAAATCAACGGGGAAAACAACGGTCAAGGTTGTTGAAAAATCTAAGAAATCCAGCGTAGAGCCCAAAAGCGTACAAAAAAAAGCGAACGCGAAGAAGTCCGAGGCTAAGGTTGTCACAAAGCGGTCTGAAAAAAAGATTTCGTCTGACCCGTCCAAGAAATTGCCGAAAATTAATGCGCGTTCTTCGTCTAAGTTTTCGTGGCCTGTGCGCGGGAAAATATTGTCAAATTATGGTGCGAAAAACAATGGGTTGTTTAATGATGGTATAAATATTGGTGCAACGCGCGGGGCGGTGGTCGGTGCCGCGGAAAATGGCGTGGTTGCATATGCCGGGAACGAGGTTAAGGGTATGGGAAACCTGATTATCATTCAACATGATGGGGGGTGGATGACGGTTTATGCGCATATGGATTCTATGGTTGTGCGACGTGGTGCGCGTGTTAGCGTTGGACAAAAAATTGGTACTGTTGGTAAAACAGGCAAGGTGGATAGCCCACAATTGCACTTTGAAATTCGCAAGGGGACCAAGGCTTATAATCCGACAAGTTATTTGAAAAAGTAATTAACGCCACATGTGTGGCGTTTTTTATTGTGAATACTGTCAAATCAGATTTTTTTATTGCTTTTGATATTCTGTTTATAAAAAGGGGGAAGAAGTGATAAAAAAAATGATTTTTATTTTATCTGTTGTTTTGGTGGTGCTGTTGATTATATGGCTGCTGGGGCGCACACATCGACAAACTGTGCCAAGTGGTAGTGGATATCAGGCGTCCACGCGTGATGAAAAAATTACAATTTATGATATAGATGATTTAGAAGCGCAAGTCGCAAAAATTATACCCGTTGGCGGATTTGATTATATTCGCGGTGGTGCGGAAACGGAAAATACACTGCGACGAAACGAATCGGCATTTGATTCTGTTGATATTTATCCGCGTGTGATGACGGGGGTGGATAATCCTGATACGCGAACGCGTATATTGGGGGTTGATATTTCTATGCCAATAATTGCAGCGCCGGCGGCGGCGCATGGCCTTGCGCATGTGTCGGCCGAGGCCGGCAGTGCGCGTGGTGTTGCAGCGGCTGGTACCATTATGAGTGTTAGTACCTATGCCAGTTCAACTTTGGCGGAAATAGCGGGGGCGGGTAATGGTGCACCACAATGGTTCCAACTATATTTGACCAAGGATGATGCAACGAATCGGGCGTTAATAAAGTCCGCAGAAAATTTGGGGTATCGTGCGATAATACTGACCGTGGATGCGCCAATTGGGGGAAATCGTGTTCGTGATGCGCGTAATGATTTCAGGTTCCCGTTGGATTTGCCGAATGTTCCACGCTCAGGTGGCAAGGGGATTGGGGCTATATTCGCTGAGGCGAAAAATGATTTAACACCGTATGACGTTATGCGGGTTAAATCAATGACGGATTTGCCCGTGATTGTAAAGGGAATCCAGCATCCAGATGATGCAGAAATTGCCATTGCCGCCGGGGCTGATGCGATTTGGGTGTCGAATCATGGTGGGCGACAATTGGATGGGTCACCGGCCGCGTTTGAAGTTCTGCCGGAAATTGCGGTGCGTGTGAATAAACGTGTGCCGATTATTTTTGATAGCGGTGTAAGACGTGGTCAGCATATTTTCAAGGCAATTGCAAGTGGCGCAGATGTTGTTGCCATTGGGCGACCTGTGATATATGGGTTGGCATTGGGTGGATGGCGCGGGGTGGAATCTGTGTTTGAGTATTTGCAGGCCGATTTGCAACGTGTTATGTGGTTGGCGGGTGCGCAGACTGTGGATGAAATTAAACGTATAGAATTGCGTCCGCAATGCATGACGGTGCGATGTGGCGAATTATAAACAAATGCTTGCATTTTGTGGATTTTATGTCTATAATGTTCCCCGTTGCAGTTCTGGATGCGTAGCTCAGTTGGTAGAGCAACTGACTCTTAATCAGTGGGTCCAGGGTTCGAGTCCCTGCGCGTCCACCAGAAATAAACGACCACATTCGTGGTCGTTTTTTATGGTATGGACCAAGCGGACGAGAACCCGTAAAAGGGTTCGGAACGCCAGTTGACGAGAACAAGCTTTGCGCCGTTCGAGTCTTACGTAGTGAAAGGGGCCCATGGAGTGAAAACGAACATGGGAATATACAGTCCCAAGCAAAGTCCACCAGAAATAAACGACCACAAATGTGGTCGATTTTTTTTCTAGATCCAATAAGGGATTCATACCTATGTAAATATTTATATTCCCTTGATAGAATATGGGTGTTGACATGAAACTTTGAAACACAAAAAATACAAAAAGGAGAAAAAATGAAAAAATTAGCAATTTCAACACTGGCTGTGCTGATTGCGTGTCCGGCGTTTGCGATGAATCATCCAGACCAGGGCAGCAGTTGGCAGATGTGGGGTATGGACCCTTATATCGGTCTGCGTGGTGGTATGAGTTATACAAACTTGAACTATAAATATGACGGCAACAAGGAATCTATGACTGATTATATTTTCCAGGGTCGTGCAGCATTGGGTTTAGAAGTTTGTGATACCGTCCGTTCGGAAATCGAATGGTCTTATTTTGGCAGAATGTCAGATAGTGAAAATTTTGGTGCCGGCATCGGTGGTATTGATGTAGAAACCAAAATGCAGACTTTGTTGTGGAACAACTATTGGGAATTTGGACATTACAAAATTGTACGTCCGTTCGCAGGTCTGGGTGTAGGTATGGCATTCACAGATGTTAAACGCAGCGGTGATTTGGTTCCACGTCAAAGTGAAAGCAAGACACGCTTTTCCGGTATGGGAACATTGGGTGTAACGTTTGATATGGAACGCTTTGCGGTTGATGTCGCAGCACGTTATACCTATGTTGATATCCAGTCAGGGTTGCATAACTTTGGTGGTGATATCGGTATCAGATTTATGTTCTAAAGAAAATCCCCCGTTTGGGGGATTTTTTATCAATGAGCAAATAGCAAAGCGCAAATAGCAAATTTCAATTGTTGAAAAAAATCCCCCGCGTATGCGGGGGGGATTTACGCAAGTTTTGCAAGGGCAAGTTTGTTTAAGAAGTCTTCTTCGATTGCGCTAAGCATCGAGTTTAAGCCTTCGTTCGTTTCGCCGTCGGTTTGTAATTCTTCAAGGTGCGATATTATTGTTAAAGACATTTTTACCAAATCCCGATTGATTAATTTTGGGTTCAAGATGTCCGGCTTGAATACTTTTTTATTGTCATCTGCCATAAAATAATTTTCGGCAATCGAATCGACCCAGGTGTCGATGTCTTCAGCCAGACGGTCGAACAACAGGTGTTTTGAATAACTGTCTGTGGACCAATGATTTATTTTACATGCGTATTTGAACGCGATTAAGTGTTGCATTAATATATACATGTTCCCCCCCTTGGATTTATTGTATGTATATCAAAATATCAGAAAGAAATTTTTATTGTTATAGGAGTGGTTTCATAGTGCGCTATACGCATGATTTCTGGGAATTCCTGGGAAATCAAACCTGGGGTAAATTGGGTTTTTGCGTGCTATATTTATTGTGTGTAAATACACGGAACAAAAGGAGAAAATAATATGAAAAACTTGACCAAAAAATTATTTATGTTTGCATCTGTTTTGGGTGCGGCGGTACTGCTATCTGGTTGTATGATGGAATGTCCAAATAAAAAGGCGCGTCATCATAAACCGGTACAGCGTGTTCAACCTGTGGCGGTTGTAGAAGAAACAGATGCCATTGTTGTTTATCAGACATACGAAGATGCTGATGTAAATCATGTTTATGCAAAAATGTACACCCACAGCAGCCGTGGTGGTGAATCAAAAATGGGACACATTAAATTCAAAGACACAGATAATGGTCTGAAAATGATGGTTGATTTGAAAGACTTGCGTCCGGGTGTGCCATATACTGTAAAAATGTATCAGTGCAGTGCATGCTATAATGATGCAGCGTGTTGCAATAATTCTAAAAAAGTAAATATTCAATTGCCTATGTTGCAGACAGGCGAAAGCCGTCATTTGAATCAGACTTATATGATTCAGGGATTAAGTGCGGCGCAGTTGAATGGTGCAAATATCTATCTGGAACGTGATGGTGGTTATAAGGCCGGATGGGGCAAATTGGAAAAATAATCTTGCATAAATAACAGATGTCTAAGCCCCGGTAGTTATACCGGGGTGTTTTTATTTTTTTTCTTTTGGAATATATTCCTGTGTGCTATCTTTCGAGAAAGGTAGAAAATGAAATTGTTTTTCGTTGCTTTATGGGGATGGGTTGCGTGCATATCTAGCGCGTTTGCCGATTCGTTTATAGGGGATGAATTTAGTGCCAATGTCGATATCTCAACGGATAGTGTGGTGTATGAAAATGTAATGTTTCGGCCGGGGGTAGTGAATGTTAATGATACACTTGATTTTGTAAATAATGGTCGTGTTAATACCATGTTTTCGATTTGTGATGGATGTCAGATTTTTATTCATAACAGTGGTGATTTTGTTGCAGATTTTAGTCTTGGGAATAATTCAAGGGTTATTCAGGTTGTGGCCGGTGCAGATGAATGGAAGCCAATAGATGCGGATGTCAAATACACGTTAATGATTGATGGGGTGGATGGATTGAACCTGGGGAATGGGCTTAATGGCGATTCGCTGAATAATATAATTTTGAAGGATTCTGTACTTAATATATCTGATGTTATTTTGATGAGTGGGGTAAATATAGATTTGCGGGGTGATATTGTATTGATGGCCGATGATTTAGGTGGACTGTATGATATGCCGATAATCGGTAATGTTTCAGGCGATGGACGTGTGCGGATTGTGTCCAATAACGAAAATCCTTTGTACGCAGATGTTAGCTATTTGGTTGATAATCAATTATTTGTAAAGCGTGTTCGTGAAACGGATTATAAAAAGATTTTTGATAATGATATGGGGGTGTTCCTGAACAATTTGCGGGTCCAACGTCCAGATGATGGTTTGGTTCGTGCATTGGACGTGGCGCCAGATATGGATGCCCTGCATAGAGTTATGGCGCGGTCTGTGCGTATGAATCCGGAATTATTATTAAGGCCGGTTCGTATGTTAGGTGAATTTAATAAATTTACGACTGGTGGGGGAACGGGCATTGATGCGGATTTTGATATTGTGTTTTCTGATAATTTTTATTCGTATGGTATGGGTGCCGGCATTGGTGGAAATTTTGAGAAACTTGAATTTAGAATAGGTTTGCATTTTGGCGATATGGAATATGAATCTGAATTAGATAGTTTTAATGGGTTGTATTATGGATTGAATTTAAGTGCAAATTATTTGATGAAACGCAATCTGTTTGTGTACGGTATGGCAAATGTAATTCGGTTTGATTTTGATGTGGGAAATGTATTTTATGATGGTGAAATTATAAATAATCCATCTGCGGTCTATGTTGGTGGTGTGGCGGATTTTGGGTATAGGCATGAATTTTCCGATTCGTTTTATGTTGCGCCGTTTGTTGGTCTGGATACGGTTGGGACGATTGTGGCAGATGTGTCGGACGTGGATATTCGTGGTCGTGTTGGTGTGGATGTGGGGTATGCATATCAAATGTTGGGAATAAGTTATGATTATGGTGTTGGTGTTAACGCAAATTCAGATAATGAAATTATGGTTAATGCGCGTGCTGGGGTTTGGTCGGAATATGACGGGGCGGGGGCAAACATAGGTTTTGCTGTATCGCGCATGTTTGATATTTATTCGTATAAAATATCAGTTGGTGGTCGGGTTTGGTTTTAATTTAATCGATAAACTTGCCGCGCAGGGATGCCTTGTTCGCGGCAGTAATTTTTATATCCGCCAGTTCTGGCGCGTTGTCGCGGAATTCCACAATGCATTGTTGCATGAATGGTGTGCGATATACCAGGTGGCGTCCGGTTTTGTCAGACCCTTCCAGCAGGCAGGATAATGTTTTATCAATACAAGATTCATTAAAGTCGCGCTGAATTTCATTCAGGCGTGTGTCCAGTCGTGCCAGACGTGCGGCCTTGATATTCTCGGGTATCTGGTCCGGCATTAATGCCGCCACGGTATGTGGGCGCGGTGAATATTTGAATGAGTATGAATTGATATATTTTATTTGTTCCGCAATACGCATTGTTTGTTCAAAATCTTGGTCCGATTCGCCGGGGAAACCAACGATAAAGTCCGATGAAATTTGAATGTCGGGACGTGCGATTTTTAATTTGCGAATGATGTCGGTGTATAATTCCAAACTGTATGGACGATTCATGCGGGTCAGCACAGTGGGCGCGCCACTTTGAATTGGCATGTTCAAAAATGGCAGTAATTTTGGTTCCGTCTTGAACATGTCAATCAGGTCATCTGTCATTTCGGTTGGATAACTGGATGTAAAGCGTATACGCATGATTTCTGGGATTTTTGCGGTTTCACGAATTAAATCAGACAGGCGATAAATCGTGCCGTTTTCGTCGGTGTATTTATAGCCGTTGACATTTTGTCCCAAAAAACAAATTTCAATTGCGCCGGTTTTTGCAGCGTGCAAAGTTTCCGCCATAACCGATTCGAATGAACGTGAAATTTCGCGTCCGCGTGTGTATGGAACAATACAATATGTGCAGACGTGGTTGCAACCTTCTTGGATTGGGATGTACGCAACGCGTGGTGATTTTTCCATTTGGGGCAGGGAATCAAACTTTTCCAAGCCGCCCAGGTCAATGTTTAACAAGCGGGCATCTGGGTTTTCCAAGATGTCTGGTAATTTGTGATAGCTTTGCGGTCCCAAGACAAAGTTCAAATCGGGGATGCGACGAAATGCGTCTGCGCCCGATTCGCGTGCGACACAACCAACAATGCCGAACAGGGCGGTTGGCTTTTTCGCGCGCCGTATGCGCCCCAGGGCAGAAAAGACTTTATCCGTTGCCTTGGCGCGAACCGCGCAGGTGTTCAGAATGATGATGTCTGCATCGGAAACATCGTCTGTACGCGCCATACCGCGGTGTTCCAGCATCGCAGCAATGCGCCAGCCATCATAAACATTCATTTGACAACCAAAGGTTTGGATAAAGAATTTTTTCATGTTTGTCTTACTTGTGCTTGGTGTGTTCATTGCGCAGGCGCTTTATTTGGCGCGTGGTTGCCGTGTCAAATGCATGGCGACATGCGCGCATGCGTTCGGTCCATTCTTGGGAATGAATTTTTGACATGGCTTCGGAATGCGCCATTTCGCGTAAAGTGCGCTTTATCGATGTGTACATTTTATTTGTTCTTTATACGTTCGTTACGAATTTTTTGGTTGTATACATTTCGTGCGTTTTTATATTGTTTCTGTGCGTATTTGATTCCAGTCTGTGTTTCTGGTGCTTCGACTGCAGCGTATTTTACGCCGGTGATTGGATCGTTTTCAATCATTTTTACTATTTTGTGTTCTTTTTTATGCATGTTTGTGTCCTTTTTTTATGCAAGTTTGTTTCTTAAAATTTCATTTACAACGGCGGGATTGGCGGTGCCACCGGTTTTCTTCATAACGTTACCTACAAAGAAGCCCAGTAATCCCACCTTGCCAGATTTATATTGTTCAACCTGGGCGGGGTTGGCGGCGATGACTTCGTCAACAATGCCTTCGATTGCGGCGGTGTCGGTCATCTGCTTCATGCCGAATTTATCTGCGATTTCGCGTGGTGTGCCGGATTCCCCATCCAACATTTTGATAAAGATTTCTTTGGCCTGTTTGCCGTTGATTGTGTTTTCGCCAATCATATCAACCAATTCTGACAAATCAGATGGTGTGATGATACGCATGTCGTCCACAATCCCGGATTTTTCATTTTTTACGTCCCAATTTTCTGGGTGTGCAAACAGTTCGGAAATCATCCAGTTGGCAATTGATTTTGCGTTGTCTTTTTTTCCGTTCACTGCGGAATCGAACCAATGTGAAATGTCAACCGTTTCGGTTAAGCGCGCAGCATCATATTCAGACAGCCCGAATTCATGCGTATAGCGCGTGCGGGTTGCGGATGGTAATTCCGGCATAGTGCGGCGGATACGTTCAATTTGTTCGTCTGTAATCACGATTGGCAACAAATCTGGGTCCGGGAAATAACGATAATCAAGCGCGTCTTCTTTGCTGCGCATTACGGATGTTGTGCCGTCATCTTGGTGATAGCGCATTGTGTCCTGGGAAACGGTGCCACCATTTTCATAGATTTCGATTTGACGACGTGCCTCAAATTCAATGGCGGATTTAATAAATTTAAATGACACCATATTTTTTGTTTCGGTACGTGTGCGAAATTCATTAGAACCCACCGGACGAACCGATACATTTACGTCAGCACGCATAGAGCCTTCTTCCATATTTGCCTTGGACACACCCAGCGCGCGGGCGATTTCGCGGATTTCGCGCAGATAACGTTCGGCTTCGTCAGGGGATGAAATGTACGAATTGTTTTCTGGATTTTTTGTATCCAGGTATGTGACGATTTCCAGCAGCGCAACGCCCGTGCGGTTATAGTCAGCAAAGGATTTTGTTGGATGAACGTCGTGTTTTAATTTGCCGGCGTCCTGTTCCAAATGTGCGCGTTCGATAAATATTTTTTTAGGGTTGCCGTCATCGCCCATAATTTCAACCCAGCCACGACCAACAACGGGTGCTTCGTCGGCGGGTTGTGAAATCTGGTATCCCTGGGGCAGGTCGGGATAGAAATATTGTTTGCGGGCAAAACGACTGTGGCGTGAAATTTCAGCGTTAATTCCCAAGCCGAATTTAATTGCCTGGTCAACACAGTATTTATTTAATACCGGCAACATGCCCGGCATCGCGACATCTACCATAGAAACCTGGGTGTTGGGGGCGACGGTTGGATTATAGTCCGCAGATGCGCCACTGAATAATTTCGATTCGGACAGTACTTCGATATGGGTTTCCAGACCGATTACCAATTCCCAATCACATGTTTTGCCTTTTATTGTGAACATTTTATCTTTTTCCCTTGCTTTTTTATTTTTCGTATCTTATTATTGTCCTCGCGTTGGCTAGGTAGCTCAGTTGGTAGAGCAAGGGACTGAAAATCCCTGTGTCGGCGGTTCGATTCCGTCCCTAGCCACCATCATCTCCTTTCTGAATTCGACCGCGTGGTCGATTTTTTTATTCTCTGAAAAGAAGATGGTGCGGTTGTTCATTTTTTATTTCCCCATGATTGTTGTTGGGCGGTTGTCAATGTCGGCCGCCGTTTCAATATGTTTTGCCAATTGCAGAACGCGCTTGTCGTCAAAACGTGGGCCAACCACCTGCATCCCCAGTGGCAGACCATTTTGTGCCAGGCCACATGGAACACTGCACGCAGGTACACCCGCCAGATTCATAGCGACCGTGAATAAATCCAATGCGTAATATTCTAATGGTGATAAATCGGATGCCAATGGCATGGCGGTGCCAGCGCTGGATGGACATACAATCAAATCGCATTGTTCAAAGGCAGACGCAAAGCTGTCCGCAATCATGCGACGGACGCGTGCGGCCTGCATAAAATATACATCGTATGATTCGCTGCTGAGTACCGCTGTGCCGATAATCATGCGACGTTGTACTTCGTCGCCAAAGCCCGCTGCGCGTGTCTTTTTGTATGTGTCGATTAAGTCTGTGCCTTCGACACGCAGACCATAACGCATGCCATCATAGCGTGCCAGGTTTGAAGATGCCTCGGCCGGGGCGATGATGTAATATGCCGCCAATGCGTCCAGTATGTTTGGAATAGACACTTCAACAATTTCTGCGCCCATGGATTTCAAATCAGAAATACGTTTTTCAAATAATGTTTTCATGTCATCAGAAACTTTGACATCTGAAAATTCTTTGATTATACCAACGCGTAATTTTTTGCCGTCGCCCAGGATTGGTTCCAATGGCGCGGTGCATGTAAAGCCGTTTGTGGCACTGGTCGAATCCAGTGGGTCATGTCCCGCCATGGCGGCCAGCATTAATGCTGCGTCGTCAACCGTGCGTGTGATTGGGCCGGGGGTGTCCAGACTGGATGCAAATGCGACGCAACCCCAACGGGAACACAGCCCGTATGTTGGTTTCATTCCAACCATACCGGTAATAGCCGCCGGGAATCGAATTGAACCACCTGTGTCGGTGCCAGTCGCGGCAATCGCCAGTCCCCCCGCAACCGCAGATGTGGAACCGCCCGATGAACCACCAGCGGTTAAATGTTTTTCTATTTGCCAAGGGTTAATTGGTGCGCCAAAGTAAGACGTTTTGCTGAATGTACCCATGGCGAATTCGTCCAGGTTGGCTTTGCCCAATAAAACCGTGCCGGCATTAATTAATTTCTGGGAAACGGTTGATTCGTATTCGGGTACAAAGTTTTCCAGCATGCGTGATGCCGCCGTTGTGCGAATACCACGTGTGGCAAATAAATCTTTCATCGCGATTGGTGCACCGTCCATGGGCAGGGCGTCACCCGCCGCACGGCGTGCATCAGATGCGGCCGCGTCCGCCATGGCGCGTTCAGGGGTCGTTGTGATATAGCAATTTAGGTCCGCGCCATATTTTTCAATACGGTCCAAATAGCACCGTGTTAATTCCACAGCGGAAATTTCGCCGGTATTTAATTTTTGTAATGCTTCGCTTAGTGTCAGGTTAATCATATTTTGTTTCTCTTACTTTTGTTTATCTTTTGCATAGTGGTGTGGGTATAAAATTGCACCCAATGTGTTGCGGATAAATTCGTCCTGGCATTTGCCATTTTTCAAATTGCGTGCGCAACGTTTTATTTTCGCTTCTTCGTCCAGGTTGCAATTTTGTTTGCCGCATTGTGGGTATTGGTCAAAATAAAACATCCCGTCAATAGATAGTGAACGACGACGTTTGTTGCCCCCGATGGCACGACCAAATCCCGTGCTTTCCGTGTATTCAAGATTTAGGTTTTTTATACAGGCGTTGACAGCAACGTTTGATGTAGATAGTTTTTCCATCAAAGTATCAAGTTCACACCGTGTAAGACAGCCCAATGACACAATGTGATTTGGGAAATGTTCATATGGTTCATATTGAACAAAATTTACGGGAATGTTTTTTTCTGGGTCTGGCATTTTATTCACCATCCATAACCTTTGGTACCGCAAAATAACCACGTGAAACGCCGGCGTTATCGGGTGTGTTCGCCAATACTAAATCGCGAATGTTGCCATCGGTTACCACGTCATCGCGCATCGGTAAATCGTGTTCAGATGGGTTTAGTAATGGTTCAACGCCGTGGGTGTCGATTTTTTGCAGTTTGTCCAGCCATTCAATAACCGAGTCAATATTCATTTCGGCCAATTTTTCATCCGATATTTCGATTTTTATTAGGTCCGCGAATTTTTGTAATTGTTGCTTGCTAAATGCCATTTTCAATCCTATATTTACAAAGTAAAGGGATTATACAATGATTTTGCCAGATTTCAAGGTTTTTCCGCGTGATGGACGTGTTTTGGGTATTGATTGGGGACTGCGCCGAATTGGTGTTGCAGTATCAGACCCATCGCGCGAATTTGTGTTTGTGCGTGATGTTATTTCTGTGCCGCGTGGGGCGGAAAATCATGCCGATTTGGTTGCGGATGTGGCGCGTTCTGAAAATGTTGTGGGGATTATTGTTGGGGTGCCCGTGCGTGGTGATGGTGGCGTATCGGATACAACAAAAATGGTGCATGATTTCGTGGCGAAGTTGGCGATAAAAACAGATTTGCCAATTTGTATGATAGAAGAAAATTTGACGTCGGCGACTGCCCAAGAAAATATGGGACGTGTTCGTGTGCGGGAATTAAAAGAAAGGTTAGATTCTGAATCTGCGCGTGTAATACTTGAAAATGCAATTGCAATGATAAACCGGGGTTAAAACCCCGGTTTTTATGCGTATAGCGCGTTTTTTTATTCTTCGTCCTTGTCAGGGATTTGCCCGTCGGCAGACAGCAGAACTGCAACCCAACGGGTTGAATCAAATTGTGCGCATATAATATAGATTGCAACCAGTAATGGTACACTGAAAAACATGCCGGCAATCCCCCAAATCATTCCCCATACAACCAGGTTTATCAATATGGCCAAGGTTGACAGGTTTAATGTTTTGCCTGTTAATTTTGGTTCAATAATATTGCCGAATAATATTTGCAGGCTGATTAGACCAACTGCGGTTAATATTGGTTGTTGTAATGTAGGGGCGGATATCAATGAATATAATATTGGCAACGAACATGCGACAATTGCACCGATTGTTGGAATATAGCTGGTGATAAATACGATAAATGCCCAGACACCGGCAAATTCAACATCGATAAGTTGTAACCATATAAATGACGCGATACCCGTTATTGCAGAAATCGCCGTTTTTACAAATAGATATTTTTTCATGTTGGAATCAATGCTGTCCAAGATATAGCGCATTTTTTTATGCTGGCGGCGGGTTGGGAACATGGCTGCGAATTTGCTATTGAATGTGCTTTGTTCCACAAACATGAATATCAAGTACACCAATACCATGCCGAATGATGTGGCGATGCCAGCAACCGATGCGCCGATGTTGGTGGCGATATTGGTCAGGTTTGGTATCATATTAGAATCAAAGTGTAGTCCAAGCGATTCGGATAGATAGGTTCCCAGGTTTGTTAATTTTTCCTGAATTGCGGGCAGGGCATTTGTTAATTCCGAGAACATTGGGCTGATTTGTGTGGTGAATAAATATATAATCAGTCCAATCGTTGCGATTGTGCCAATATATGACAGCCAATCAAATGTGTGTGATAAAAATCGTCCGCGTTTGTCGGTTGGATTTTTGTATGGCATGACGCGACGATAGTAGTCAGAAATCGCGTTCATCAGGTACCATAAAAATGCAGCCACCAGCAGCGGAATTAGAATTGAACGGGCAATCCAAAGAAAGAAAATTATTGCGGTAAAAATTATAATTCCGTGCATGTGTGTTTCCTTTGTGTGTCAATAAATCGTACGTATAGCGCGTTTTATTGTTGTTGTGTTTCGATAATTTCTGTGTCAGAAATGGTCAGTTGTACATCCTGGGTTGTTGTCGGCATAAATGCATAGAAGCCGATGAACAATATAACCAATATAGCATTGAATATAACTGCGGCGTTTGCATATTTGCCGGCTATGTTTTTAATAAATGGTTTTGTGCCGCTTTGCAGGGCCCAAATACCAAAGATTAATGCCAACGAAAATGTTAATAACACAGCATTAAAGCCAAAAAAGAATCCGGATAATGTAGTGATTGCTATAAATGTTGCGATTGTGTGCGCAGGACGTGATATAATCCATTTGGTTGCGTTGGTTAGGTTTTTTGATTTTGGTGTGTATGTTATACTTTTTGTTGTGTCATAATCCAGGATGTAGCCCGGTATCCACAGGGCGGAAAAACCGAACGGTATACTGCAAATGATTTTCCATGTTGGGATTTTTAATTCGCGTGCGCGACAAAATTTTGCGTACATATTTGCAAATAATAATCCCAGTAAATACAGATAGAATATTAGTGATGCTGTTAATGTAATAAGGAATGTTGCAGACAGTTGGGTTTCCATTATTAATAAATAAAATATAATTTGCTGGGCATAGCGGACAAGCATATAGGATGAAATAATAAATAATATAGATAATATTATTGTTTGAGCATTATGTATCGAGATAAATGATATGCGGTCCATTTTGCCGCGTGGCAAGGTTTTTATCTGGATTGCGATTGCGCCAATAAAACCGATTGTTAGTAATATTATTAATGGTGTCTGTGGCATTGGGGCGGGGGCGTAAATGGCGCCCGCAATCAGACTGAATATAAATGCGGTTGTTATCATTATGCCGAATGAAATAGTTGCGAATTTTAATGGTGACCATAGTGTCCATGTGGAAAATTTTGGTGTGATATTTTTTTTCATTTTTCTTTCCTTTTTTTTATCTATTTTATCATAATTTTCCCGTTTGATAAAGTGGTGGTATGTGTGGGGTGCACCATTTTTGTAAATGCGTCTTGGTGGCTGATGAATAAAAATGTTGTGTCTGGCATTTGGTTGATTGTGTTGGCTATTAATTTTTGTGTTTCGGCGTCTGCGCCAGAATCAGGTTCATCCAGAATCGCCAGGCGTGGGTTTGTTAGAATCAGTCGCAACAACATCAAGCGTTTGCGTTCCCCGCCGGAAAAACCAACGTTGATACTGCGGTTCAGCCATTCGCGTGGTATGCCCAGGCGTTCGCGAGCCGTTTCTAAATTTTGTAAAAATTCACCCATGGACAGGTCGTGTCCCGTTTGAAAATGTACGTGGGCGGCGATTGAATGTTTCAGAAAACTTATAACCGTTAATCCGGGTATTTCGGGAACGTGTTGTGCGCCCAGGAATATGCCCAGCAGGCTGCGTGTTGTTGCGTTTTCGTTTGTTATGTCGCGACCGTCAAATATGATTTTTCCCGATGTGATGCGGTATTCTGGGTTGCCAGCAATCGTTTGTGCCAATGTGGATTTGCCCGAACCATTATGGCCCGACAGTAAGTGGCGCGCGCCATCGACAACGGTCAGATTGATGTTCGTTAATAATTCTTTGTCGCCAAAAGATACACTTAAATTTTTTATTTCCAGCATTTTTTAATCCTTGGATAGTGCCATTTGTATTAACTGTTTTGATTCGACCAGAAATTCCATCGGCAGGCGTGAGAGTACCGGTGTTGCGGTGGCGCCTATGATTAGTGCGATGGCGACATCTGTTTCAATGCCCGCCATGTTAAGGTAATTTAATGTGGCGGGGTCGATTGTGCCGGTGGTTGCCTCGTGCGATTGGGCGTTGTTTTGACCGCCATGAATAATGCGGGGCAGGGTGTTTGCCGTGGCGTTGTCGCCGATAATACGACTGTCGCATTTTGATGCGTTGGCGCATCCTGTGCCGGTAAATGAAACAAGACTGCGAAATGTCTGGGATGATGCGTCGGTCGCAACGCCATAGGATACAATATTGGATACGCCATTGTCGCCGATATGTATCATTTTTGTGCCGGTGTCCGCCATTTGTGCGCCACGTGTGATTGATAGTGAATAAAAGTCGCTGTACGCATGATTTCCGCGTAAAATTGTTGATGGGTATTTCCAGGTAAGGGCGCTGCCAACTTCCATCTGGGTCCAAAGTAATTTTGCGTTGTCGTGGCATAGGCCGCGCTTGGTTACAAAATTCAAAATACCGCCATTATTCTTTTTTCCGTCAAAGTCGCCGGCAAACCAGTTTTGGACCGTTGCGTATTTAACCGTTGCGTTGTTCATAACCACGATTTCAACAACACCGCTGTGCAGTTGGTGATTGGGGCGACGGGGGGCGCTGCAACCTTCCATGTAACTAAGTTCTGCGCCTGTATCGGCGATAATTAATGTGCGTTCAAACTGTCCGATTTTTGCGGTTTCGATTCGGAAATAACTGGCCAAATCAATGGGGCATTTTGTGTGTGGTGGTATATAGACAAATGTGCCGTCGGAAAATACCGCAGCGTTTAGTGCTGCAAAAAAATTGTCGGTCGCGGGTACAACGCTGCCCAGATATTTTTTTATCAAATCTGGGTGTTTAATCACGGCGTCTGAGAATGGCATAAAGATTATGCCTAATTTTTCCAGTTTGGCGGTATATGATGTGTGGACGGAACGACTGTCGATTACTGTGTCGGTTGCCATTCCCATCAGGGCGCGTTTTTCGTTTTCTGGCAGTCCCATTTTGTCATACACGGATTCAAGGTCGCTGTTGTCTATTTCAGTCGGTTCGTTATAGTAGTTTAATGCATCATAGTCAATCGGTGTATAGTCAATATCTGCCCAGTGGGGTTCAGTCATGTTTTTCCAAGCGCTGTATGCATCCAATCGCCATTGAAGCAACCATTCAGGCTCGTTTCGTTTGGCCGAGATTTCGCGAATAAGATTTTCAGACAGTTTGGTCATGTGTTAATTGTTTTGTGCAGCCAGCTGTTTTGCCTGGGCGAAAAAGGTTAGTGATTGTCCCAACAGGCCGTCTGTGAATGTGTTGGACAACAGGCCGTCTGGTTCAGTCATGGTAAGGTGGTGCAGGAAATTATCCGCGCGACGCATGTAATTGTCGATACTGCGGGCGACTTCGGAATCCAGTTTGATTGCGCGACGCAATTTTTCCAAGGCAAATGGATTTTTCGCATATTCATCCATTATGCCACCTAATGCGCGCCACAGCGCGTGTTCAGGCGTATTGCGGGGCATGATGTCAATTGCCGCCATGATTGGAATCAGGTTTTGAAGTAAGTCTTGGTAAATCATTTCGGCGTTTTCTGCGACCGCGTTGGTTGCAGATTTGTTTTTTAGCACAGATTGTATTTTGACGATAAGCGCATACTGGTGTTCCAATGTTTTGCCAATGTCGCCAATGCGGGTGTTTATGCGATAAATGTATAATGAAATGCCGCCTGTTAATAAAACGATAATGCCAAGTAATCCGAAAATAATGATGTTTTCCATAAAATGCCCCCTGAAAAAATACTGGTTTGTTTGGGGACAGTATAACATCTTTTGCCGATTCGCGCGATTTATATACGTAATTAATTTTTTTGATTGATTTATGTGTGTTTTAGGTCTTGCACAGATTCGGTCAAATTGTTATAATAATTACTAATTAAGGAATAATGTATAAGGAAAGGAAGGTTCTGATGTTCCGTAAGATTTTGATTATTGCCATGTTTGCAACGGCGGCGGGCTATTGCTTTGCTGCGGAATCTTTGCCCCAGGTTGTTACATCTGAGGTGTTTTATGAACAGGATAGGATTGTTGATGATGATATGTATCGTCAGGTTGAAACAGTGCAGATGGTGGTTCCTGCGTGGCCGTTGGCGGGTTCTGATGCGGATGTGGAAGTCTCGTGCGAGGGTGGGGCCTGTGCCAAAACAAAACAAGAAGATAATATTCGTGTTGTTTCTAAGATTGGTGCAGATTTGGTTGTTGAAAATAACTTTAATCTGGGTGCACGTGGTGAGTTTGGGGGTTGGTCTGGTGGTGCGAATATGTTGCACGGGACACAAATTCCAGTTGGTTTTGATGATGAATGTGACGGGTCGGAAATGTCGCTGTTGCATCGCGAAGTGTTAGAGGATGATGGTGGTAATGTTCTGACCGTGTCGCGCAGTGGACGTAAAAATTGTGGTAAGTATGCTGATGGGTATGAAGCCTTTGCCGTGCGAAATGGTATGAATATTGAAGATGTTCGGGATGTGACGGAGATTGTTGAGGAAGAAACCGAGATTGCGGTTGATATATCTGCCGATGCCGAGGCACCGATTAATATGACAGATCAGATTCGTTCTTGGGTTGTGGCAAATGGTCAGACGTTGCGCGAAGTTTTACAGTCCTGGTGTGATAAAGAGGGGTGGGACCTGGTTTGGACAACATCACGTGAATATCCGATAGAAGCCAGTGCGGTGTTCAAAGGACGCTTTGTTGATGTGGCGTCTGCGTTGGTGCGTAATTTTGGACGTGCGACACCAATCCCATATGCAAAGTTTTATAAAGGTAATAGAGTATTGGTGATTTCAACCGATGGTGAATAATTTTCCCAGACAGATGGCGTAGGAGATTGAAGTATGAGAAAGTCATTAAAAATTTTGGTTCTGTGTGGTGTGGTTTTGGCGGGGCTTAATGGGTGCGCAAAACGCGAATCTGCCAAGGTTGCGGCATCTGTAGACCAGGATTTTATTAATGCGTATGATGCGTTTGAAATGGCGAAGAATCCACGTGCCAAGGTGGCAAGTGGTGACACCGTTTCTATGTCCGAAGGTGTGTGGCTGGGTAATAAATCGATGGTGTTGGAACATCGTAATAATTTGCCATCTAAGTTTGAAACAGATACAGGCGTGACTATTTTGCTGGACGAGCCGGTGTCTTTACAGGTTTTGGCAAATGATATTTATGCAATTACGGGTATTCCGGTTAAAATTGATGGGCAGGTATCTGCTGATAAATTAAGAAAATTGGTTAATGTTGCGTATACTGGAAAATTGTCGGGACTGTTAAGCCAGGTTGCGACTGATTTAGACCTGTTGTGGTATTATGATAAAAATTCAATTGTTTTCTATGAAACAGAAACCAAGACATTTACTTTGTATGCCCTGGGGACCGAGGTTGCATATCAGACATCTGTTTCCACAGATAATTCAAACGAAGTGTCTTTGGAGTCAACCTTGAAAGAATGGGACGAGGTTGAAACTGCTATCGAGTCTATTATTGGCAAGGCTGATAATGCGGACTTTACCGTATCGCGCAGTTTGGGAACAATTACAGTTACTGCGTCGCCATCGGTTTTGGCCCGTGTCGGTGAATATATCGAGCGTCAGAATAAACGTTTAAGCCAGTTAATTACAATTGATGTAAAGGTGTTGCAGGTTACTATTTCAAATGATTCTGCATTTGGTCTGAATTTGGCGGCGGCGATTAATTCAACATCTGGGTTAAATATTGTTGCAAACCCAAAGAATAATCTTGCATCGACCGAGGCTAATTCTATGAATATCGCAGTGTTGTCAAATACGGTGTCGGCCCTGACGGGGGCAACACATATGGAAGGTAATTCTGTGGTCGAGGGTGCGTACACAAACGACCAGATTATGAATGGTTCGTTGTCGGGTGCCGCGGGCAGTAATGCGTTGATAGAGGCTTTGGCAAAGCAGGGTAAGGTGTCATTGGTTACAAATGTTGGTGTGACCACGCGTTCAAATCGTGTTGCCCCGGTCAGCAATACACGTACAACGGGATATATAAAACGTTTCGAATCACGTAACTTTACAACGGTTGAATCCAGTACTGTTGACCAGGATGATTTGGAAACAGGATTTACAATGCAGTTGTTACCGAATGTTTTGGAAAATGGAAAAATCTTGTTGCTGTTCCGTATGTCGGTGCGCGAGTTGTTACGTATGTCAACCCAGACTATTGGCGAGGTAACCCTGCAATTGCCCGAGGTTGAAGAACGTAGTTTTATGCAGGAAGTTATTATGGAATCGGGGCAAATGTTGGTTGTATCAGGTTTTGAAAAACAGACCAGCGAAGATACACGCTATGGTTTGGGTGATCCAGACTTTATGGCGTTGTCTGGTTCCCGCGAGACGTCCGCTACACGTGAGGTGTTGGTTGTTATCCTGACGCCACAGGTTTTGGTCAGCCCAATGGATGTAGAGAGGAGTATTCAGCAGCACTGGGGTGCCCCGCTAAATTAAATCTTACGGCATATCTAAAGCGAATTGTGGGTGTCTCATGTAGCGTTTGTACACTACGACACCCACAATTCGTTTATCTATACCGTCATCTTTAATTTAGGTTATGGGGATGGCATCTCATGTAGCGTTTGTACACTACGATGCCCGATTTGCTTTTATCTAAATCATTCTATTTAATTTAAGCCTGGCAAGGAGTTTGTACGCTACGGGGACGGCACTGTCCATATCTATACCATTATCTTTTATTTTATAAAAATCTATGGCGTATCTATGGACAGGGCAGGCATCTTATGTAGCGTTTGTACACTACGATGCCCGATTTGATTTTATCTAAATCATTCTATATATAATTATGGATTCTGTGAATTGGAAACGCAGATAAAAAATCCCCCGGTTTGGGAATTTTTTTAGTGGTTAGTGTAAGTGGCTAGTGGTTAGTGGTGGAATCCCACTGCGCCAAGGCTTCGTGGGATAAGTACTTATATCGTGCAATAAAAATCCCGCCGATTGGCGGGATTTTTATTTTTGATTTTGTTTTTGTTTTGCTATGAATTCATTTATCAGGCGTTCGCGCAGGGCGATTTGTTTTTCTAAATCGCGACGCGTTGCGTGGTTCAGGTGCGACATATAGTTTTCTTCATAGCCGTCAAAAATATGAACGGAATCTGGATAGAGTTGAACGACGGGTTTGCCCGTTGCTTTGTCCAGGTATTCAATAATTTGTGTGGAGATTTTTGTTCCCAACGCTTCGGCCAAAAGGTGTTGTATGGTGGCCATTCTGGTTGCGCAAGGGTTCGGAAATTCTGTGCAAGAAATCCAGCCCGAGTTGTTTTGAATTTGTTGGCCGTTAAGGCTTACCACGCCCAGCGGTGTGTTTTTGCACATAGAAAACAGCGTCGCATCAAAAAAAGTGGAAAAAGTGATGGTGTATGTGTTCTTTTTCTTTTTAGAAACATGATTTTCTGGAATCGATGTTGTTGCGACGATTGGTGTTGCAACAGGTTGAGTTTTCTTTTTGCCAAATAAATGCATTTAATGCTCCTTTTATGTCTGGATATAATATAGCACAAAAATATAAATTGTCAATAGTAAAAAACATCGGGGAAAATCCCCGGTGTCTTGGTTTATACAAACAAATCTTTTACAAATTGGGCATGCTCGGTAATGAATTTAAATCGAAATTCTGGTTTTTTGCCCATAAGTTCGGAAACAATCGTACGTGTTTTTTCGGTGTCTTCGGCGCCTTCTTCGGTGCGCGGGGGCAGGTCAACACGTATCAACCGGCGTGTCTTTGGCGACATGGTTGTTTCACGCAACTGGTTTGGCATCATTTCACCCAACCCTTTGAATCGGGATATTTCAACGCGTTTGTTTTTGTATTTTGTTGATTTCAGATTTTCCAGTTCTTCGTCTGTGTCAACATAGATTGATTCTGTGCCGCATGTTAATTTATACAGTGGTGGACATGACAGGTACAGGTGTCCGCCATAAATTAATTGAGGCATACATTGATAAAAGAATGCCATTAACAATGATGCGATATGGCTGCCGTCAACGTCGGCATCGGTCATGACAATGATTTTTTCATAGCGCAGTTTATCTTCGTTCCAATCTTTGGCGGTGCCTGCGCCAATAATGTCAATCAGGTCGTTTAATTCCTTGTTCGCGCCAAAGCGTTCGTCGGAATTTGATACAACGTTTAAAACTTTGCCACGCAGGGGCATAATTGCCTGGGTTGCGCGATCGCGCGCCTGTTTGGCGGTGCCGCCCGCGGATTCCCCCTCTACAATAAACAGTTCTGTACCGGCGATACCATGCTTTGAACAGTCCGCCAATTTGGCCGGCATACGGATACGCTTGGTCGGTGTTTTGCGGGCAACATCTTTGACCTGTTTAGTTTTTATGCGTGCATTTGCCAGGTTGATAACAAAGTCCAATAATGCATTCGCCGTTTTTGGGTCGGACGCCAGGAACATTTCCCATGGATCACGCAGGGCGTTTTCGGTGAAACGTGTAACTTCTGGATTAGATAGTTTTTCCTTGGTCTGGCCCAGGAATTGTGGGGTTTTATAGAAAACAGATACAATTGCCGCGACAGAATCAAAAACATCTTCGCCGATAATTGAAGCGGCGGCTTTGTTGTTAACCTTTTCCCCGTATGCCTTAATCCCCTTGGTAATGGCGGATTTAAAGCCCGTTTCGTGTGTGCCACCATCGGTTGTTGCAATCGTGTTGCAGTACGATGAAAAGAAACCATCATCAGATGCCGCACCATTTTCGTCGGTTAAAAATGTAAGTGCCCATTCAACACGGCCATTATCATCTGGAAAATCAACAGAGCCGCTGAAAATACGTGGCAAAATGCGTGGTTTATTGTCCGTCTTTTCCGCCAGGAAATCCGCCACACCATTTGGATAAAAGAACGTTGTTGTGGCCGGGATGTTCATGTCATCGGTCAATAATTCTGGGTTGCAATGCCATTCTATTTTTACACCACGGGACAGGAAAGCCTTGGCCCGGGCCATACGATAGATTTTTACGGGTCTGAATACAGCGGACGCGCCAAATATTTCGTCGTCAATGGTAAAGCGGATTTTTGTTCCATGTTTGTTGGTCGGTTCGCCACGTGTCATTGGTGATGTGGTCAGACCACGGGAAAATGTTTGGTGCCAATTATAGCCGTCGCGCGCGATATCAACAATCATTTCAGATGACAGTGCATTTACAACAGCCGACCCAACACCATGCAGACCACCACTGGTCTTATAAACATTATTATTAAACTTACCGCCCGAATGCAGGGTTGTTAATATAACCTCTAGTGCGGATTTGCCAGGATATTTTGGATGTTCGTCCACCGGTATGCCACGACCGTCGTCGGTAATTTCAATTGTTTTAGAATCAATTAAATTTACTGTAATTTTCTTGGCAAAGCCGGCGACGGCTTCGTCAATAGAATTGTCCATAATTTCAATCGGCAGGTGGTGCCACGCCTTTTCATCGGTACCGCCAATATACATGCCGGGACGCAGGCGGACGGGTTCAAGGCCTTCGAGTACCTGAATGTCGGACGCGTCATAAGATTGTGTGTTTTTTTCTATCATAATACTTGTATTATTAAAACATTTTTGAATTTTGTGCAAGCCCAAAGAATTTCAACCTAAATCATATTTTGGGGTTGAATTTTTGATGGGGCGGTCTATATATTTGATAACGAATAATTATATGGACATATAAAATGAATAAAAACCCGTACGAAGTTTTGGGCGTCGCACGCGATGCGTCTGATGCCGATATTAAAAAGGCTTATCATAAACTGGTGATGAAATATCACCCGGACAGAAATCCGGATAACAAAGATGCCGAAGAAAAATTCAAAGAAGTCAATAATGCATTTGATATTCTGAAAGATCCGCAAAAGCGCGCAGCATACGACCGATTTGGTGATGCGGCGTTTGCAGGTGGTAATGCGTCGGGCGCGGGATTCGGTGGTAATCCATTTGGTGATGGGGCGTTCCATTTTAATATGGGTGGTGGCGCCGGAATGGAAGATATTCTGCGCGAGGCTATGCGTGGATTCGGCTTTGGCGACTTTGGGGGTGGACCACAACGCGGTGCGCCACAACGTGGTGGACGTGATTTGTTGGATGAAG
Organism: Alphaproteobacteria bacterium; assembly: GCA_015062525.1. Taxonomy (GTDB): domain Bacteria; phylum Pseudomonadota; class Alphaproteobacteria; order Rs-D84; family Rs-D84; genus Enterousia. The sequence continues at coordinate 122,246 of SUUM01000001.1, read as the reverse complement.
TGGTGATTGACCTGAAGGATGCCTATTTCGGTAAAACACATACGGTAAAGTTTTCCAGTAATGTAGAATGTGAAAAGTGCCACGGTTTTGGCACCGCCGATGGCAAACCTGCGCCGGCATGTCCGCGTTGCGGGGGCAGCGGCTTTATTCAAACGCGCCAGGGATTCTTTGCAATGGAGGCGCCATGTCCAGAATGTAATGGTTTGGGGCGCAAGATTGATAAGAAGTGTTCGATGTGTAATGGCACGGGTACCGAACATAAACAGCGCACATTAGAGGTTAAGATTCCGGCCGGTATTGAAGATGGGGCGCGCCTGCGCCTGGCGGGCCAGGGCGAAGCAGGTGCAAATGGTGCGCCGGCGGGTGATTTTTATTTGGATGTTCGTATTCGTCCAGATAAACGTTTTGAGCGACATGGTAATGATTTAATAATGCGTGTGGATGTGCCGTTTGCGACACTTGCGCTGGGGGGCGAGATTGAGGTTGAAACCATTGACGATAAAAAATTGTCAGTCAAGGTGCCGGCCGGTACCCAGGTTGGTGAAAAACTGCGTGTGCGTGGGCATGGTATGCCGTCGGCACGTCGCACGGGCACATATGGTGATTTGTACATAGATGTTGCGATTAAAATTCCAACAAAATTGTCAGAGAAACAGAAAAAATTATTAAATGAATTTGCCGGAACCAAGACTGATAAAAAAGGTTGGTTCTGAATGATAAAATCCCGCCGATGGCGGGGTTTTATTTTATTGATGTGATTATTTTGGAGTTGTTCCTGGGGTGATTTATTTGTTGATTTTTTCCATAAAAGCGTTGTGGTTTTCAAGTTCTTCTGGTTTGGGTGCGAATTTTCGATATGGGAAATCACCCCCCGCCTTGGGGTGTGCCAACATGGCTGCATGCTGTTTGGCAATTATTTCCGACACGTCTGGTGCCGGTGCGGTATTTTCCAGTTCCAGATAAACTTTGGCCAGAATTTCCGAGTCGATTAACGCCCCGTGTGCATCCGCACGCGCCGTCAGCGAAATTCCATACCATTTTGCCAACGTATCCAGCGTATAGCTTTTCGGTCCAAACACGCGATTTCGTGCGATAACCAGTGTGTCCATCATCTGTTCGCGCGGAATCGGGCGCAGCCCCAATTTGTTCAATTCAAAATTTACAAATGGAAAGTCAAAGTCCAATCCATTATGTGCGACAATCGGACTGTCGCCGATAAATTCCAAGAAGCGTGGTGCAACCTCGGCCATTTTTGGTTTATCTTCCAAAAATGCATTTGAAATTTTGTGAACCATATATGTATCAGGCGGAATAATCTTGCCTTCGGGATTAATATATTCATGAAAACTGTTGTCGGTTATTTTACCATCAATTACTTCGACGGCCCCAATTTCAATCACGCGGTCGCCACGCATATATTCAAACCCAGTCGTTTCAATGTCAAAGCAAATAACACGTTTCATTTAAATCCCAACCCTTGATAATAATTTACCTTGGTATTATAATGAAATGGTGGAATCAATGCTAGAAAATCTTAACAATGAACAACGCTTGGCGGTTGAAACAACTGCGGGCCCCCTGTTGGTATTATCTGGGGCGGGAACTGGTAAAACACGCGTTTTAACAACACGCATCGCATATATTCTGAATAATCATCTGGCCATGCCGTGGAATGTTTTGGCCCTGACATTCACGAACAAGGCGGCGAACGAAATGAAAAAACGCCTGGAATCATTTTCTGATGGTGCGTGGTATGCGGGCGACATCTGGTGTGGAACGTTTCACTCGATATGTTTGCGAATATTGCGTGCCAATGCGGAACGTGCGGGATTGCGTCGCGACTTTATTATTTATGGCGAAGACGATCAAAAAAACGTCATCAAATCATTACTGACAACATCAACCAAAACACCCGGCGACTATGTCGAAGAATTTTCCGCGATTAAGGATCGGGGGTTAATAGCACTAAAAAACACCGACAAATTATTTAATGCATATAATGCGGAACTGGCGCGTCTGAATGCGGTTGATTTTGGTGATATAATTTTGCGAGTGCTGGAATTGTTTGATAAAAACCCAGATATTTTATTGCGCTATCAGAACCAGTTCAAATATATTCTGGTTGATGAATTCCAAGACACCAACAACGCCCAAATGGAATTTTTAGTTTTTCTAACACGTGGTATTGAATGTCCAAACATATGTTGTGTTGGTGATGATGACCAGTCTATTTATTCATGGCGTGGCGCGGAAATTAAACATATTTTGAATTTTGAAAAAACATTTCCAAACGCCCAGATAATTCGTCTTGAAACAAATTATCGCAGTACATCAAACATCCTGAACGCGGCCAATTCGCTTATACGCCACAATCGTGGTCGCCTGGGCAAAGAATTGCGTCCAGAAAAATCAGATTCGACTGGTGAACAGGTGTATGTTTTAACCCTGCCAACTGACCGGGACGAGGCGCGCATAATCGCCGATGCAATTGAACGTGATGCGGCGACGGATTTTACCAAATTTGCTCTGCTGATTCGCGCGGGCAGTCTGTCCCGCATATTCGAAGAAGAATTTGCACAACGCGCAATTCCATATAAATTAATTGGTGCGACGAAATTCTATGACCGCATGGAAATTCGTGATGTTATTGCGTATTTGCGATTATTGGTATATCCGTTTGATGATATGTCCTTTCTGCGTGTTATTGCAAAACCACGTCGTGGTTTTGGAGACAAGGCAATCGTGAATTTACGCGCAATGGGCGGAACATTAATGGGGGCGTTGCACAATGCGAAATTGTCGCCGAAACTGCGTGCGGCGGCGGATGAGTTTTTGTCTGCATTTGATTTTGAATGGGCATCCATGCCGCCACGTGATGCGGCGAAAATATTATTGGAACGCACGGGGTACATGAAAATGTGGACCGAGTCCAAAGATTCGGACGCACCCGACAGAATGGCAAACATTCGTGAATTATTAACGTCTGTTATTTCTAAGTATGACAGTTTGCCTGAATTCTTGGAACAGGCGGCATTAATGATGACCGATGATAACGATACAAACGATACGCCGCAAAATGCTAATACTGTCAGCATAATGACAATCCATGCGGCCAAGGGGCTGGAGTTTGATACGGTATTCCTGCCAGCCTGGGAAGAAGGTATTTTCCCCAATGACAAGGCAATCAACGAAGGCGCCATCGAAGAAGAACGTCGTCTTGCCTATGTCGCAATCACGCGTGCCCGCCGTCGTTGTGTTATATCAAATGCCATGACACGATTTGTATTTGGTACGCGTACATACAATTCGCCCAGTCGTTTTATTACTGAAATGGACAATCGCTATTTAGATTTTCAGGGCGGTGCCCCACGCGCATATGCGCCGACGTATAATTATAACCGTGTGTCACAAAAGCCAAAAATTCAAAAACAAATTTCCATGCTAGGTAAATTAGTTGCCCACGATGAGTTGGGAGCTGGCGTTGTTATAGAAGATGCTGGTGCGATACTGACTATTGCATTCAAGGAAAAGGGGATAAAAAAGGTAGCGCGCGAGTTTGTGAGGTTGTTGAATTAAAAAAACCGGCAAAATGCCGGTTTTTATGCGTATAGCGTGTTTTTTTACTTCATCTTTTTCAGGTGCCCCAGGAAGGTTTTTGTGTACTGGGTCGCAGACCAGACGGACGCAACCAATGATAACCACAAGCCCCAAATGCCAACTTGTGGCAATATATAAATCAGGTACATTAATGTGCGACTGTCAGATGCAGGTGTGATTAATGTGCCAATCGCAAAGATTAATAAGAATGCCGCAATTGAAATCATTTGCAATGTGGTTTTGATTTTGCCCATGGAAAAGCGTGCCTTGGGTACCGGCATTTCGATTTTCTGGGTGCCCAGAAATTCACGCAGGCCAGAAATGTACAGTTCACGCACAATCATTAATATAACAGGGACAACAACAAACCATACCGGCATCATAATAGACAGCATTATCAATGTGTTCACAACCAGCAATTTATCGCCGATGTGATCCATTACACCACCAATCTTGGTGCATGCGTTGTATTTACGCGCCAGGTATCCATCAAACCAATCGGACACAGCCGCAAGGACGTACAAGATAAATGTCGTCCAAAACATCTGGAACATTAATGTTGGTATAATCGCAAACGATGCGGCGATGCGGAATGCTGATAAAAAGTTAACAAAGAATTTCATATAGTTTCTCCTTTGGTTAATAAATATATGAATAAGCATATTATATCACTTATTGATGAAAATGGGCATATATTTTTTCTGCGGCATTTTTCCCAAGTCCGGGGACATGCCCCAGGGCATTTATATCGGCGTCCATAATCGCACGGACAGAGCCAAAGTGTTGTAAAAGTGCACGTTTGCGTGTCGGACCAATGCCGTCGATTTCATCCAGGACGGACGCGGTTAACTGTTTCGCGCGTACGTTGCGGTGGTATGTGATTACAAAACGGTGTGCTTCGTCGCGGACGGCGCGCAACATTAAAAACAGGGGCGAATCCTTGGGCAGGTCGCGATATATTGTGCCGTCGGGCAATATAAAGTGTTCGTCGCCGTCGCGAACCGCGCCCTTGGTCACGCCAAAGACCGGTATGCCACCAGATGCGCGGTTGGCTATGTTCCATTGAGCCATGCCACCATCAACAATTATTAGACTTAGTTTTGGACCACGTTCGACCGCGCGGTGAACAAATTCAGACATCATGGCAATGTCATTGCCTGCGCGCGATTTGTCAATTAATTTGAAATGACGATAGCCGGATTTTTCAAAACCGTTGTGTCCAAATGTTATCATGGCGCCGACGGGCTGTTTGCCAAACAGGTGTGAATTATCAAATACACCCGCCAGTTCTATTTTTATGCCCAGCCATTTTTCCAATTCTGATACATTTTTGTCCCAGTCTAAAATCGCGCTATGCGCATTGTTTTGGCGTTTTCCACGATTTGATGTGTGTGTTAGTGCGGCAATTTTGTCGCGAATAATGGCGGCGTTTTCAAAGTCCATGTTTGCGGAATGTTCGCGCATCTGTTGGGTCAGGTCTGCGATAATTGGTTCGCTGTCCCCAGTCAGGATTTTTCGCGCTGTACGCACGTTTTCTGCGTATTTTTGTTTGTCGGGGTTTGTGCATGGTGCGTTGCAACGTCCGATTTGATGTAATAAACATGGACGCGTGCGATTGCGCATTTGTGTGTCGGTACATGTACGGATTTGGCATACGCGTTGAATCGTTTTTATCGTTTCGTTTAATGCCGATACAGACGGATATGGGCCAAAGACATCGCGACGCTGGGAAATTTTTCCGCGGAATTTTAACAGACGTGGAAAGTCGCCCGATGTTAATGCCAACATTGGGTACATTTTCCCGTCGGTCAGCATAATGTTATATTTTGGCTTTTGCGTTTTAATTAATTCTTGTTCGCGAATCAGGGCGTCTGATTCGGTTGGAACGGTTTCCCAATCAACACGCGCAACCAATGTGCGCATAACCTGTTTATGTAATTCAAGTTTTGATATGTCCAGGTACTGGTGCAGGCGGTTGGACAGGTTCTTGGCCTTGCCCACGTATAGCAGATTGTTTTCCGCGTCATACATTTTATACACGCCGGGGGCGTGGGGCGCGTTTTCAATTAAATCAGAAAATTGAATATTCATAATCTTTATGATAGAATATTAATTGTTAAATAGCAAATAAGAGGTTTTTCAATGAATCAAGAATCCGGTCGTTCTATGATTGAAATGTTGGGCGTGTTGGCGATTATGGGTGTTATCACCGTTGGGGCAATTGGTATGATTTCGACAGCAATGCGTACGCAGAAGTTAACAAGCGTTAATGACCAGGTTGTGCAAATGGTGACTATGGTACGCAACATTCACGGCGAATATGATGATTTTTCAAATATGAATGGAACCACGATTTTTGGCGCAATTGGTATGAGTAATAAAAATCCATATGGTGGAAATTACACATTGTCGGTTGATCCGTCAAATCCGCGTCAGTTTATTGTCGGCATTGATGGTTTGGGACAGAGTGAATGCGAATCTTTGGTTGCCAAGGCATGGTCCGATTCGGTTGGGTATCAGTTGTCGGGTGGCAAACAGGGCGGTGCAACAGGTTCGTGTGATGGGACAAATGGAACTAATTCTGTTCAGATAGTTTATGGTGAGTAATTTGTGAATTTATGCCAAGTGGGGGCGCAGATGGCAGATTTTATTACAGTTTCCAAGGTAGAAGATGGAACGCGTTTGTTGCGCTGGTTCTTGCGGCAATTTCCGTCAATGCCCCAGCGGGAATTTTATAAGTTGTGCCGGGGGGGACAAATTCGTGTTAATTCCAAGCGGGTAAGGGGAACCGAAATTCTGCGCGAAGGGGATGCGGTACGCGTGCCACCAACCATTGCCGGCTATGCGATTGTGGGACATAAAAAAACAGAAAGTGGCGAGCATTTTTCTTTGACTGATTTAGAGGAATTGCGCAAGTGTATTATTCACAACGATGCGGATGTTGTCGTATTTAATAAGCCCGCCGGTCTTGCGGTGCAGGGTGGAACCGGTATCAGAAAGTCAATTGATAAAATGGCGGCAGCTTTGTTTCCGTATGATAAAATTGCGCTGGTGCATCGATTGGACCGAGAAACCAGTGGAATCTTGGTTGTAGCAAAAAATCAGCGGGCGGCACAGAATCTGAGTGCACAATTTCAAAATAAAACTGCGCACAAGGAATATTTGGCACTATTAAATGGCGATGTTAAGCCGGCGCATGGGGTGATTGATAATTTTATGTTAAAGGGGCAGGTGTTTGATAATCCCACACGCCTGAATAATGGAACAGGACCGCGTCCACAGCGTGCAATTACAGAATACGATGTGTTGTCAAATGCGGCGGGTTGTGTGTCCTGGGTGCGATTTTCGCCGAAAACCGGGCGTACACATCAATTGCGTCTGCACAGTGCGTTTTCGTTAAACGCGCCAATTGTTGGCGATAGCCTGTACGGTGGACGTTGTATGGTTGATGGGCCGTTGGAAAGTGTGCTGAAAACAAACAACTTGTTTTTATTTGCATATAAGTTAACATTCCAGCACCCGGCGACGGGACGAATGATAACTTTACGTGCCGCGGTACCAGAATTTATGGTGCCTGTGATGCGATTCTTGGAATTTAAGTTGCCATGAAGGTAAGAAAAAGTATTTTTTTTCCGATTGTTAGAATCCTGGGGTTGTTCGTCATAGGGTTGGTGGTAGCAATTGTTGTGGCGTTAAGTCAGATAAATCTGGAATCTTTGCGGGGGAATTTGCTGTCTATTTTGCGCGATGCGACAGGGTTGCCGGTTGAAATTGATGGGGCTGTTTCTTGGAAGTTTTCGTTGCGACCACATGTTGAATTGAACCAGGTGCGTATCGCAAATGAATCTTGGGCAAAAAATAAATATGCATTTAGTGCCGATAAAATTGATGTTCGTTTGAATTTAATATCGTTGTTTCGGGACAGACCTACTATCCAAAATGTCAAGGTGTACGATGCAGAAATTAATATAGAGAAAAATGCCACGGGTCAGTATTCTGTGGCGTCATTGGCAAAAAAAACGGACGAGCCAAAGATTGAAAATTCGGTGCCTGATAAATACCCGTTCAAGGATGTGGGACTTGGTGGAGTAGAGATTAAAAATCTGAGTGCAAATATTTTAGGTGAAAAGTATTCGTTGGCGGGCTTTCATATTCGTTTGATGTTGCACAAGGCGGGACGTGAATATTCGGGCTGGGTTAAGGCGGATAAAGATGTGTTGCCGTTTATTGTGCAATTGGGGGAATATAATGCAGAACGTAAAGTTTATCCGGTTCAGGTCGCTTTGTCCACAGGTGGTGATGCATTGATTGCGAATGTTGCGTTGGAAGGGACCAGCAAAGCCCCCATTGATTTTATTATTAAGGGAGATGTTCCAGAACCATCTTTGATTGGCGAAATATTTGGGTTGGATTTGCGCGATGTGCCGTCGTTGCGATTGAATGTTGCAGGTGGTTTTGATTGGAAAAAGATAACGTTGCGAAAATCGGTCGTGCGTGTGAATAATACGGAATTTACTGTTTCTGGTGATTGGGATTGGAGTGAAGCGGGTGGTGTGCTGAATGCGAATATAGATTCACCAAATGTTGATTTAGTGGATTTGTTCCCGGAACTTTATGCAAGGACGGGTGGTCGCGAAAATCGCAAATTAAATGTGTTCAAAGATATTCCGCTGTTTGGAAAATATTTGTATGGGCGCACGTTCAATGTGCGTGTGCATCTGGGCAAGTTGGAAATGTATCGAGATTTCGATTTGGATGATTTAGATTTGGCTGTTTCATTGCGTGATAATCGGGCAAGAATCGATATTGATACTGGTGTTGCCCAGGGAAATATAAAAATGGGTATTGATGCGGATTTAGAACAGAATGGACGTATTACATTACAGGCGGCGGCAATCGGGAAACAGATTTATGTTGGTGAAATATTGCGTGCGGTGCATAAGACTAATTTCTTGTCAGATTTGCCGATGAATTTTGAATTTTATGTGCGGGCAAATGGGGAAAATTTGTCCCAGGTTATGCAGACTATAACGGGGCCTGTTTATGTGTATTCGGTGGCGCCGGGGTATGCACATTCTGCGCTGGTTTCGTATATGTATGGGACTGATTTTTTAACATCCCTGCGGCATAGTGTCCAAGATTTGTTTAGTTCGGAAAAGAAGCACAATCAGATTACAATTTCATGTGTCGCGGTTAATGTTAATTTGCGTGATGGGTTGATAGAAACACAAAATGGTGTGGCGATTGAAACAAATGCGATTAACGTTCGTTTGGCAGGTATGCTGGATTTGGGCGATGAAGAAATGAAATTAGCATTGACGACTGTGCCAGTTCGTGGATTGAAATTGTCCTTGACTGGGAATGTTGTGAATTCGATTGAGTTAACTGGAAATTTGTCCGAACCAGTGGCGCGTATCAGTGGTGCCGCAGTTGCGGGTAAGGTTGCGTCTGCCACCGGGTTGGGATTGTTGTTGGCACCGTTTACGGGCGGAATTGGATTGGTCGCCGGTGCAGGCATTGGTTTGGTTGCGGGGGACTTGTTGGAAAACTGGTTAGCGGATGGAAGTCCGTGCGAGACGGCAATGGAACGTGGCGCACCGCTGTATCGTGATGACCCAGCATGGATGCGAACACCAATGGAAGATTTGGTTGATTCGGTTTTTGGAACAAAATAAAAATTAAAGGAGAAAAAATATGTTCGATTGGATTGGTTTGGTGCAAATTTTAATTATCGCGATATTAATGTATATGTTCTATCGCAGTTTTATTCAAAATACCCAGTCTGAAAAGTTGGTGCGTGGGTTACTGGGGTTGGCAGGGCTTTGGGTGCTAAGTTTTATCTTGCCGTTGGTACATTTAAATTTGCTGGCGACATTTTTGCATTACACGGCTTTGTTCTTGTCGTTAAGTTTGATTGTTGTTTTTCAGCCCGAATTGCGTAAGTTTATGGCATTGATGGGTAATGTTCAGGGGTTGCGTCGTATGTTAAAGGCGGGCGCAAATCGCAAACAGGATACGAAATCTTTGGATGCGATTGTTAGCGCCGTTGAATATATGTCTGGCAAGCATACGGGTGCCTTGATTGTTTTTCCGACCGGTTTGGACGAAAGTGCGATTGATAAAAAGGGTATTGCGATTGATGCAAAAATCAGTAGCGAATTGTTGCTGACTATTTTCTTTAATAAAACGCCATTACATGACGGGGCGGTTATTATTGAAAATAATCGTATTGCATACGCGGGTGGAATTTTGCCATTGTCACAGAATAATTTGAATTGGAAATATGGTACGCGTCATCGTGCCGCCCTGGGGCTAAGCGAGGTTTCAAGTGCCGTTGTCTTGGTCGTGTCCGAAGAAAGTGGCGATATTTCCATCGCAGAACGTGGCAAGATTACCAAGTATGAGGATATCAAGAAGTTACGCGCCAAATTGGAAAAAGTCTTGTATAAATAAATTATAATAATCAATCTACGAACGAACCCGCAACCTCATGTAGCGATTTGTACACTACGGTTGCGGGTTCGTGCGTATCTTAATCATTCTAATTTATTTCATAAAATCTAATGGCATATCTGTGTGCGGTGCCGCCCCCACATGTAGCGATATGTACACTACGGGGACGGCACTGCGCACATCTATACCATTATCTTTTATTTACAATAAATTATAATAATTCATCTAAAATCAAATCGGGCATCTCATGTAGCGTCTGTACACTACGATGCCCGATTTGGTTTTATCTAAATCATTCTAATTTATTTCTGCCCCGCTGCTAGGAGTATGGGGTACGATTTTATCTTTTTGGGGTGTTCTTTTGGTCTTGCACCGAATCGGGGTTTTTTGGTATGCTTAGGACAAAAGAGTGTAGGGTACACAAATACATATAAGGAAACAGGAGTATTATAATGGAATTTTCAGTGTTTCGTCAGGTTTTGATACGTGCGCTGGGGCATATGCAGTCGATTGTGGAAAAGCGCGCAACATTGCCGATTTTGATGAATGTTAAGATCGAAGCCGCAGATGATTTAATTCTGTCTGCGACAAATGTGGATTTAGAATTGGTTGAACATGTTGCCGCCGATATTACACTGGGGGGCAAGATAACCGTTCCAGTTCAAATGTTGTATGATATTGTGCGCAAGTTGCCAGATGATGCGGAAATTTCATTCAAACAGTCTGGCGACCAGCTGGTTGTGTCCAGTGGTCGTGCGGTGTTCCGTTTGCCGACATTGCCGGCGGAAAATTTCCCAGCCATGGCGGGCAGCAATCTGACAACAAAATTCCAGATGACAACGGGTGATTTAGCACATCTGATTAATCAAACTAAATTTGCAATTCCAACAGATGATGTTCGTTATCATTTGGGGGGTATCTATTTCCATATTGCAGACGAAGGCGATGAAAAGAAATTAACCGCCGTTGCAACGGACGCGCAACGTATGGCGTTGTGTGCAATGCCGGCCCCCGCGGGCAGCGCGGAAATGCCGTCGGTTATTTTGCCACGTCGTGTAATTGGTGAATTATCTAAGTTGCTGGAAGACGCCAATGTTGATGATGTTTTGGTTGAATTGTCTGATACCAAGGCGCGCTTTACGGTTGGTTCTGCAACATTAACCAGCAAACTGGTTGATGCGCAATATCCAAATTATCGCGTTGTAATTCCAAAGGGAAATGACAAAATCGCAATTTTGGACAGAAAGCAGTTTATTAATGCGGTTGACTTGGTTTCGGTTGCAAGTGTTGATAAAACAAAATCTGTTCAGTTGACATTCAGCATGAATAAGTTGGTTATCAATGCGTCCAGTCCAGATGCCGGTACCGCAACCCAGGAATTAGATATTGAATACAATGGTGATGCATCATTCACGGTTGTGTTTAATGTGAAATTCTTGCTGGATGTTGCCGGTCAGGTCGAAGGCGAAAAATTCCAGATGGAAATGCAGGACCCATTAGCGCCTACGAAAATCAATTCCGTGGACAAAGATACGGATGCGTTGTATGTGTTAATGCCAATGCGCATGTAGGAAATGAAAAATCCCCGGGAACGGGGATTTTTTAGTGGTTAGTGCAAGTGTCTAGTGGTTAGTGGATGTGTGCGGCGAATGCCGCACATTATAGTGCCATCACTTACCACTTACACTGACCACTTATCACTAAGATAAACTTTTATTTGCCTTAATAAATTGCAATTGCTTTTTTTTATGATATTATTTGTCAACTAATATTAAAGAGGTTATTTATGACGTTGGAACAAATGGCAGCTGGGGAGATGCCACCAAAAAAAATGAATGCAATTATTGAAATCCCTGAAGATGGGCATGTGAAATATGAAATTGACAAGGAAACCGGTCTGTTAAAGGTTGATCGTATTTTACATGCGCCGATGGCGTATCCAGCAAACTATGGTTATTTTCCGGGAACGTTGGGTGATGATGGCGACCCATTGGATTGTGTGGTTGTATGTAATGCGCCATTGCGCCCAGGTGTGTTGATTGAGGTTCGTCCAATCGGCGCATTGTTGATGGAAGATCAGGCGGGCGGTGATGAAAAAATTATCTGTGTGCCACGTGATAAAATTGACCCATATTATGAAAAGACAGAATTTGTTGAACAGTTGCCGGAAATTCTGCGGTCGAAAATAGAATATTTTTTTCAGCATTACAAGGATTTGCAACCTAACAAGTGGTCCAAGGTGATGGGTTGGGCGGATCGTGCAACGGCGGATAAATTAATTATGGACAGTATTGATCGATATTGGGCCCGTAAACGCGAAATGCAATAATGGCTTGCGTTTGTGTGGGAAATTTTTATAATCAAATCAATTAATTAAAAGGGGTATAAAATGGCATCTTATATTGCAAATGATATGCGTGTGGGTTGGGTGATTTCTCATAACGGAAAACGTTATTCAGTTACATCCATTACCAAGGTTAAACCAGGCAAGGGTGGTGCGTTTGTTCAGGCCGACCTGCGCGATATTGATTCGGGCAACAAGGGGGGCGACCGTTGGCGCGCCGAAGATAAGGTTGAAAAACTGATGGTCGAAGATTTTGATTGTCAGTATCTGTATGCCGATGGAACAGATGCGTTCTTTATGAATTTGTCGGATTATGAACAGTTCACAATGCCGGTGGATTCACTGGGCGAGGCTATGAAATTCCTTGCACCGGAAATGGTGGTCAAGGCAAACTTTGTCGAGGGGCAGCCCGTTTCCATTTCTTTGCCAAAAACGGTAATTGCAGTTGTCGAAGAAACTGAACCTGCGTTAAAGGGGCAGACCGTATCATCCAGTGGTGGCAAGCCCGCCATCTTGGACAATGGTGTTCGTGTTCAGGTTCCGCTGTTTATCGAACAGGGTGAAAAGATTGTTGTGAATACTGAAACGTTGGAATACGTCGAACGGGCAAAATAAAAAATTAAATATAATAATTCATCTAAAAACAAATCGGGTATCTCATGTAGCGTCTGTACACTACGATACCCGATTTGTTTTTATCTAAATCATTCTATTTAATTTTTTGCCGGGTAATGTAGTAAATCATTTTATTTATATTGTTTGAAATGTGGGGTTTGTTGTGATATAATTGTGGAAAAGGAAAAAGGGGTTTTATATGAAAAAACTGATGAAAAGATTGAATTTTGCAATTGTTGGTGTAATGGCGTCTGTGTCTTCGTCCATGGCGGCAAGTGGCGCAGATGATGCATTGTGCATGTTGGCGGAAAAGTTTAGTGATATTTTTGAAATTATTCAGACTTTGGCGTTTGTTGGTGCGGGTATCACGATTGCCGGTTGGGCATGGGGCTATATTTCTGGTGGTAAGGCGATTAATCCAACCGATGAAGTGAAAAACAAGGGTATTCCAATGTTGATTGGATTCATCCTGTTGTTTGGTATCGGTACGGTGTTAAGTATCTTTATGACCATGACAGGTGAAGGTGGGTCTATGGGCTGTGTGCCAGAATTTTTTGGTAATTAATAAAAATCCCGCGTAATGCGGGGTTTTTATTATTGTGTAATTTATCTGATTTTTTCGTTGCTGTATTTTAATATGAAATCGCGTTCGGTGCGGGATGGTTCGGATTGCGCCCGGGATATGGGTGTTTGAAATATGTCTTGTTCGGGGCGTATGTTGTGATATTTTATTTGTTGGTGTGAATTGTGTGACTGTCTGCCGCAGGGCATTTGTTCGTGTGTTTAGTGTTATTTTCCATCTTCGATGTTTGCCAGGGAAAACAGAACCGATGATATCAATGATTGATAGGGGACGTGTTGTGCGTCAGCCAGTTCTTTAATCTTGTCCAAAATAGGGCGCGGAATGCGCATATTAATAACGCAGTCTGATTTGTTAAACGCCTTGTATGCGGCGTATTCTTTTAACAGTGTTTCAATGTTCATAATGAACAATTGTTGCATAACGTTTGGCATGGACAATCCTCTATACAGACCGCAATACCACGGTCATTACAATGCACTATACCAATGTAAATACAATTGTCAATACAAATATATTTACACTTGTGATTACTGGTGTATTGTGGGGTGTGTGGGCGGGTGTAAATCAACGCGCAATGCGCACAGAGCAATTAGCAAATAGGGTTTGATTTTTGAATATTCTGCATATAAAATTGACGTATATGTTTTTTAAGGAAGGTCTTTGTATGTTAAAAAAATTACTTGTGTTTGCTTTGGGTGTGTTTTTGGCTTTGCCTGCACGTGCCGAGTTAAAGGTTGATATTGTTGCGGGGGCGGCAAATCCTATTTCGATTGCTGTGCAAAAATTTGATGTCTTGGGTGATGTGCGTTCCAAGGATGCAGCCATGATACGTGAGGTTGTGGAAGCGGACCTGAAACGTACCGGGTTGTTTCGAATTGTAAATCATGATGCATTTCCTGAGTATGTAAAAATGCATGAAATGCCGAATTTTCAGTCCTGGGCGGCAATAAAAACCCAGGTTTTGGTTCAGGCAAAATTATCGGCGGAATCTGATAATCAATATAGATTGGAATTTTTTGTCTGGGATGTTAGTGGGCGTGAACAGATAGAAGCGCAGTCCTTGGTTGCATCGCGCGGGTCTGTACGACGTTTGGCACATATTATGGCGGATGCGATTTATGAACGCCTGACCGGTGAAATTGGATATTTTGATACCCAGATTGTATTTATTGCCGAAACTGGACCTGTGCACGATCGTACAAAGCGTATGGCGATTGTGGATCAAGATGGATATGGTATGCGGTATTTGTCGGATGCAGACAGTTTTGTTATGTCACCACATTTTTCGCCGAATATGCAGTCGATTGTGTTCTTGTCTTATTATAATGATGACCCAATGGTTTGGACTTTGGATTTGGATACAGGGGAACAGCGTCGTTTGGGACAGTTTGGCGGAATGAATTTTGCACCACGTTTTTCGCCTGATGGCACGCGGGTGGCAATATCGTTGGTTAAAAAGGGTATTACACATATATATGAATATAATATTGAAACCAAAGAATTACGTCAGTTGACGTTTGGTAATTCAATTAACACCAGTCCGTCTTATTCGCCAGATGGCAAGAAAATAGCGTTTAATTCCGATCGTTCGGGACGTCAACAAATTCATGTGCTGGACCTGGAAACAGGGGCGGTTGAACGTTTGACGTATGGGGCGGGGCGGTATGCGACGCCTGCGTGGTCGCCAGATGGTCAGTTTATTGCGTTCACCAAGATTGCTGATGATACGTTCTATGTTGGGGTTATGGATTCACGTGGTCGTAATGAAAAGATTTTGGCGGGTGGCTGGTTTATGGAGGCACCATCTTGGGCGCCGGGGTCCCGTCGCATAGTGTACTATGAAACGGAAAAGGCAATTGACGGCATTGAACGTATTAGTCATATTCGCAGCGTGGATATAACGGGACAAAATATCTATGATATTGAATTGCCAGATGGGGTAAATGGACTGGAGCCAACGTGGTCGCCACGGTTGCCGTAAAAATAAAATCCCGCCAGGCGGGATTTTATTAAAGAGCAAATAACAATGAGCAAAGAGTATATAATGAGGAAATTATTAATTTTTATTATATGTATGTTTGTGTCTGGGGTGGCAAATGCGGTGCCGGCGGTGGTTGATTATATTTTTGACGGGGATACTTTTTCAGCGGGTGTTAAATTGGATGCGGATGTTGAAATTACTGTGCGTGTTCGTTTGATTAACGTTGATACACCCGAAATGAATGGTAAATGCATGGCGGAAAAGGTTATGGCACAAAATGCACGTGATTTGCTTGGGGTGTTGATACCGCGTGGCACGGTTGTAGAACTGGAAAACATCAAGGATGATAAATATTTGGGGCGAATAAATGCCAATGTGATTTTGCCCGATGGGCGTGATGTTGGGCGGGTTATGATTGATTCTGGGTTGGCGCGCCCGTATAGTGGCGGAAAACGTGCGCCGTGGTGCAAATAAGTTGTGCTATTAATTTCTTTGTCGATTTTTTGTTGGATTGGTTTGTTTTTTTGCTATTCTTCGTCGTGAAGTAATTAAAAAGGGGGGTGAAATGCCAATTGAAGATTTTTATAAAACAGTTTTTATTCGGAAATGTAAAGGGTGTGAAAATGGGTGTAGACTGGGTATTAAATATACTGAATATTTCGTGTATGATTCCGAGTATGCTTTTTTTCCAGTTATTAACGATAAGGTTATAAGAAATTATATAGACGAGAATGGAAAAAAACAGGAAGTGCATTGTGATAGTCCTGAAGCAGCAAAGCGGTTACTTGATACTAGAATGAAATGTTTGTGTGAAAATTATAAAAGAAAAAGATAAAAAAACGCCGAAATGGCGTTTTTTTATCTTTTATGCGCTGTGGCGGTTGATGGCATCAGATATTTCCTCCAGCGATGCGTTGCATGGTAATAATGGTTCAAACCATACGTTTGCTGTGCCCGGGTGCATACGGCCGTGCTTTGGCCAATATAGTCCCGCGTCCGTGCCAACTGGTAAAATAGGCAGTTTTAATGTATGTGCCAATAACAACAGACCGCGTTTTAATGGGATGTGTTCGCCGGGTTTTGCACGTGTACCTTCGGGGAATATAACCAGGGTGGAACCGTTTAAAACACGTTTTTCAACCGCGGTTGCCAATTGTTTCATATTTGTTTTGCCGCGTGCGCGATTGACGCCAATCATGCCCGCACGCCAAAAAGCCCAGCCATAAATCGGTATCCATAGCAATTCGCGTTTTAGGATAAAAAATGTGTTGGGGACGACCTGGGAAATAACGGCAATTTCTAAAATAGACATGTGTTTGGCGGCGATAATTGATTTGCCGTCCAGGCGTTTGTTGCCGTTCGGCAGGTTTGGAATACCGTTTTCGGATTCAGATGGATAGTGTACCTTGTACTTGATACCTGCAATTAGGCGTGCCACCACCAGAACACCCGCTGCGTCTATATTTACCAGTTTGCGGGACAATTTACTGGATGTTAAACCCAACAACAAAAATGGCGCCCATAATGTAAAATAAATCCCCAGTATGATTTTGAATAATATTGTTCTGAACATGGCTTTCCCTTTTGATTATATTAACTTTCTTTGATGCCGAACATAGTTGCGATGTATTTTATATATTCTGTTGCCCATCTTTCAAGTCTTTTTGTGGGGGGCATTCCGGTTAAAGTGGCGGGGCATGCGACAACGTTTACCATTGGTAATTCATTTTTTATCAGGTATGTGGCGCGGTTTATATGGTCTTCGGTTGTAATTATGACAACGCGTTTCAGGTTGCGTGCCATTGCGATTTCACGTATGGCAAGGGCATTTTGATATGTGGATTTTGATCTGGATTCAATCATGACGGGGCGCGCAATATCAATTTTGCCCTGGGCGCCGGCACCGATAATGTAAAGGTCTGCCGTTGGAAATTCACGCATTTTGCGCATCGCAAATGGAATTCTGCGTTCGTCGCCGGTTAAGACAAAAATGCTGTCGTTTGGATAGATTGTTCCGCATTGGATTGGGGCAACTGATTTGAAAATCATGCCACCCAGAATAAAACAGGCGAATATTACAAAAGATGGTGTTAGTATTTTTCGCATGTGTTAGGTGTTTTGTAATATTTTAATTGTGGTGCGGCGTGTTGTCCAAATTGAAAATATAACAATCGCCACCGGTAACAGGAATAATATGAACCAGCCCGCGCCCGACAGTCCTAACATCGCCATTAATCCAACGCGCGTGCTGTGTGCGGTAGATATAATCAGTAATAATACAGGCGTAGCGACAATGAAGCCAATTGTGGTGGCGGTTGCGCTGATTTTTGCAACAATCGTTTGCATTTGGCGGGCGACAAAGTTGTCTGATGCGCCAATCTGGTTCAAGATTTCTAATTCACGACGGTGCAACATTGCTGTGTTGCGCGCGATGTATGAAATGCATATACCAATTGCCCCCAGGGTTAAAATCAATATGAAGGACGACATCAGAATCATTTTCCATCCCGCGCCGGTTGATGATTTAAGGGCGGATGCATGTGTTAAAAAACGGGCGTTTTTGGAAATTTGTTCGCCAATGATTTTCATGTCGTCTGCGTTTTTGAATTCGATTTCCCACATCTTTGGCAGATAGTTTTTCAACACACCGCCCCCAGAAATCCAAGGTGACATCAAATCAGTCATTTGTTCGGTGCTGATTTCATTTAGTGTTTTGATTTTATCTGTGTTATCGGTAATGATTTTTTTTGTCTTGTCAATGTAATCAGGATTTACAACCTGGACCGTGGCGAATAATTCCCATTGGGAATTCCAACGCATAACACCCGTCCCAATAGACAGCGCGATTCCCAGGGCAAGTACAGCTAGAAATGTCAACAACGACATGATTGCAGTCATAAACACAGATTGTTCGCGGACTAGTGAAAATACAGTTGGTTTCTTCATCTTTTATGCGTTCCCGATATCGTCAAATTGTTTGGACAGTTCTGTGAAATAAGTTTGTGGTTTTGGCCCCCGCCATATGCGTTTTGTTTCTGTTTCGGTTTTGCGTGGCGTGACAGGTGCCGATTTGCCGGTAAAACTGACGCGTTGGTTTTCAACGTGTATAACCGGGAATTTGTATGTTTCCATTAACTTTTTATTGTGTGTTGCAAGGATGATGGTTGTGCCAAACATTTTGTTCATCTGGATAAACAGTTCCATTAGACGTGATGCGTTTTCATCGTCCAGGTTTCCCGTCGGTTCGTCCGCCAGCAGGATAGATGGCTGGACAATAATTGCGCGGGCGACAGATACACGTTGCTGTTGCCCGCCGGACAATGACATAGGGGCCGCATCTGCATACTTGCCCAGGCCAACCCAATCCAAAACCTTGGACACCAGTTTTTTTATCTTGCCCTCGGCCACGCCACGTACGCGCAGGGGCAGGGCAACATTATCAAACACCGACAGGTGAGATAACAGCGAATAAGATTGAAATACAATTGCCATTTTCTGGCGAATGTGTGTGATTTCGTCGCGTGTCATATCATTTGTTATGTGGCCGAACAGTTTGATTTGACCGCGTGAAGGTTTGTGTAATTGATATATAAGGCGCAACAAGGTTGTTTTGCCCGCGCCGGATGCGCCCGATAGAAAATAAAATGCACCGTTACTGATATTAAAAGAAACATCAGTTAATATTTCGGGCGTCCCATCATAGCGTGCCGCCACATTTGCAAACGAGATTGCTGTCTTTTCTTCCATGCTTAAAATATAATAGAAAAAAAATATATCGTCAAATAAAAATCCCGCTGGGCGGGATTTTTATTATTTTATACGGGTTGTGGCATTTCGGTTTTTAGACCAAACTTTTTCGCCGGTGCCAGTATAGATTGGTTTTTCCTTGCCATAGGATATCGTTTTGATGCGTTCTGGTTCGATGCCGTCTTGTATAATGACATGTGCTGCATTGTTTGCGCGTTGTGCGCCCAGTGCCAGGTTGTATTCGGTCGAACCGCGTTCGTCACAGTGGCCTTCTATGACGATGTTGGTATCTGGGTGTTTCTTCATATATAGTGCCTGGGATTCCAGTGTGTCGCGCGCTTCGTCGGAAATTTTAGCGGAATCAAACGAGAAAAAAACCTGGTTCCCATCGATTGTTGATGGAACGTGTGTACATGCTGAAATGGATGCGGCCATAAAAATAAAGAAATATTTTTTCATTTCTTAATCCTTTCTTGTATTGTCTGCCCAGGCAAATTAGCAGATTTCCCAGAATGATGTCAATAACTGTTTTTTTGTTTGGGAAAAGTTAGCTTTTGTGATACACTATGGGAAAAAGTGGAGGATAAATATCATGAATAAAATAATGTCTGTAGTGTGTTTGGGTGTGATGGTGACAGCTGCGGCGAATGCGACCCCTGGTTATTTGTATCGTACTTCAAATGGTGCTTATAAGGTTGTCTATGATTATACGGACAAGGCTAAAACAGGGTGTAATTCAGGTTGTTGTGGTTCATGTGTGACGATAAAGAATTGTGCCGATAAGGTTAAAACAGGGTGTAATTCAGGTTGTTGTGGTTCATGTGTGACGATAAAGAATTGTGCCGATAAGGTTAAAACAGGGTGTAATTCAGGTCGTTGTGGTTCATGTGCAGAGCCAAAGGCTGATAAAAGCCAGGCTGAAATGAGTTGGTATGTAGGGGGACGTTTAGGTCTGAGTTTGTTGAGTTGGGATAATGAATACAGCACAAAGCCAGATATTGGTGTTGATGATGATAAGGAAAGTTTTGCAGAGGCTGTTTTTGGTGGCGGTGTTTTTCTTGGACGTACAATTGGTGATTTTTGGCGCGGAGAATTTGAGGCTGGGCTGATTGGGAGCTTTGAGGATAACGACCAAGGTTATAATTTTGAGCTGACGGTACCGTATTTAATTGCCAATGTTTATCGTGATTTTGCAAATGGCTTGTATATTGGTGCAGGTGTGGGGGCGGCGTTGCCAAAAACCGTGCTGGATACTATGATGTTTGTAGGTGGTGAACGTAGCAAATATAGTCTTTCGTTGATGGGTGCGTTAATGGCGGGGTGGACATATAAATTGGAGCATAATTTGGTGCTGGATTTTCGTTATCGCCTGGCGATGTTTGATGGGACAGAACAAGAGCGTGTGTTTGCACAAGGTACCTATATTGGTGGTGTAGATGTTTCGGGAACCCACTTTAAGAATGAGATTGGTTTGATTTTAGATAATTCTGTATCGGTTGGATTGCGGTATGAATTCTAAAAAAATGATTTTTTAGGAAAAAGGTTGTTGTTCCGATTCGCAAAATGTGATAAACTTTAGAATAGTGGAGTTGAGGGTTTATGAAAACAGAATTAAAAATTTCAACATTATCAATAATTTGTGTGTTGGGCACGGTGATTGCGTTGCCATCATTCGGTGCGTCTGCGGTGCGTTCGCTGGGTGGGGCAGGGACCTATTCTAGTGCTTCTAGTGCGGCGACGGCCGGGGCAAAGCCAACGACCGGAACGGTTGGGTCTGTGCGTGCGGGCTCGTTGCGTACGACCGCTGCTAAATCGACAGCGTCGTCGAAAGTGTCATCTACGCGTACTGCTGCGGCGCCACGTTTGTCAATTGGTAAGTATCTGGGTGGTGTTGCGCTGCCGGGTGGTGCGGGGTCTTCGTCTGGTACTATTAATCCTGGACAGTCGAGTATAAGTGACCTGAAAAAAACTGTGGATGATTTGGTTGTTGATGTAGAAGGGTTAAAGGAAGAAATTGCTTCATTGACTGGCGAGTATCCGACAGTTGAATTTGAAAATGGGATTTTGACCATTGTACAGGATGGTGTGCCCGAAGAAATTGATTTGAATGATTATTTTGCGTCCGAAGAAAGCCTGAGCGATTTAGAGGATAGAATTAACGAGATTGTTATTCCGGATTTGTCCGAGTATGCAAAAAAATCTGATTTAGATGGTTTGTTGACATCTGCTGATTTGTCAGAATTGCAAAGCGCGGTGGATGCGTTGGAATCGGCTGATGTGTCCATGAATGCGGCGATTGAGGCTTTGCAGGGTGGTATGATTACTGCCGATGATTTGAATGCCAAGGTTGAAGAATTAAAAGCGGTGGATGCGGGCTTGCAGGCGGCGATTAATGAGTTGAAAAATTCAACCCCATCGACCGAAGGGCTGGTTAACAAGGAATATGTGGATGCCATTAAGTCAAATCTGGAAGCTGCGGATGTGGCGTTGCAGAATGCGATTGCGGCAATTGAACAGCCGGATGTTAATAAGGCCTATGTTGATGCGGCGATTGCGGGCTTGAACGAAGCAATTGTGGCTTTGCAGGGTGCGGATTCAGCAATGGGCCAAGCAATTACGGATTTGCAGGCAAGATTGGAAGCTGTAGAGAATGCAATCGAGGGCTTTGTTACATCAAGTGATGTTGAAAACCAGATTGATGTGGCGATTGAAGGTCTGGCGACAAAACAGGAATTGGCGGATGCAAAATCTGAATTGCAGGATGCGATTGATAGGATTAACGCAGGTCAGGCTGAATTAACAAATTATTATACCAAGGCCGAGGCAGACGCCAAGTTTGCGACCAAGGATATGATAAAAGATTACACGGCGGGTGAAAATGTTAGTATTTCCGAAGGCGGCGTAATCAGTGCGACGGATACGACGTATACAGCCGGTGACAATGTTACAATTGAAAATGGCGTAATTAGTGCGACGGATACAGATACGACATATACGGCGGGTGACAATATCGCAATTGAAAATGGTGTAATCAGTGCGACGGATACGACGTATTCAGCCGGTGACAATGTTACAATTGAAAATGGTGTAATCAGCGCGACGGATACAGATACGACATATACGGCGGGTGAAAATATTAAAATTGAAAATAATGTAATCAGTGCGACGGATACAACGTATACAGCTGGTGACAATATCGCAATTGAAAATGGTGAAATCAGTGCCACGTATTCAGCCGGTGACAATGTTACGATTGAAAATGGCGTAATCAGTGCGACGGATACAGATACGACATATACGGCGGGTGAAAATATTAAAATTGAAAATAATGTAATCAGCGCGACGGGTACAACGTATGAAGCGGGTGAAAACATCACCATTGAAGGTGGCGTAATCAGCGCGACGGGTACAACATATGATTTGGGTAATGCACAAACCGCAGGTGTGACTAAATTATATGGTACAACGGGGGAAAGCGAAGACGGTGCCATGACGCAAAAGGCGGTTACCGATGAGTTAAATGCCATTAGTGAAACATTGGAAAATTTTGATTTGGATGGTGTGTTGCGTTCGGCGGCGACTCAGGGCAGTTATGTGGTTAATTTTGATAATGCCGGAAACGTCAGTTATGCGCCAATTGAAATTATTGGTGGGGATTTTAAACCGTTGGATTTAACGCTGGATGCGGTGGTGCCCAGTACAACAATGTCGTTAAATTAATTTGAATAAAATGAAAAAATGTGCTTGTGCGAATTTTGAAAATATGATATTATTTGTACAAGTTGGATTAATAGGAGAAGATTGAAAAGTTTAGAATAAGTTGGAGAGATCTAGAATAACCCTGTGTAATACAGAAAAACAAAACAAAACAAAACGAAAGAAAGGAAGGAAAAAAATGAAAGTAAAAAATATTATGTTTTCGGGATTTGCGGCTGCAATCTTGATGGGTGCGGTTGCCGAGGCTAATGCTGCGCCGGTTGCCGTTGCGTCCAAGGGGTATGTTGACTCTATTGCTGGTAAATTGAGTGAATTGGGCACGACAGTTAAAAGTGATTTGGTTGGCGCTATTAATGAAGTGAAGAGGGCTATTCCAACTAGTGTACAGGGGGAAATTGCAGATGGTACGTATACAACAAATGAAGGTTTCTTTTACGAAGTAAAGCAAACAGATGGTAAGGTCTCTGCAGAGGAAAGATTGTTTGATACGGAGGTTAGTCTGGATACGAGTACGCATACAAATACTGCGCCAACAACCAAGGCTGTGTATGAAGCGTGGGATAAAAAGCAGGATAAGTTAGATGATGATCAAATGGCGGCTGTTAATTCTGGTATTACAGAAGCTTTGGTTGATACCTTTGAAGGATATGCAACTTCAAAGCAGAATGCATTTACTGATGGGCAGGATGTCTCAACTAATATTGGTTTTATCAGCAGTGTAACACAAACTGGTGGTGCGGTTACCGCAGGGACAACGGATTTCGATCAGGAAGTTAATGCGACCACGGGTACGCATAATAATACAGCGCCAACAACCAAGGCTGTGCATGAAGCGATTGAAGGTGTGCGTAGTGCTATTCCAACTAATGTACAGGGGGATATTGAAGATGGTACGTATACACAATCTACAGGTTTCTTTAACAAGGTAACGCAAACAGATGGTAAGGTTGTCGCAGAGGGAAAGGACTTCGATCAGGAAGTTAATGCGGATACGGGTACGCATAATGATACAGCGCCAACAACCAAGGCTGTGTTCACCGCGTTGGGTGGAAAGCAGAATAAACTTACGGCAGGTGATTTTATTAACATTGATCCTGATTCTGGTGAAATCACTACGACGTATAAAAATGGTAATAATATCACAATTGATGCAGATGGTAAAATCAATACGACGTTTCCAGCTATGCCAACACTTTGTTCGGGAGAAGGGGTTGTTTGCGTGTTGACCAGTCAATATGGTGAATTGGCATGGACCATTTTAACAAAACCTGTTGATGGTACAATTATTGATGGTACGGCAGCTCAGACTCAGTCATTGCCAGACCAAGTTTTTGTTCAGCCACAGTAAAACCGGTTAGATAAAAAAAGACTGTTGATGATTCCGGTGTGAACATATGTTCGTGGAATTATCACGGTCTTTTTTATTTTTTAGTTCTTTTGTTTTTGATTCTTTTGTTTTTGATTCTTGGGTTTTTATTTTTGTTATTGTGGTCGGTGTACTTAATATCGATTCGGATGTATAATTGAATGTATGTGTAATTTTGTTTTGGGACCTTGGGGTTTTGTTGCTTTTTTTTGTGGTTCTTGGTTGCTTTCGTTTATTGTTTTTGGTCGTTTTTTGTGATTGGTGTATTCAATAGCGATTCGAAAACAGGATTGCAAATAAAAATATTTTAATTTTTGTACTTGATTTTTTGTTTTTGTGCTGGACATATTTTCTTTTTTTTTCTATAACTGTAGTAAGTTGAAAAAGGAAGGGAACATATGAAACGAATCGCACTTGGATTATTTATGGGCGGTATGGCGGTATGTGCGGCCAATGCAGCAGAGGTTCGTGCCGTTGCATCAAAGGGCTATGTTGATTCGATTGCTGGTTCGTTGTCGCGGTTAGATACGTCGGATAAAACCAGTTTGGTTGCCGCGATTAATGAATTGTTTTCTGGTTTTGATGCGTTTGAATTACTTTCTAATAAAACCCAGACGATTGATGAAAATTCAACAGCCGTCAAGTACCCCAGTGCCAAGGCGGTTTATGATACCGCGATTGTTCCGTTGAACAATAAAGAAGATAAGTCAAATAAAACCCAGACGATTGATGAAAATTCAACAGAAGTTCAGTACCCCAGCGCCGAGGCAGTGTGGGGTAAATTTGATGCTTTGGATTATACCACGGCCGGAACTGGACCGACCGAGGGGTTGGAAATCGGACATGCGTATATTTCAAGATTGGATCAGGTGAATGGTAAAATTCAGGCCACACAACAACGTTGGACGGATATTATTTATGCAAATACGGATGGCGATACAATCAGGGATCTGGATTCGTTCACCGGTATCGAGGGGCGAATTCCCGCATCAGCCGAGGATATAGTTAGGGCTTTGATGGTGTTGCGTAGTGAAATTCCCAGCCTGGATGGTGTTGAAACAACATCTAATATGACACAAACAGTTAATGCAAGTTCAACAGCCACCCAATACCCCAGTGCCAAGGCTGTGCATACGGTGGTTAATGCTAAGCTTAATGTGGACCAGGGTGAGGAAAATGGACACAAGGTCATGGTTACCGATGAAACTGGTAAGATTATCGCAGCACCTTTGGAGGCGTGCAGTGATGAAAGTAGTAAATGTGTTCTGACATTTGGGGTACGTGCTGATGGTACAGTGGGGTATGAATGGGAAGTTATCGCAAGATGATTAAAAAAAACGCAGAGAAGTCTGCGTTTTTTTTATACGTGTGTGTTAACAGTAAAAAAATTGTTGAAATTGGAAAAAAGCCCTTGCGTCGATTCGTTTTTTTGGGTATAATTAAATTATCTTAAGATAAAGGAAGGGAAATTATAAAAAAAATACTAACTGTTTCTTTGGGTGCTTTGTTAATCGCAACCGCCGCAAATGCGGATATCGCGTCGGTTGACTATGTAACTAATGGACTTGCGGGTAAACAAGATGCATCAACCATTGGTACGGTAAATTCGGACAATATGGGGACGGACGCGACAACAGTTGTTGCCGCTATTAAAGAGGTTGCAACCGAAGCTGCGGCGGCGCAGACTGCTGCGAATACAGCAAAAACAAATGCGGCGACAGCGCAGTCTACTGCGGATACAGCAAAAGCGAATGCGGCGACAGCGCAGACTACTGCGAATACAGCAAAAACAAATGCGGCGACAGCGCAGACAACTGCGGATAGTGCTTTGACTAAGGCAAATGCGGCGGTTGTTGCAAATAATGCAATTCAAGCTGGAACTGGGACCAAAATTACGTATGATGCGAAGGGGTTGGTGACGGGAAGTTCTTCTTTGACTGCATCTGATATCCCGACATTGTCGATAAATAAGGTTAGTGGATTGCAGACTGCGTTGAATGAGAAGCAAAATGCGTCCACGGCGGTAAGGTTGACAACGACTGGGGAAGCTGTTGGTGATGTGAAGACTCCTGTTTATGTGAGTGCAGGTGGGGTTGTAACCCCGATAACCAGTTATGGTGGTCTTGCGGCGCAAGCGACTAAGGACGGAAGTGGTAATGTAATTACGACAACCTATGCGACAAAAACTGAGTTGGCTGGGAAGCAAGATAAATTGGTGGTTAATGAAAATATCACTGCGTCCAATGGTGTTGCAATTGAGCAGGGTCAGGATGGTAAGCTGACTATTAAGGGGACTGGGGCAAGTTCAACTGCTCCGGGAGTGCTCAAATTGCACAACAACGTTACGGGTGATGATGTCGATGGTACGGTGACACAATATGCGATTAAGACTGCTTTGGCTGACAAACAGGTAGCGGCGCCAATGGGTGAATCTGGGGATAACTTTTATGTTACAAATAACGATGGTGCTTGGGTAGATATGTTTACTGCAATGCCAAAGGATCCAGAGTGTGCAGAAGAAAAATGTGCATTGACCTATAAGGCTGGAAAATATGCTTGGGAAGTTGTGAGAGAATAATAAGCATAAATATATATACTATGTTGGGTCTGATACAAGAATTTGTATCAGACTTTTTTTTGTAATTAAATTTGTTTATGGGGTAATGTTGTGATATAATGTGATGTAAGAGTGAGAGAGTTTAAAAAAATGGTGGGGGTCATGTTCTATAAAAGGTTTAGTTTTGCTGTGTCTGTGTGTGCTTTGTTTGCGGTCGATGCTGCGTGGGCCGCTTATTCAAATGCAGATACATCGGTGACGGGACTTGCAGGGGCGTCTTATGTTGCGCAGTTGGCGAATTCTGCGGGGCAGGCGGCAAATGCGGCGGCGACTGCGGCGGCAAATGCGCAGGCCAGTGCGAATAGTGCAGCAAGTGCCGCAGCGCAGAAAGTTAGTGTTGAGCTGGGGTCTGGTAAGGCTAATATGTTTTTGATTACAGATGCGGCTGGTAATGTTGTGCCTGTGGCGGTTACGGAATCTGGTACGGGGACACTGGTTACAGATATTTCCGCCAAGGAAGGTAGGTTGACTGTTGATCGGGGGGCAACATTGCCCACGGTTGGAACAGCCATTTTGACCATTCAAAATGGTGCTACGAATACAGCAATAGCAACGTTCGGTGCAAATGCAACAAGCCCGACAACAGCGACAATTCCTGTGGCAACACCAACTATTGCGGGCTTGGGTAAGATAGGTGTGATTCCATCTGGCTCGGCGACGTCAACAACGTATGCAACTATTTGGGTTGAATAATAAAATCCCCGCCGAATGGCGGGGATTTTTAGTGTTCAGAGTTCAGAGTGCAGAGTGCAGTTAATGAATAAATAATACTGCGCTAAATAAAAGTTTAACAGAGATATTAATTTTTAGAAATTAAGCACCATTACCTGCCCCCCGTGTGTGGGGCGGGCGGAATTCCCGACAATTTATTGGCGTTGGAATTCCGGGGTGGGGGGTGTTAGTTATATCGAGACACAAAATAATTATGCACATCCAGATTGTCTTGTATGCACCTGTGCAAAGTATGAACAACTTCATCTATTCCTGTGCGGGTCAAATATGTATTGGGAATACGGATTAGTTTATAGCCCTGGGATTCTATGTATTCTGTTCTGATGTTATCGTATGCGATGTTTTGTCATATTTGCCCCCACCCAAGTTTTACTAAAGCCCCGCATGGCGGGTCAAGTAAAACTGTCCCGCCCCACAAAGTCACCCAAAAAATTCATCTGAATTTTTCGGGGCCCGACGGGGGCAGGTAATGGTGTTTAATTTCTAAAAATTAATATTTTTGCTAAACTTTTATTTATCTGAGTAATATGTGCTTTGAAAAAAATCCCGCGGGGCGAAGGGGATTAAAATAGACTTACCAGGCATATGCCCAGGCCGGCAGCGATGATTGCCCCGATTGTTAATGGCCAGAAGTATTTCTTGACAATCGCGTTTGCGCGTTCCTGGAATAAATAGAGCAGGGAACCCACAATTGCAAAGCGGCCCGTGCGGAATATTGCGGATACTGCAATAAATATCCATAATGGATAGCCGATAAACCCCAGCCATATCGCAAGCAATTTATACGGTATCGGGGTGACCGCGGTAAGTACAATTATCCAAATGCCATATTTGCTAAACATTGGTTTGACCGTGGATTCGATTAATTCTGGATTCGAAAATGTTTCAATCAGCCAAATGCCAACCGAATCGTACAGCCACATGCCAATCATGTATGCCAATATGCCACCAACAATTGAACCCAGCGCCGCCGCAACCGTGATTGGAAGGGCGCGCTTCTTGTTCGCGATGATGGGTGGGGTCATAAAAACCTCGGGCGGGATGAAAAGAAATATGGATTCACATATGGTCAGTAAAAATACAACCCATGAATAGGCGCGTGATTCTGATTTTGCCAATATGTATTCTGAAAATTTCATGTATGCCCCCACAAAAATTTACTTGATTGTGTTTTTATATCTTATATCTTAGCAATGATAACACAAAAAAAGACAATATACATGCCAAAAAAACAATTTAATTCAAATCGGGGTGAACGGGTCGCAAGTAAGGTGCAAACACTGGTGGCGGAAATTCTGCGCGATAATTATGGTGATGATGCGCTGATTTCCGGGGTGTCGTTGGTGGGGGCAGATTCCCATGGGGGATTGCAATTCGTGCGGTTGTATTTCTATACACGCAATCCGGATGTGGCGGCGGTGCAGGCGCGGTTGGACGCGATTACGCGCATGGTGCGGTTTGAATTAGCCGCGCGCATGAATCAGAAATATGTGCCTGATATTAAATTTCAATATGATGATACAATGGAACGTGCCGCGCGTATCGATGAATTGCTGAATAATTTGAAATAATTGTTTTTGTGCAAAAATTCACCTTGCGAATGCGGGAATACTGGTATATCATTGCCGCATAGGGCAATTTAGTGGTTAGTGTAAGTTGTTAGTGGCTAGTGATGGAATACATGAAATCGGTTAAGGATTTAACAGTATATAAATGCGGGTTTAATCTGGCCGTTGATGTATATAAGGCGACGGCTTGCTTTCCACAGAATGAGCAGTTTGGGTTGGTTTCACAAATGCGCAGGGCTGCTGTGTCAATTTGTTCCAATTTGGCAGAAGGGGCCGCGCGGGGAACAACCAAGGAATATGTGCGTTTTGTATATGTGGCAAAAGGGTCTGCCGCAGAGCTGGAAACGCAGATAGATTTAGCGTTTGCTTTGGGGTTTGTAGAAAAAAACAAGGCAGAAAAAATACTTAAAGATATAGCGGAAGTGTCGCGGATGTTATCTGGATTGATTCATTCACTGAACACTTGCACTAATCACTAACCACTGGTAATAACATGAAGCAATCTAATATCCGGAATTTTTCAATCGTTGCACATATTGATCATGGTAAATCGACTTTGTCAGATCGATTGATTGAATTTACAGGTGGTCTGCAATCGCGCGAGATGAAGGCACAAGTGCTGGATTCTATGGATATTGAACGTGAACGCGGAATTACAATCAAGGCCCAGACCGTGCGTTTGAATTATACGGCGAAAAATGGCGAGGTGTATCAATTAAACCTGATGGATACGCCGGGGCATGTGGACTTTTCATACGAGGTGTCGCGGTCGTTGGCGGCGTGTGAAGGGGCGTTGGTTTTGGTGGATGCAACCCAGGGGGTTCAGGCCCAGACATTGGCAAATGCATATTTGGCATTGGATAATGATTTGGAAATGTTGCCCGTATTGAACAAGATTGATTTGCCGTCCAGTGATGTAGAGGGTACGCGTGAACAAATTGCAGATGTGATTGGGTTGGATGCAGGGGATGCATTGGCTGTGTCGGGTAAAACCGGCGATGGTGTGCCGGAATTGCTGGAAGAAATTGTTAATAAATTGCCCGCACCACATGGGGATGAAAATGCACCGACGCGTGCGCTGTTGGTTGATTCTTGGTACGATTCTTATTTGGGCGTGGTGGTTTTAGTACGTGTGGTTGATGGCACGTTGTCCCGCGGTCAAAAAATTAAATTTATGGCAACGGGCGCAGAATATGTTGTCGATAAGATTGGGTACTTTACGCCAAAAATGGTTAATGTTGATAAACTGCATACCGGGGAAATTGGATTTATTATTACCGGTATGAAGACAATTCATGATTGCAAGGTTGGGGACACTATTATCGATTCGAAGTATGATAATGCGCAGATGTTGCCTGGATTTAAACCGTCTGTGCCGGTGGTGTTTTCATCGTTCTTTCCAGTCGAGGCCGACGATTATCCAACATTCCGTGAAAGTGCAGAAAAGTTGGCGTTGAATGATGCGTCCTTTGTGTTCACGGTAGAAAAATCATCTGCGTTGGGGTTTGGTCTGCGGTGCGGGTTTTTGGGGTTGCTGCATATGGAAATTATTAGTGAACGTTTGGCGCGTGAATTTAATCTGAATCTGATTAATACGGTGCCAAGCGTGCTGTATAAAATTCATATGCGTGATGGGTCGGTGATTGATTTAGAAAATCCAGCCGATATGCCAGAGCCAACACGAATCGCCGCAATCGAAGAACCTTGGGTGCGTGCGACGATTATGATGCCTGATAAATATATGGGGGGGATTATGGCCCTGTGTTCGGAACGTCGTGGGGTTCAAGAAAACATATCTTATGTTGGTAATCGCGCGGTGTTGGTGTATCAATTGCCATTGGCGGAAATTGTGTTTGATTTCTATGATCGGGTAAAGTCTATTTCATCTGGGTATGCGTCGTTTGACTATGTTGTGTATGGGTATCAAGCGTCTGATTTGGTGAAAGTTAATATCTTGGTCAACGAAGAAAATGTTGAACCGCTGTCATTTATGTGTCATAGGTCGTTTGCAGAAAAACGAGGACGCCAGATTGTGGAAAAATTAAAGGATTTAATCCCACGTCATCAATTCAAAATTCCATTACAGGCCGCAATTGGTGGCAAGATTATAGCAAGAGAGACAATCGCAGCATACCGCAAAGATGTGACTGCAAAATGCTATGGGGGGGATATTACACGTAAGCGCAAGTTGCTGGAAAAGCAGAAAGAGGGTAAAAAGCGTATGCGTTCGTTCGGCAATGTAGAAATTCCGCAAAGTGCGTTTATTAATGCGTTAAAGGTATCGTGAAATAAAAGGATTGGTTATGGAATGGTTTAATTACGTAAAAAAAACACCGATAGCTCAGTTGGTTGTTGATTGGCGCGAGTATATAAAATTGAAAAAAGCATTATATCAGGCAGAAAAAGATATGGTTCAATCGGGCGTTGGCTTAATAAAGTATTATGACAAAGGTGAAGATATCAGGGGTGGTAGTGCGTGTGTTAAATGTAAGCAGTTGACTGATAATATGGAAATGTTTGTTGAAGATATTTGTCATTTTTCTGCTAGGCGTTGTTTGTATTTTGGACCAAAAGGTAATGAGCAAAAATGTCAAAATGATTGGTGTATGATGCGTAAAGAAAATAATATATATTGTGATAATAGGCAAAAATTCAATGAGTATGAAAGGCTTTGTTCGCAGTATTGGTCAAATAAGTTTGCAAATGTAAGATAAAAACAAAAAAGGGCCAGGATGGCACACCAGTTTTATTTTAATACGTATATTTTGGATAACTTGCCGGCACCAAGCACGGGTTTTGATGTTGTCCAGGATATTTCAGAACCAAGACTGCGTATGTATATCACAAGTCGTGGGGTGAAAACGTTTTTTGTGCGCAAACGTGTGCGTGGCAAGGACAAGCGGATTTTAATTGGTAAATATCCCGATGTTGATATAGAAGATGCACGCAGCGCGGTGCCACATATTCTGGAAAATGCATCAAAAAAACCGCCTGTGCGCAGAAAAAAAATTTCATTCAAACAATTTTTGGATTTATATCTGGCCAACAAGGTGCGTCGTGGTGAAGATTCGCATATGAAATTAGTGCGTGCAATTAATCGGCACCTGGGTTGTTTGTTTGATAAAAAAATATCAGAAATAAAATCTGATGATGTGTGCGCGTGCGTGCAAAATATTCGTGGGGTGGCGATCGCGGCACGTATGCAGGAACTGTTGCAAAGTGTTTTTAATTATGCGCTGGAAATGGGGTATGTGAAATCTAATCCGGTTGCGGGGTTGGAAAAAATAAAACAAAATCGGCGCGTGCGCCCGCTGAATAAGGCGGGGTTGCAACGCTTGATAAGCGCGATTAATCAGGTTGATGATACTATTTTGCGTGGTGCGTTTTTGATGCAGATTTATGGCTTTGCACCACGGTCAAAAATCTTTGCTATGGCATGGGAAGATTTAGATTTTAATCATGATATGTGGAATTCGCGTCCGTTGTCAGATAGGGCAATTGTATTGTTGCAGGATTTCCCCCAGGATGGGCATTGGGTGTTTCCAGGGCGTGGTGGAATGCACCTGATTGATCCGCGTACCGCATGGCGGCGTGTGGTGGCGGCCGCCGGTATTCCGAATTTAACAATGGATGATGTGCATAAGTTTTTGATGCGTCGCTTGGTTTGGGCATCTGATAAAGAGGACTTGCGTGCAAATATTAATTCGTTGTTGGATGATGTATGCGCCCCAAGCATATAATTTTGTGTTTGTCAAGTATTTGTTATCGTTTGTTATAATTTCTTGACACGTATTCTATAAAATGATAGTTTAGTATATAATGACGGTCGTGGTATGGACCAAACAATTTAACTAAAACAAAGGAAAAGAAATGACAACTTTTGAAAAAGTAAAGAAAATCGTAGTTGAAAAACTGGGCGTGTCAGAAGACAAAGTTACAGAAACTGCGACATTTGTTAATGACTTGGGTGCTGATTCCCTGGACGTTGTAGAATTTGTTATGGAAGTTGAAAAAGAATTTGACATCACAATTCCAGATGATGCAGCAACAAAATTGGAAAAAGTTGGCGATGCTGTTAAATACATCGATGAACATAAGAAAAACTAAGATTTGTTCTTGTTAAGTTTTTTTCCGTCGGCGCAGTTGTGTCGGCGGATTTTTTTATTGTTTTTTTTTACTTAAACAGTATATCATTATGGGCGTATGTTAGTTATACCAAAGGAATATATGTTATGAGAAGAGTTGTTATTACAGGTATGGGTATTGTGTCCCCAGTTGGAACAGGGGTTGAACATGCATGGAAAAATATATTGGCGGGTAAATCAGGTGTGCGTAAAGTCGATTCTTTTGAAGTAGAAGATTTGGCATCGCAAATCGCAGGCGTCCCAGAGGTTGGAACAGAACCAGGGCAATATAATCCAGACAGTGTCGTTGACGCGCGTGAACAGCGCAAGCTGGATAAATGTGAAATATATGGCATTGTGGCGGCGGATGAAGCCATCAAAGATGCTGGGTTGGATACATACGAAGGTGATAAAACCCGCATAGGTGTTTCTGTGGGCAGTGGTATTGGTGGTTTTAATACAATCTATGATAACTGTATTGAATTGCATACTGGTGGACCACGTCGCGTTAGTCCGTTCTTTATCCCCAAGGGGATTATTAATATGGCCGCGGGAAATATTTCCATTAAATATGGATTCAAGGGGCCAAATATTTCTGTGGTGACGGCGTGTGCAACCGGCGCGCATTCTATTGGCGAGGCGGCGCGTATGATTCAATATGGTGATGCAGATATTATGGTTTGTGGTGGTGCCGAAGGTGCGGTCAGTCGTATTGCGTTAGCTGGTTTTTCGGCAATGAAAGCGTTAAGTACGCGTAATGATAATCCAGCGGCAGCATCGCGTCCATGGGATAAAAATCGTGATGGGTTTATTATGGCCGAAGGCGCCGGTGTCTTGGTTCTGGAAGAATACGAGCATGCCGTTGCGCGTGGTGCAAAAATTTATGCCGAGGTTGCAGGTTACGGTATGTCGGCTGATGCGTATCATATAACGGCGCCCGCCCCAAATGGCGAGGGTGGTAAACGTGCAATGATGTCTGCGCTGGCGGATGCGGGATTAAAACCATCGGATGTGGACTATGTTAATGCGCACGGTACATCAACTGGGTTGGGTGATGTTGGTGAATTGGCGGCGGTGCAGGATTTGTTTGCTGGGACAGATGTTTGTATGTCATCAACAAAATCTATGACGGGGCATTTGTTGGGGGCGGCCGGTGCGGTCGAGGCGATATTCTGTGTGTTGGCGATTCGCGACGGTATTGTGCCACCAACAATTAACTTGGATGACCCAGAAGATGCGGTGGGGGATTTTGACCTGGTGCCACATGTTGCAAAAAAACGCAAGGTTGATGTTGTAATCAGCAATTCTTTTGGTTTTGGTGGAACAAATGCATCGTTGGTGCTGAAAAAAATATAAAAGAGAGAAAAAACCGCCGTATGGCGGTTTTTTATTGTTTTTTGTGTCTTTTATATGATATAATTTGTACTGAGTCCAAGAGATTGGGTTCGGGGTTGTCAAAAGCCCATTTGTTCCGGTGCGAAAGCATCGTTAAAGCATGATGTTTCGGTGTCTTTTTGCACCGTTATCGTCCCTGACGCTATGTCGGGGGGTTGTTGGTTATAAAACACAGGGATTCCTGAAAGGCCACGGAATCAATGAACAAATGATTTTTGAACTTCCCGACCGCTTTTTTCTTGGAGCGGTTATTTTATGTAAGGAGTTATATTATGGCAAATAAAAAATTGTTTCCTGGGGTTACAGAGCGGGATACACGAAAACAAGAACAAGCAAAGCGTGAAGGCAGAGGAAAAAGCAAAAAAAGAACGTGAGGCTTTCCTTGAAGCAGAAAAACGACTTAAAGCTGAAAAAGAACAGGAACGTCAGGAGCAAGAATTTAATCGTGTTGTTGAAGAATTTTATCAAAAATTTGGTGATAAGGTTCAAAATTTGAAAATGGAGTTAAAGAATTTTGTTAATACACAACTTCTATTTTTGGGTGTGATGTATGGAATATGGTTGTTGGGACATGTGGGACCTGAAAAAAATGCGTATGGTGACGACAAGGGGATTAATTTTTTTGAAGTAGCTTTGTCTGTAAGTGATTCTGAAGGTGCAAAAAAAACAGAAAAAAATACAGGTTCTAAGGCATTGGGTACTGCAAGATATATTATGAATCCAACTTTGGAAACATATAATTTTGCTAATCTATTCCGGAAAGAATCTTATATTGCGTTGAGTAATTCGGATTTGAGGGGTATAAGGGCTTATTTTGGATTAGTGATGGTTATTTGTGCAGCAGTGACTTCGATTTCTGCTGCGTCAAAAGATAAAAAAAATAAAATAAATGATATAAAAAAATTATTGATTTTGTGGCAACAGAATAATCTTGTTGATATAAAGATGCAAGAATTTGTCAATAAAGATATGATTGGTAAAATTATTTCACATATGTCAGGTCAAAATGCAAGGTATTTTCAGCAAATAATAAACGGTGAAAAAGGTGTTTCGTTTGAAACAGCTGTAAAAATTATGGAAGGTCACTTAAAAGCTCATCCTGAAGATTTACAGATGGTTTTAGATGTGTTTGATGAACGTTCTATACCGTCAGAAATTATGGAGATGGCTGCGGCAAAAGAACGTTGATGATATATTGTCGTTAAAAATAATACCGCCCGAATGGGCGGTTTGTTTATTTGTGGTCTTCGTCTTGGGGTTCCCTCGCACGGTGTTTTACACCGGCTGTGGGGCATTCGTTAGCACTCGAACGGCGCAGGGCTTGTTCTCGTTTACTCATTGTCGAACTTACATTGTTTTACAATGTGGGGTATCGACCCCGTACCCCGTTCATAAAATAAAAACCGGCGCAAGGCCGATTTTAATTTTATGGTCGGAGTAACAAGATTCCCTTGGTCTTGACAAGACCTGCGGGGCAGTCGTGACGATTTGATTACGCGTGGCGTATCAAATCTACTCCTTGTCGAACCAGACATTGTATAACAATGTGATGTATCAAACTTGTACCCTGGGCATAAAACAAAAACCACCATTTAGGTGGTTTTAATTTTATGGTCGGAGTAGCGGGGTTCGAACCCACGACCTCTACGTCCCGAACGTAGCGCTCTACCAGGCTGAGCTATACTCCGATATACGTGCGCAGATTATGCGACCATTTAATATAAAAATCAATGTAATTTTTTTATATTTTTATTTGTATTTTGCATATACGCACATTATATTTATTTTGCATAAAAAAGGAAAAAAATATGTTTTTTAAGCGGTTCTTGAAACAGGGTGAATTTAATAGTTATGATGATTATTTCAAAAATGCGGTGCCGAATATTCCTGAGAATTTTAATTTTGCGTATGATGTCGTGGATGTGATTGCAGACGAGACACCAGACAAAGTCGCAATTTTATGGACCGATGATGCGGGTGAAAAAAAATCAATTACGTTCAAAATGCTGGCACAGTGGTCAAATGCGGTGGCGAATTTCTTGACGGCGCATGGTTTAAAAAAAGGTGATACGGTTTTATTGTTTATGCGTCGCAGATGGGAATACTGGGTTTTGATGATGGCAATGCATAAATTAGGGGTGATTCCGATTCCGTCAACTAATCAATTGAAAACCAAGGATATTAAATATCGTTTGGATGCGGCTAATGTGGCGGCGGTTATCGCGTATGATGATGGGGTTATAATTAATGAAATAAAAAGTGCCATTGGTGGAAATGAAGCTATACAATTGATTGATTGTGCAGATGTGGAAATGGCATGTGAAAAATATTCCAAGACATTGGAACGTGTGCCAAACGAAAATACAGATACTATGGTTGTGTATTTTACAAGTGGTACAACCGATATGCCGAAAATGGTGGCGCATAATTTTACGTATCCGTTGGGGCATATTAATACCGCTGTGTTTTGGCAACGGTTGCGTGATGGTGATATTCACTTTACTTTGTCCGAATCGGGTTGGGCAAAATGTTCGTGGGGTAAAATGTACGGACAATGGTTGGCGGGCGCGACTGTGTTCGTGTTCGATTTTAGTCGTATATTTACCGCGCATGATTTGCTGAATGCTATTTCAGAACATAAGATTACATCTTTCTGTGCGCCACCGACCGCATATAAAATGATGATTCATGCGGATATGAGCAAATATGATTTGTCATCACTTAAAAAGGCCGATGTCGCAGGCGAGGCATTAAATCCAGAGGTTTATGAACGTTTTTATGATAATACAGGCGTTAAACTGCGCGAAGGGTTTGGTCAGACTGAAACTTGTGTTATGATTTTTACCAATGAATGGATTGAACCAAAGCCTGGTGCCATGGGTATGCCCGCCGCAGGTTGGGATGTGAAATTGTTAGATGAACGTGGGCGTGTGATAACAGAACCTAATGTTGTTGGTGAAATTTGCGTTAATGTCAAAGATGCAAAACCGCTGGGGTTGTTCCAGGGGTATCATAAAAATGAAAAACAGACCAATGCGGTGTACCGTGATGGTATATATCATACGGGCGATATGGCATATTTTGATGCAGATGGTTATTTTTGGTTCGTGGGACGTAATGACGATTTGATTAAAACCAGTGGTTATCGTGTCAGCCCGTTCGAGGTCGAATCGGTTCTGATGGAACATCCCGCCGTGCGTGAAGTGGCGGTGACCGGTATCCCAGATCCGGCACGTGGTCAGGCGGTCAAGGCAACTATTGTTCTGAATAAATATTTTCAACAGACAGATGCGCTGGTGCGGCAGTTGCAAGACTATGCAAAATCGCGCGCAGCACATTATAAGGCACCACGCGTGATTGAGTTTGTTGATACCCTGCCTATGACAATCAGTGGTAAAATTCGTCGTGCATTAATTCGTACGCTGGACAGTGCCAAAGAATCAATTGTTGATCCAATTAAAAGTACAATTGGTTTGGGCGATGAAAAATAATAAATCCCGCACATGCGGGATTTATTATTTAGGTGTTATAAAGTTTTTGGTCCAGATGTTGATGATATTGTCGTTTTGTTCGGGACCTTGGGTTATGATGGAAATGGGGGCATTCAAAATCGTGTGGCCTGTTGTTATGATGTCAGACAAGGTTGTTTTTTCTAATTCTAAATTTTCCATATCAAAATCATAAACTTTACCATAGTGATTCATATATTGCGCATATGTTTCGCAACTTTTATCTATTGAATCCATTACGCGGGCATTTTGGTATTTTATAACATTTTTAGCGATTTGTAATTCTTTGGACGTGATTGGCTGTATTGTTAGTATGTTTGTGCATTCTGATGCAATCACTTTGGTGATTGTTTCAATTTGGTGTGGTTGTGCCTCGGTTTCAATTGTGTATAGCTTTGTGTTGCCGACACCCATGGTCAGGCATTTTACGGAATAAACCAGTCCGTTTTGATAACGCAACGCGTTTATTAAACGGTCTCGCAGAATTTTTTTGAACAGGCCTGTGGCAATTTGGGCTTTGCGCGTGTCTGGTATTTTAGCTGCAAATGCCAAGACTAACTTAGTATTGTTGATGTCATGCTTGAAATCGTGGGCGATTACTGGTGTTGTTGTCCACGATTTGCTTTTGTATGGTGTGTGTGGCATATTGCCAAATGTGGATTCAAGTTCTGATAACAATTTTTCTGTGTTATTTATTTGACTGATAACAACAATGTTAAATTTGTCGCTGGACAGGTGCGAATGATAATATTTTGATAGGCTTTCCGATGTAAAAGATTTGATTGTTTCTGGGGTGCCCGTAATGCTGTGTCCCAGACCTGTGTTTTTGAACAGGTTTTCCTGAGCAAACAGGAACCAAGAGTTTTGTGCGATGTATCTTTTGTGTTCTGTTAATATGATGTGTTTTTCTTGTTCTATTTTTTCAGTGTCGAACACGGGGGATGTTATTTGTGGGGCGATAATTTGTATCGTATCAATCAGGTGTTCTGGCAATATATTGATATAGCAACCTATTTTATTGTATGTTGTGTACAGGCTGATAGCGCCACCCAGTATTTCAATTTTTTTTGTTAGGGTACCAAAAGTTTTATCGCCTGTTGTGCTTTGTCCCAATAAATGTTCAATAAAGTGTGTTATTCCGTATTCTGGGGCGGTTTCGTCGCCCGCACCGAAATGCAGGCTGAATAATATTTTACATGTGTGAAATGGCGCGTTGCGCAGGATTACAGGAATTCCATTTGATAAAAAATGAACATTTGTTTTTTGGGGCATTGTATTGTTTCCTTGTTTTGGTTGTCAATCGGTGTGATTGACAACCCTTGTATTGCTGAATAATTTTTATGATGTTTGTGTTAGTTGTCATTAAATATTTCTTTGTTTTGGCTAAATAAATATATTGATATTGTTTTGCTTTGTGCAACAATGAATGTTGTTCGCCCGTACGGTTTTGCGTTTGCAAATGGGGGCTTTGTCTGTAATAATAAATAGACCATGGCAAGGCGCAGAAAATTTTTTCCAAAACATGTTATTATTCAAATGATTGTCGCACCGGTGATAATTCTGGTGTGTGTGGTGTTGTTTATGTTTGGTATTCATTCAACGGTGTCAAAACCGGTGGTGTTTGATATTGTGGCGGGCGACACTGTGTCGGGGGTCGCAACGCGGTTGATGAAACAAAATTTAATAGATGCAGAACAAGTGTTCAAAATGTCTGTGCGTTTGAATGGCGGGAAAATTCAAACCGGACAATATGATATTCCCGTTGGTGCAAGTGCATGGAAAATTGCAGACATGTTCGCAAATGGTCGCGTCGCATCCACTACAATCGTTATACCCGAGGGATTAACCGTAAAACAAATTAAAGATTTATTATTGCAGTCTTCGGCTTTAACCGGCGCGGTGGAATGCAGGGCGGGAAATAATGCACCGGTGTGCGATTTGCATGATGGTGATATTTTTCCCGATACGTATACCGTGGCGCGTGGAACGAATCGGTTGGCGTTGTTGGACCTGGCACGTAAAAAAATGGTGCAGATAGAGGAAACCTGGAAAAAAACGAATCGGCGATTGCCAAAACCGTTGCGTGATTGGAATGATGTTATTACATTAGCGTCTATTGTTCAAAAGGAAACACCCCAGGTGCGTGAAATGCCAATTGTCGCCAGTGTGTATTTGAACCGTCTTAACCGCGGTATGCGTTTGCAGGCGGACCCCACGGTGGTTTATGCTTTGACCGATGGTTTGGGCGATATGCAAGGGGCGCCGTTGTTGCGTGGGCATTTGAAAATAGACAGTCCGTACAATACATATAGAAACAAGGGACTGCCGCCGGCACCAATTGCGAATGTGGGCCAAGGGGCGATTCGTGCGGTGTTAAAACCCGCCGATACGAATTATCTGTTCTTTGTTGCAGACGGGCAGGGTGGACATAAGTTTTCAAAAGACTATGAAACGCATATGAAAAATCATAATGACTGGCGCGCGATAAAAAAATTAAAAAATAAAAATTAGAAAACCGTCAGTCTGTTATTTTCGATAATTATTAAAATTTATAACGAATTATAACAAAATGAATAAAACGCCCGTAATATGGGCGTTTGAATTTGTTGATGTGATTAAAATCCGATTCGCGTACGCGCTGAATAATATCATATTTTTGATTGCTTTGCAAAAAACTTTGGGCTTGCAGGTGGGATTTTATACCTGATAAAATTGTATTAACGGGACTGAAAAATATGGTCTTGGTTAACAAAAACGAAAGGAATGAACATGAAAAAATTAGCATTAACTTCTTTGTTGGCATTTTTGACAGTTTCAGGTGCATATGCGGAAACAAATTATTTTGTTGGTGGCAGTGCGGCCTTTAAAACGGATAATGAACATTCTACGGTATTCAATGTGGCGCCAGAATTTGGTTGGAAATATAATTCTGATTGGGATTTGGGTGTGATGGCAAATTTTGGTATTGATCACAAATATATGGAAGATATGTATTCGATGGAAGGTGATACTTATACGTATGGTATTGGTGCGTTCGCGCGTTATAAGGTTGC
Source organism: Alphaproteobacteria bacterium (assembly GCA_015062525.1). Lineage (GTDB taxonomy): Bacteria > Pseudomonadota > Alphaproteobacteria > Rs-D84 > Rs-D84 > Enterousia. The sequence continues at coordinate 80,845 of SUUM01000001.1, read as the reverse complement.
AGAATTTGGTGGTGCAAAACTGTTGTTAAAGGGATCTGTTGGTGTAGATTTTGCGACTATGTCGCCAGATGATGATGCGATTGATGCTGAAACCTTTACAACTTTGAATGCGTCTGTTGTTCCAATGATTACATATGACATTTCTGAATCATTTACATTGTATGCAAACCTGAACTTCTTGGGTGTGTATGCGGGATATAACTTTGAAAACAAGGATTTGGGTATAGAAGATAGTTGGAGTATTGGTGCGATTGCAGATTCCGCCAATGTCGCAAATACAAGCGATTTCCAGATTGGATTCTTGTATAACTTCTAATGATTTTATGAAACAAAAAGTTCACACCCCCGGTTTTCGGGGGTGTTTTTTTTGAATTCGTTCCTGTTTATATATTTTTTCATATTTCTTAAAATCGGATTGCGAAAGAGAAGGGAGAAAATATGAAAAAGATTTTTGTGCTGTCGTGTGCGCTGGTGTTTGTGTCGGGTGGGGCAGGGGCCGCCAATGTAATAAATGGTAATCCGTTTTATAATCCGGCACAGGGGCGTTTTTATAATATTTTAACGCCGGTGCAGGCGAATTCTGAATTTGACAGATTTGTTATTGCCGATGAATTTGGGTATGGTATTTCGGATGCCTTTGCAATTCATGTGGCGACATCGGGGTCTTATGATTCATCAGATAATCCAGAATTTGGAAAATGGTCATGGAATGATTTGGAATTTGGGTTTGATTGGGATTTGTGGCATGAAAATCAATTGCATGCCGAGGTTTATGGTGATGTAAAACAAATCTATGATACGCGTGAAAATTTACAGACGGTTGCATATAATTGGACGGCGGGTGCGCGAATGGGACGCATAACAGACAATTGGACCGTTGCAGGGGTGGTGCAGGTGGATTATCTGAACGATGATTTGCCACAAGATACATTTGATGCGTGGGCGATGACCGTCGGTATTCAGGGACAGTATATTGTTAATAATCGCTGGAACTGGGTTGGCGGATTGATGTTTGATTTTGATTTGTTTGATGATTACTATGATGGGGAACGGCTGAGATTGCAATGCGGAATTAATTATAATATTGATGCGACCAAGTATTTGGGCTTTTATTTGGAAAAAGATGTTGTGCACAGTTTCAAGCATAGTCCAGCGACGATGGGGGTTGTGTTTGGAATTGATTTTTAATAAAATAAAATCTAATGGCATATCTATGGGCGGGGGCGACATCTCATGTAGCGTTTGTACACTACGATGTCACCCCCATCTCATATCTATACCATTATCTTTTATTTTTATAAAAGTAGACTGATTGGATTTTTGTCATTTTTGGTATTTGCTCTAAAATCCTGATTTTGTGGGGTTTTCAAGCCGGAAATTTAAGATTTTTTCCCAGATTTTCCTTGACAATTTAGGGGGGCGCGATTATAGTAAGTGCGCTTTCTGTGTAAACAAGGAAAGCAAGGAATACATAAAAACCGCTTGTGAAAACAGATTTATAATCCGGCTAAGTCGTTGAAATAAGTCTGATAAGCGGGTTTTGTGCAGAGTAAAATAGGTAGAAAAACAAAGAGATTTTGAATGCCAACAGTAAACCAACTGATTCGGAAGCCTCGTAAAAAAGTCGCGGCGAAAAGTACCGCGCCTGACATGATGGAAAACCCACAGAAACGTGGTGTTTGCACACGTGTTTATACGACAACACCGAAAAAACCTAACTCGGCGCAGCGTAAGGTTGCCCGTGTAAAACTGGCGAACGGCCGCGAAGTAACAGCTTATATCCCTGGCGAAGGTCATAACCTGCAGGAACACAGTGTTGTTATGATTCGTGGTGGTCGTGTAAAGGACTTGCCTGGTGTAAAGTATCATATTATCCGCGGTGTATTGGATACCAAGGGTGTTGATGCACGTAAACAGGGCCGTTCTTTGTATGGTGCCAAAACAAAGAAATAATAAAGTTTAACCACACGCATGTAATGTGCGTGAGTAATCTGGGAAAATCCCAGATGAAGTGATAAAAGGAAAAGTAATATGTCAAGACGTAAAGCTGCAACAAAACGTGAAATCTTGCCAGATTCCAAATATGGTAATTTGGTTGTTGCAAAGTGTATTAATGTTGTTATGTGGGACGGCAAAAAAGAAGTTGCTGAAAACATCGTTTATGGTGCATTGGAAAAGCTGAAAACATTGGCCAAGGATGGTAAGGATGAATTGGTCTTGTTCTTGGAAGCGGTTGATGCATTGAAGCCTTCTGTAGAAGTAAAAGGTCGTCGCGTAGGTGGTGCAACATACCAGGTTCCAGTCGAAGTAAGACCGGCACGTCAGCAAACAATGGCGTTGCGTTGGTTGGTCGGATTCGCGCGTAAACGTGGTGAACGCAGCATGGAAGACAGACTGTTTGGCGAATTGCGTGATGCCTTGAATGGTCAGGGTGGCGCATTTAAAAAGAAAATTGATACACATAAAATGGCAGAAGCGAACAAGGCGTTTGCTCACTTCCGCTGGTAATCAATACAAAGGCAAAGGAAAGATACAATGTCAGTCGGGAAAACCGCACCTTTACATATGTACCGCAATATCGGCATTATGGCCCATATTGACGCGGGTAAAACAACAACATCTGAACGTATCTTGTTCTATACTGGTAAAACATACAAGATTGGTGAAGTGCACGATGGTGGCGCAACCATGGACTGGATGGAACAGGAACAAGAACGTGGTATTACAATTACATCGGCCGCAACAACATGCTTTTGGCGCGACCATCGTATCAATCTGATTGATACACCGGGGCACGTGGACTTTACTATGGAAGTAGAACGTTCATTACGTGTCTTGGACGGTGCGGTTGCTGTATTTGAATCTGTGTCGGGCGTACAGCCTCAGACAGAAACAGTATGGCGCCAGGCAGACCGTTATGCGGTTCCACGTATTTGCTTTATTAATAAAATGGATCGTATCGGTGGTAATTTCTTCCGTTGTGTTGATATGATTCGTGAACGTTTGGGGGCAAATCCACTGGTTGTGAATTTCCCAATTGGCGCAGAATCTGATTTCCGTGGCGTTGTTGACGTTGTGGAAATGCGCGGAATTGTCTGGGAAGATGATATGGGCAAAGATCCACACATCGTTGAAATTCCAGAAGAATTAAAAGAAAAAGCCCAGGAATTACACGACAAACTGATTGAAGAAGTTGTAACACTGGATGATGAAATTATGGAAGCGTACATGGAAGGTAATGTTCCTGATACAGCGACCATTAAAAAATTAATCCGCAAGGGTACAATTAACCAGAATTTTAATCCGGTATTGTGTGGTACTGCATTTAAGAACAAGGGTGTTCAGCCATTGTTGGATGCAATTGTTGACTATTTGCCAAGCCCATTGGATATTCCTGCGATTTCAGGTACAAAAATGGATGGTGAAACAGCCGATACGCGCAAACCAGATGCAAAAGAACCTTTCAGCGCATTGGCATTTAAGGTTGCTAATGACCCATTCGTAGGAAACCTGATGTTTATCCGTATTTATTCGGGTAAATTGCAGTCTGGTTCTTATATCTATAATTCTAACCGTGATAAACGTGAACGCGTTGGTCGTATGTTGTTGATGCATTCTAATAACCGTGAAGAAATCAAAGAAGCATCGGCTGGTGATATTATCACATTGGTTGGTATGAAAGAAACAATTACAGGGGACACATTGTGTGATGAATCGAATCCAATTCTGTTGGAATCAATTCATGTGCCAGAGCCGGTTATGAGTATCGCAGTTGAACCAAAGACCAAGGCAGATATTGAAAAGATGTCGTTGGGTCTGCAGGCATTGGCCAAAGAAGATCCTTCGTTCCGCGTATCTGTTGACGAAGAATCTGGTCAGACCATTTTGTCTGGTGTTGGTGAATTGCACTTGGAAATTTTGGTGGATCGTTTGTTGCGTGAATTCAAGGTTGATGTTAACGTTGGTGAACCACGTATTGCATACCGTGAAACATTCCGCAAACCGGTTACCGAAGAATATACACACAAAAAACAGTCCGGTGGTTCGGGTCAGTATGCCCAGGTGAAAATTGAATTTGAACCATTAGAACCAGGACAGGGATACGAATTCGACAACAAGATTGTTGGTGGTGCGATTCCAAAAGAATATATCCCAGGTGTGGAAAAAGGTTTGAAGATAGCGCAACAGACAGGTGTTCTGATTGGCTATCCAACAGTAGATTTCAAGGCTACATTGGTAGATGGTAAGTATCATGAAGTTGACTCTAATGTATTGTGCTTTGAAATTGCGGCACGCGCATGCTTCCGCGAAGCAATGAAAAAAGCGTCGCCAAAATTGCTGGAACCGATTATGAAGCTTTCGGTTAATACACCGGAAGAATACGTCGGTGACATCATTGGGGACTTGAACAGTCGTCGTGGACAAATCAATGGTATCGAAACACAATTTGGTAATCAGTTGATTTCAGCATATGTTCCATTGGCGAATTTGTTTGGGTACGTAAAAACATTGCGCTCTTTGTCGCAGGGTCGTGCAAATCCATATATGGAATTGTCGCACTATGACGAAGTCCCAACAAACGTCGCTGACGAAGTAATCAAGAAGCTGACGAAATAATTAACAAGAAGTTCTAACAAAACTAACAAGCAAGCCTAAGGAGAAAACTAATGGCAAAAGAAAAGTATGTAAGAAGCAAACCACACGTCAATATTGGTACAATTGGCCACGTTGACCATGGTAAAACAACATTGACTGCTGCTATCGTACACTACTATGGTGTTGGTGCCGATGCACAGAAGGGTGTTGACCAGATTGACAATGCGCCAGAAGAAAAACAGCGCGGTATTACAATTAACACTGCACACGTTGAATATGAAACAGCAGAACGCCACTATGCGCACGTTGACTGCCCAGGGCACGCGGACTATGTTAAAAACATGATTACCGGTGCGGCACAGATGGACGGTGCTATCTTGGTAGTAGCGGCGACAGACGGTCCAATGCCACAGACACGTGAACACGTATTGTTGGCTCGTCAGGTTGGTATGGGCAAGATTATCGTTTTCTTGAACAAGTGCGACTTGGCAAACGATCCAGAATTGTTGGAATTGGTTGAAATGGAAATCCGTGAATTATTGTCTGCAAATGGTTTCGATGGCGACAATGCACCAATCATCCGTGGTTCAGCTGTTTCTGCAGTAGAAGAAAAGAACGATGGTTTGGGTAAAGAAGCAATCGATGCTTTGTTGAAAGCATGCGACGAATATATCCCATTGCCAGAACGTCCAGTTGATAAACCATTCTTGATGCCAATCGAAGACGTGTTCAGCATCACAGGTCGTGGTACGGTTGTTACAGGTCGTGTTGAATCTGGTGTTATCAAAGTTGGTGATGAATGTGAAATCGTTGGTCTGCGTCCAACACAGAAAACAACAGTTACAGGCGTTGAAATGTTCCGCAAATTGTTGGATCAGGGTGAAGCCGGTGATAACGTAGGTCTGTTGTTGCGTGGTACCAAGAAGGAAGAAGTAGAACGTGGTCAGATTATCTGCAAACCAGGTTCCATCACACCTCATACAGATTTCGAAGCTGAAGTTTATATCTTGACAAAAGAAGAAGGTGGTCGTCATACAGCGTTCTTTAGCAACTATCGTCCACAGTTCTATTTCAGCACAACAGACGTAACAGGTACAATCACTTTGCCAGCAGACAAAGAAATGGTTCTGCCAGGTGACAATGTTCGTATCAATGTGCAGTTGATTGCACCAATTGCTATGGACGAAGGTCGTCGCTTTGCTATCCGTGAAGGCGGTCGCACAGTTGGCGCAGGTGTTGTATCCAAAATCATTAAATAATTAAACAGTCTTGGGCGGCGTAACTGAATTAAAAGTGTCAGTGATTACCGCCCAGATAAATATAAGGAAAACGGTAATGGTACCAACATCAAAAATTCGTATCAAGTTGACAGCGTTCGACCATCGTATCTTGATGGAATCTGTCGAAGAAATTGTTAAAACTGCCAAGCGCACAGGCGCAGATGTAGTTGGACCAGTTCGTCTGCCAACATTGGTGCAGAAATTTACGGTCAACCGTTCACCACACGTTGATAAAAAATCACGTGAACAGTTCGAAATCCGCAATCATAAAGCGGTTGTCGATATTGTTAATCCAACCCCTCAGACAGTTGATGCCTTGATGAAGTTGGATTTGGCGTCGGGTGTTGATGTAAAAATTAAATTGTAAAATAAAAATAATCTGTTAGTGTTGGTGCGGGATTATTCTGACCCAGGCCAACCTACTGACATAAAAAAAGGCATAAAAAAATGAAACGTAGCGGATTAATTACAACAAAAATTGGAATGACGCGTCTGTATGATGATGCCGGTGTTGCACATCCTGTGACAGTTTTGTCTGTTGGGGATTGCGCCGTCATTGGAAATCGCACGCAGGAAAAGAACGGTTATGTAGCAAACATTTTGGGTTTGCGTGAAGCCAAGGCGAAACATGTAGCAAAACCACAGTTGGTTGCAGCCGAAAAAGCAGGCGTTAAGCCATATCGCAAGGTTGTAGAATTCCGTGTATCGGATGACTGTGTTATCCCAGCAGGGACACAGTTGATGGCATCTCATTTTGTTGCCGGTCAATTCGTTGACGTCCAAGCAACAAGCAAAGGTAAAGGCTATCAGGGTGCTATGAAACGTCATAACTTTGGCGGTAAGGAAGCAACCCACGGTGTTTTGAAAGCACATCGTTCCATCGGTGGTACTGGTATGCGTGAATGGCCAGGCCGCGTATTGAAAGGTAAGAAGATGGCTGGGCAGATGGGTAATGAAACTGTCACAGTTCAGAACTTGAAAGTGTTCGGTACAGACGAAGCAGAAAATCTGATTTTCGTTGAAGGTGCAGTTCCAGGTGCAAATGGTACATTTGTTCTGGTTACAGACGCAATTAAGAAAGAACACAAAGATTTGCCAGTTCCAACAGTCGCAGCGAAAGCAGCAGAAGTTGTAGCTGAAACAGCAACCGAAACAGAAGCTGTTGCGGAATAATAAGTTAACAGCAAGAGTGAGGTAAATAAAATGCAATTAGATATTATCAATTTCGATGGAAAGAAAGTTGGTTCAGTTGAACTGACAGACAGCATCTTTGGGTTAGAACCACGCGCAGATATTCTGCACCGTGTTGTTACATGGCAACGTGCTAAATCACGCGCCGGTACACATGCGGTTAAAACTGTATCAGATGTACAGGGCAGTGGTAAAAAAGCATTCAAGCAGAAAAAGACAGGTAATGCACGTCAGGGTGAAAGATACAACGTTCACATGCGTGGCGGTGGTGTTGTTCATGGTCCAGTTGTTCGCGACCATTCAACTGACCTGCCAAAGAAAATCCGTGCCTTGGGCTTGAAGATGGCTTTGTCATCCAAGGCAAAAGACGGCAGCCTGGTTATCATTGATTCTGAAAAATTGGCAGCGGCTAAAACAAACGCGTTTGCAAAACAGTTGAAGAAACTGGAAATTGCGTCTGCTTTGTTCGTAGGGGCCACAGAATTGGATGAAAACTTCAAGAAATCTGCGGCAAATATCGCAAATATCGATGTGTTGCCAACAATGGGCTTGAACGTTTTGGATATCTTGAAACATGAAAAATTGGTTTTGACAGCGGACGCAGTCAAAGCGGTTGAAGCAAGATTGGCGTAATCAATTAAAGAATTGAGGTAAGCAAAATGGCAGAAAAGAAAGTAAGTGCAGAGAAAAAAATCGTTGCGACCGCTGGTATTTATGATATACTGCGTCGTCCGATTATCTCGGAAAAGGCAGCAAAACTGTCTGAAAGCAACGGTGTAGCGTTCGAAGTCGCGATTGATGCGACCAAAGAAGATGTGGCACGTGCAGTAGAGGCTATCTATGGCGTTAAACCAACCAAGGTTAATGTTGTAGTTATCAAGGGTAAGGTTAAAACCTTCCGTGGTCGCAGCACAGGTACACAGCGCACTGTTAAAAAAGCATATGTATCTTTGCCGGCAGATGCAAAACTGGATTTGTCAGCAAATATATAGTATAATAATCCGCCCTGGCAGAGAACCCAAATAAAAGGATGCTAGTGTCAGGGTGAGAAAACAAAGGTAAGAAAAAATGGCATTGAAACATTATAAGCCAACAACACCAGGTACACGCGGTTTGACTTTGGTTGATCGCAGTGAATTGCATCGTGGTGCGCCAGAAAAGGCATTGACAGTTGGTTTGAAGTCCAAAGGTGGACGTAATAACTTTGGTCATGTAACAGTTATGCACCAAGGTGGTGGTCATAAACGTAAATATCGTTTGATTGACTTTAAACGTAAAAAATTAGATGTTCCAGCGACAGTTGTTCGTTTGGAATACGATCCAAACCGTACCGCATTCATCGCTTTGATTGAATATACAGACGGTATGCGTTCTTATATCTTGGCACCACGCGATTTGAAAGCGGGTGATGTTGTTATCTCGGCACAGTATGCTGATATTAAGCCAGGTAACACAATGCCATTGAAGAATATGCCAATCGGTACAATCGTACATAACATCGAATTGAAACCAGGTGCAGGTGGTCAGTTGGCACGTAGTGCGGGTTGCTATGCACAGTTAATGGGTAAAGACGGTGTTTATGCACAGATTAAATTGAACAGCGGTGAGTTGCGCAAGGTTCATTCCGATTGTTTGGCAACAGTTGGCAGCGTATCTAATCCAGATCAGCGCAATGTCAACTTGGGTAAGGCTGGTCGCGCACGTTGGTTGGGTATCCGTCCATCTGTTCGCGGTATGGCAATGAACCCAGTAGATCACCCAATGGGTGGTGGTAATGGTCATTCTAAGGGCCACGAACCGGTATCACGTACAGGTATTCCAGCCAAGGGATATCGTACCCGTAGCAATAAACGTACTGCTAAGATGATTATTCGCAGCAGACATTTGGCGAAAAAGAAATAATAAGTAAAAAACGGAGTAAATGATGTCTCGTTCAGTATGGAAAGGTCCTTATGTTCATCCGTCTGTGTTAAAGAAAACAGCAGCGGCAATTGAAAAAGATGACCGTAAACCAATTAAAACCTGGTCCCGTGGCAGCACGATTGTGCCACCAATGGTCGGTTTGACATTTGAAGTACACAATGGTAATAAATTTATCCCTGTGTCAATCGTAGAAGATATGATTGGTCATAAGTTGGGTGAATTTGCACCAACACGTACATTTAAGGGTCATGCCGCTAATAAGAAAGCCGCAGCAGGTAAGAAATAATATAGGGTGGTAAGTTATGACAGCAAGATATGGAATTAAAGAAAATCAGGTACGCGCATTCAATAAAATGATCCGCGTTAGCCATCAGAAGCTGAATCTGGTATGCGACATGGTTCGTGGTTTGCCAGTAGGACGCGCTGTTGATGTCTTGAAATTTTCGAAAAAGCGTGTAGCAGGTGAAGTGCTGAAAACTTTGTTGTCTGCGGTTGCAAATGCAGAACACAACAAAAAGTTGCCAGTTGAATCTTTGTTCGTCAAAGAAATTTGGTGCGGCAAGGCTTTGACTATGAAGCGCATTATGCCGGGACCACGTGGCAGTGCACGTCCAATTCTGAAACCATTTTCAAATTTGACAATCGTTTTGGAATCTGGGGTTGCGCCTTCGAAAAAGAAAGCAGCAAAAAAAGAAACAACAAAATAAGGTAAGTCGTGTGGGGTGGTATGGAATGAAAATTCCTGAATAAAGTGGAAACACTTCAAGAACACCCCCACTAAGTCTAAGGAAAAAAGAAATGGGACAGAAAGTATCACCAATTTCATTGCGTGAATTTATCAACAAGATTACAGATTCACGTTGGATTGCAGGCAAGAAAGACTATGCGGCATTGTTGGCAGAAGACGTCAAAATTCGCAAGTTTATCGAAAAGAAATTAAAGAAAGCCGGTTTGGCCAAGGTTGTTATTGAACGCTTTGCCAAAAAGGTTGTCGTGACTATTCATACCTCTCGTCCTGGTATGATTATTGGTAAGAACGGTGCTGATATCGAAACATTGCGTAATGATATCAAAAAACTGGTTAAGAATGACCAGGTTGTCGTAAATATTTACGAAGTTCGCCGTCCGGACCTGAATGCGCAGTTGGTTGCGCAGAACATCGCACAGCAGATCGAAGGTCGTGTTTCTTTTAAACGCGCTATGAAAAAGGCTGTGCAGAATGCACAAAAAGCAGGTGCCCAGGGTATCAAAGTTATGTGTTCTGGTCGCTTGAATGGTGCTGAAATCGCACGTAGCGAACAAATCCGCGAAGGTCGTATTCCATTGCATACATTGCGTGCGGATATTGACTATGCGTCAATCCAGGCCAAAACAACATATGGTGTTATCGGTGTAAAAGTTTGGATTTATACTGGTGATGTTGTTAACAAAGACAAATTGGCTTCTGAAATGGCGCGCCCAACAGAATATGCGGGCACAAGCGAAAGAAAGCACAAATAATAATTAAAACAATTATTAGAAATTGAAGGATTTGTATTATGTTAATGCCAAAAAAAACAAAATTTCGCAAACAGCACAAAGGCCGTATTCACGGCGTTGCGAAAGGTGGCAGTGAATTAGCATTCGGTTCTTTTGGGTTGAAGGCTATGTCACCAGAACGTATCACTGCGCGTCAAATCGAAGCAGCGCGTCGTGCAATTACACGTCATATGCGTCGTATGGGTAAATTGTGGATTCGTATTTTCCCAGATGTACCTGTTACCAAGAAACCTGCCGAAGTTCGTATGGGTAAAGGTAAAGGTGCGGTGGAATACTGGATTTGCCGTGTAAAACCAGGTCGCATCATGTTCGAATTAGATGGTGTAAAACCAGAAGTTGCATATGAAGCGTTCGCATTGGCGGCGGCGAAACTGCCAGTGAAAACAAAAATTGTTGAACGTAAAGTTAACTAATTAATTGCAGTCCCGGGACCTAATCCCGGGGCAGGGCAAAAAAAGGTAGCAAGAAATGGCAGAAAAGAAAGTTGAAACAGAATTGACGATGGAAGCATTGGAAAGCAAGTTGACTGATCTGAAAAAAGAACAGATGAATCAGCGTTTCCAGCATGCAGCAGGTCAGATGCCAAAAACACACGTTATGCGTCAGACCCGTCGTGAAATTGCACGCGTTAAAACAAAATTGAACGCTGCAAAAAAATAAAAATTGCTGATTTTTGTTGATATTTCTAAATTTTTAGATAATATGGACGGGGTCAGAAACAAGGAAACCAGGATTTAATCCGGGGATTTTGCGCGAAAAATATTGTAAAATCCGTGGGTTAAACAAACAGTATAAGGGATAGAAGTTATGCCAAGACGTATACTGCAAGGGACAGTTATCAGTACAGCAAACGACAAAACAGTTGTCGTAGAGGTGGAACGTCGTTTCCGTCATCCGCTGTATGGTAAGTTCGTTAAGCAGAACAAAAAGTACAAAGCGCACGATGAAAACAATGAATATAAAATTGGTGAAATCGTTGCAATCGAAGAACATCGTCCAATTTCTAAGACTAAGTCTTGGGTTGTTAAGGGGCGCGTTGGTGTTTCCAAAGACGATGCAGTAGAAGTAGTTGACTAATAATCAACAGGTTCTTTGAGGTCGGTTCGGGAATTTTGTGGCGACAGTCGGAACCTATAACAAAGCGGTGGGGGATTGCCCCGCCTGCAGGAAAAGGATTAAAGTTATGATTCAAAATGAAACAGTTATGACAGTTGCAGACAACAGTGGTGCACGTAAAGCAATGTGCATCAAGGTTTTGGGCGGTTCTCATCGTCGTTATGCAACAGTTGGCGACAAAATTGTTGTTGCTATTAAAGAAGCCATTCCACGTGGTAAAGTTCAAAAGGGTACAGTACAGCGTGCGATTATCGTTCGTACAAAGTTTCCTGTGAAACGTCCAGACGGTTCTATTATTCGTTTTGACGACAATGCGGTTGTTTTGATTAACAAAAACAACTTTGAACCAATTGGCACACGTATCTTTGGGCCAATTGCCCGTGAAGTTCGTCGTAAATACGATGTTCAGAAAATCGTGTCTTTGGCACCAGAAGTAATCTAAATAACAGATGGAAGGTCATAAAATGAAAATTAAAAAAGGCGACGAAGTCGTAGTTATTTCGGGAAAATTCAAAGGCGTCAAAGGTAAAGTACTGGAAGCACGCCCAGCAGAAGAACGTGTTGTTGTCGAAGGTGTAAATCGTCGTAAATGGCACATCAAGCCAACGCAGGAACAGCCAGGTCATATTATTGACCGCGAAGCGCCGGTTCATGTTTCCAACGTTGCATTGGTTGATCCAAAAACCAAAAAAGCAACACGTGTTGGATACAAAGTAGAAAACGGCAAGAAAGTTCGCGTTGCAAAGAAATCTGGTGCCCAGATATAATAACAGGTAAAATTGTTGCCCGCTGTTACGGGGACACAACAAAAGGAAAAAAGAAATGCAAAGCAGATTGCGTGAAATTTATGAAAAAGAAATTGTGCCTGAATTGATTAAAGAATTTGGGTATAAGAATGCGTTCGCGGTTCCAAAACTGACAAAGATTGTTTTGAACATGGGCGTTGGTGAAGCAGTATCTGATAAAAAGAAACTGGATTCAGCGGTTGCTGATTTGACAGCGATTGCCGCACAAAAGGCAATTAAGACACGTGCGAAAAAGTCTATCGCAACATATCGTCTGCGTGAAGGCCAGGAAATTGGTACCAAGGTTACATTGCGTGGTAAAAGAATGTATGACTTCTTGGATAAACTGATTACCGTTGCGTTGCCACGTGTAAAAGACTTTCGCGGTTTGTCAAAATCTAAGTTTGATGGTCGTGGGAACTATGCGTTCGGTATCAAGGAACATTTGATTTTCCCAGAAATTTCTGTTGATAAAATCGATGCCATTCGTGGTATGGATATTGTTATCGCAACAACGGCGAAAACAGATGATGAAGCACGTGCATTGCTGACTAAAATCGGCTTGCCATTGGTTTTGAAATAATTAAAAAAGGTTAAAAAAGATGGCGAAATTAGCGTTAATTAACAAACAACATAAACGTGAAAAGCTGGTTGCGCAGTATGCAAAAAAGCGTGAAACAATCAAGGCAAAAATGTCTGTTAATGCGACACCAGAAGAAAGAATTGATGCAATGAAAAAGTTGGCAAAATTGCCACGTAATGCAAACCCAACACGTTTGCGTAATCGTTGCAGTGTAACAGGTCGTTCCCGCGGTTATTCGCGCTTGTTCGGTCTGTGTCGTCAGCAGGTTCGTACAATGGCTAGTGAAGGTAAGCTGCCGGGCGTACGTAAGTCCAGCTGGTAAAATAAGTAAGCACAACTGTGGACAATGCAGTTGGTAGAAGAAAACGGTGTTGGGGGACTGGTTCCCCACACATGTAAGGAGTAAAAGATGTCATTATCACACCCAATCGGCGATATGGTTACCCGCATCCGTAATGGTCAGAACGCAGGTAAAGAAACAATCGTCGTTCCAAACAGCAAACTGCGTCAGGCTGTTTTGTCTGTATTAAAAGAAGAAGGTTTTATTACTGATTTCCGCGTTGAAGCAATCGATGAACATCGTTCAAATTTGGTTGTTGAATTGAAATATGTTGGCGGAAATGGTGCAATCCAAGAAATTTCAGTTGTATCTAAGCCAGGTCGCCGTGTTTATTCCGGCAGTGCGAAAATGCCAAAGGTGTTAAATGGTTTGGGTATTGCAATCGTTTCTACACCGAATGGTGTTATGACGGACCACAAGGCACGTTTGATGAATGTCGGTGGTGAAGTGTTGTGCAAGGTTATCTAATTAGTAAAGCGAGGATTAAGTTATGTCACGTGCAGGAAAATATCCAGTTAAACTGAGTGAAGGCGTATCTGTCGCGATTGTGGACAACGCTTTGGTAGTTAAGGGTCCAAAAGGCGAATTGAAATTGCCATTGGATACAAAAAATGCTGGCTTGGTCGATATCGTTATCGAAGAAGGTCAGGTTGTTATTAACCCAAAAGATGCAGATGAAAAGTCTTCTCGTACAATGTGGGGCACAATGGCACGCAATATTCGTAATGCGGTCGAAGGTGTTTCCAAAGGTTTTGAAAAGCCAATGTACATGAAGGGTGTTGGTTATAAAGCATCTGTTAAGGGTAATCAGTTGGTGTTGGTTGCGGGTTATTCGCATGATGTTGTTATGGACATTCCAGCGGGCTTGACCGTTGTAATGGGTGATGCACCAACAGAATTTACCGTTAAGGGTATGGATAAATGTTTGGTTGGGCAGTTTGCGGACAAGATTCACAAAGTTCGCAAGGTGGACCCATACAAGGGTAAAGGTATCTTCTATAAGGGCGAAAGAATCCGTCGCAAAGAAGGTAAGAAGAAATAATAGTTAACTTTGATGTCCGCTGTTACGGATGTCGGAAAAAAGGAAAAAGAAAATGTTGAAACATTTGAATTCAGAAGAAAGACGTACACTGGCAAATCGTGGTGCGTTGAAAAGAAAAAATCCTGGCAAGATTCGTTTGTCAGTTTTCCGTTCTGGTCGTCATATTGAAATCCAGGCGATTGATGACACCAAAGGGCATACAATCTGTGCTGCTTCGTCCAAAGAAAAGGCGTTCGCAGGCAAAGGGTGGAATGTTGCCGGTGCCGAATTGGTTGGCAAAGCATTTGCTGAACGCGTAGTTGCGGCAAAAATTGCTGACAATTGTTATTTTGATCGTGGCGGTTATCGCTATCATGGTCGTGTTAAGGCACTGTGCGAAGCAATCCGCGCAGGTGGCGTAAGAATTTAATTTGAATAAGACGGAGTATAATAATGGCACGTTTTGATGATAAAAAATTGCAGACAGATAACTTGGTTGATAAATTAGTTTCTATCAACCGCGTATCTAAGACTGTAAAGGGCGGTCGCAATATGTCTTTCTCGGCGTTGGTTGTTGTCGGGGACAAAGCTGGTCGCGTAGGTTTCGGTAAAGGTAAAGCGTTGGAAGTGCAGGCTGCGGTGCAAAAGGCGACCAAGGCGGCAAAAGCAAAAATGATTCGTGTACCGCTGAAGGAAGGTCGTACATTGCATCATGATAGCACAGCAAAATATGGCGCCAGCAAACTGGTTGTACGTAGTGCGGTTCCAGGTACTGGTATCATCGCTGGTGGTGCGTTGCGTGCGGTATTTGAATGCTTGGGTGTACAGGACGTTGTTGTTAAATCTCAGGGTTCTAATAATCCAAACAACATGATCCGTGCTGCGTTCTTGGCGTTTAACAAGATGAATTCGCCAAAAACTGTTGCTGCACGTCGTGGCAAGACAGTTGCGGAAATCATTGCCGGTCGTGATGGTAAAAAATTAGAAACTGCGGATGACGCAAAATAATCTGGACAATTGATAGGAGTTTGAATTATGGCTAAGATAGTTGTAAAACAAGTTAAAAGTACAATCGGTCGTCCAGAAGCACAGGTCAAAATCGTGAAAGCGTTGGGCCTGGGACGTATCGGCAAGACCAAGGAAATCACAGATTCTGAATCTGTACGTGGCATGATTGCCAAGGTTTCGCACTTGGTAGAAGTAGTTGAATAAAATGATAAACCGAGTACGAAAACAGGACTTGTTTACGTGCGACAAAGAACTACATAGTAGTTATAGGAGTAAAAGAAATGAAATTAAATGCATTGATGGATAATTTTGGTGCACGTCAGAACGCAACCCGCGTTGGTCGTGGTATGGGGTCTGGATCTGGTAAGACAGCTGGTCGTGGTCATAAGGGGCAGAAAGCTCGTAGTGGTTCACGCAAGCAGGCGACTTTCCAGGGTGGTCAGATGCCAATTTTGCGTCGTTTCCCAAAATTTGGCTTTAACAATCCTTTTGCCAAGGAATATGCGACAATTAACCTGGGCGATATCGAAAAGTTTATCGCGGCAGGTAAAATTGATGCAGGCAAGGAAATCACAATTGATTCTTTGATGGCGGCAAAGGTTATCAATCGCAGATTGGATGGCTTGAAAGTTTTGGCCAAGGGTGAAATCAAGACAGCTGTTAATGTTGTTGCGGATAAATGGTCCAAAGCGGCAGAAGAAGCGATTGTCAAGGCCGGTGGCACAATCAAAAATAACTAAAAATCTGAATCTGTATTTGGCATCTGGCGTGTCCAGATGCCAATCAATGGTTAAAAGTTCATACACATGAAATTCTTAAAAGGCTTTTTCGGTAATCTTAGCGATTTGCAGAAGCGTATTCTGTTTACGTTGGGGGCGCTGGTTGTTTATCGTATTGGGTCGTTCATTCCATTGCCGGGTGTTAATGCATCCGCGGTTTTGCACCTTTTTCAGGGTGATAATAGTGGAATGATGGGTATGTTTGATATGTTCAGTGGTGGTTCATTGTCGCGTATGTCTGTGTTGGCATTGAACATCTTTCCGTACATTTCGGCATCTATCGTGTTGCAATTGTTAAGTGCAACAAGTAAGTCTTTGGGGGAATTGCGTAAAGAGGGTGAATCAGGACGCGTAAAAATTAACCAATATACCCGTTATTTGGCCGTTTTGTTGGCGGTTGTTCAGGGGTGGGCGGTTATTCGTGGACTGGAAGCGATGGCGCCTGTTAATGGTGTTGCCGCGGTGGTTAATCCAGGCTTTGCGTTTGAAATGTCCGCAATTATCGCATTGGTTGGTGGTACTGTGTTCGTCATGTGGTTGGCTGAACAGATTACAGCGCGTGGTATCGGGCAGGGCGCATCATTGTTAATCTTTGCTGGTATTATTGCCGAGGTGCCGGGTGGTATTGCCCAGTTGATATCATTGGGTTCAGTCGGTCAGATTTCACCTGCGATGATTGCGTTGGTGCTGGCGTTTGTTGTAGGTATCGTTGCATTGATTGCATTCTTTGAACAGGCGCAGCGTCGTATTCAGATTCTGTACCCACGTCAGGTTATGGCAAATGGTGTTGTGAATACTAATGCGTCATATCTGCCGATTAAGGTTAATATGTCGGGGGTTATGGGGCCTGTGTTTGCATCTTCTATTATGATGTTGCCTGCATTCGTTCAGCGTTTTGTTCAAAGTGAGAATTTGACCGTTCAGACAATTTTAGGTTTCTTTACATATGGAACCTGGTCGTATATATTCTTGTTCACGGTTTTGATTGCATTCTTTGCGTATTTCCAGACCGCGGTTATATTCAATTCCGAAGAAACCAGCAATAATCTGAAAAACGCGGGTGGCTATGTGCCAGGTGTGCGTCCAGGTGAACAGACAATCAAATATCTGGATAATGTTGTGTCGCGTACGACGGCAATTGGTGTTGCGTATCTGATTGTGGTTTGTGTGTTGCCAATTATTCTGAATACGCATTTGGGTATGCCTTTGGCAATTGGTGGTACCAGCGTGTTGATTGTGGCGGGTGTTGTTTTGGATACAACTAATCAGGTTCAATCGTACTTGGTTGCGAAACAATACAGCGGTGTTATTAATAAAACACAAAAGAAGGGGCGTTTCCGCGGTTAATGTGGAAATAAAACAAGATTTGACTTTTGCCGGTTTTTGTATAAAATTATCCGGCAAAATAAAATAGCCCATGGGAAACTGTGGGTTTGGGTATCGGGGAACCTGGTGGACTGGGGGAACCGCAGTTAAATAAAAAGGAAAAAGAAAAATGGCACGTATAGCAGGTGTTAACATTCCGACTGAAAAACGTATTGAAATTGCGTTGCAGTATATTCACGGTATTGGGCCGGCAAAATCGGCACAAATCGTCAAGGCGTTGAAATTAAAAGACGGTCTGCGCGCAAAAGATTTGACAGACGAGGATGTTATTAAAATTTCGAAATACATCGAAGAAAACTTTAAAGTAGAAGGTGATGTTCGTCGCGAAGTGACAATGAACATCAAACGTTTGCAGGATTTGAAGGCATACCGTGGTATTCGCCATCGTAACCGTTTGCCGGTTCGTGGTCAGCGTACCCAGACAAATGCACGCACGCGCAAGGGTAAGCGTGTAGTGGTTGCCGGTTCCGCAACAAAAGGGAAATAAAAATTAATCTAATGTCATATCTGCTTGTTGGTGGCTCGCTCGTGTAGCTTTTGTACACTTCGTTCGCCAACAACGGCGCATTTATAACATTATCTTAATTTTTTAATAAGGTAGAGATTAACACCATAGTTAATTGAAGACATCGAAAAAAGGTTAAAATAAAATGGCAGTTACAAAAGCTAAGAAAAAAGTTGTTAAGAAAGTATCGCATGGTATTGCACATGTCGTTGCGACTAACAACAATACACGTATTACAATCACAGACCAGTCTGGCGCCGTTTTGACATGGGCAACCGCTGGGGCAAATAATTTTAAGGGCGCAAAAAAGTCCACACCATATGCGGCAACAATTGTTGCAGACGCAGTTGGTAAGAAAGTCGCCGAAATGGGTATGAAAACAGTTGATGTTTTGATGCGTGGTATTGGTCAGGGTCGTGAATCTGCTGTACGTGGATTGGCGAATGCCGGTCTAGTTGTGCAGTCCATTACCGATACTACACGTATCCCACACAATGGGTGTCGTCCAAAGAAGGTACGTCGCGTGTAATAAAGAATCCCGCCATTTGGCGGGATTTGTTTATGGGCAATCTTTCTTGTAATCGCCCAGCCCAAACGGTTGTTTGGTTTCGGCACAAAAATGATATAAAATGGGAAATAAAATATTCTTGGAATAACGCTGAAAATATGATAAAATAATAAATAATCAGAATAGGAAAATTTGCTGAATCCAAACGGTCGTTTAGATTCGGTAGGCTTTAAGGGAGATTCTTTATGAAAAAATTTGGATTTTTATACGGTTTTATTGCTGCTTTTTTAGTTATAAATACTGGATATACAGCGTGTAATTCACCTGTAACATTAAGTTTTGGTAAAATTCAAGAACCAGATGATAACGAGTTTTTATATGAAACAGAAGATCAATTCAATCTTACTAAGAGTGGATATACAAATTCTGGCAAGAAAAATTCCGGAGATGGACAGGGCTATGAATGCGACCACTTCATTTCAGGCGGATGTAGTAAAGATGATGTTATCACTATGCAACCAGGTCACGTTTTTAAGGGAGAGGTTATCAGAAGAAAGGTTACATATCAATGCGACGTGGACTCGGGGGATAGTTGGGAAGTTGTAAACGATGGGATTTGTCATACAGAAGGGTTTGGGGAAATATCTGTTGGAGAATGCGTCGGCAACACAAGCGGAGGATGTCGTATTTTAACTTATACTGATTGTAGTGGATATACCAAGACAGATAATAGCGCAATAGAATTCAAAGGGATTTGTCGTGAAGGCCCCACTTTTATTTGCGAAGCAACAAAATGCCAAGATAGAATGCGGGTGGATGATGAAGGCAGGTGTATTGTGGATGACAGACAGCAACCAAACCCAGAGCTAACTAAAGAATGTACCCAGGGTAGTGGAAAAATAATATCCCAAGCCGATTGTAAAAATAATGAAACGTTTGAATGTGTCGAAAAAGATGGCGCGAATTGCAAATGCGGAAAATGTAATTCTAATAACAATGGATATATAGGTAAATGCCATCCGTCGGTCTGCCAATCCGAGATATGCAAGGCCTGTTGTGCAAAGCCCGCCAGCGAAACAATTTGGGACCGTACAGCTCAGGCATGTCAATGTGTTAATGGTGGCAAATTCATTAAAGAAAATAACAATCAATGGATTTGTAAGGTTGAAAGCAACCAATCTGTTGACGTGTATAAATGCGATGAGAAACTGATGGCAAAATTGGCAGATTGGAAATCTAAATGTACCAAGCATGCAAATGCATTAAAGGAAATTGCAGATTTAGAAACATACTGCAAGGGACAGCCAGACAGAGATGTATTTCTGCGTCTGTATGACAGTACACAACAGATTGTTAATACGACCTGTATCAATGATAGTAATGTCAACATAACAATAGACGTCAGTGAACAAACGGGTCGAGTTAACAGTGCATACAGCCAATTGACCGCAATACACAACAAATTCCGTGATAATGTTAGTGTATGGAAAGATGCAGAAGGTAATTTTAATACGGCGCGCCTGGCATCTGACACTGTTGCGGGTGTTGTGTTGGGAACAACGGGGGCATTGGTAACCAGCCATGTTGTAAAAAAGAATCAGGTGGAAAACGGCTTTGAAGATATAAAATGTACCATTGGCGGTCAGAATGTGGCCGGATGGGGTGACCAGTTCCGCGTCGGTATCCAATAAACAGATGATGGAAGGACAAAAAATCCCGCCAGATGTCCACCCACGCAAACATTCGTTTGCGCGGGGCCCGGATGGCGGGATTTTTTAGTGGTTAGTGTAAGTGCATCCGTCTGTGCACAGCACAGCCGAGATAAAAAGAGCAATTAATGTATCGTTACTGCGATAAATAAAAGTTTAGTTAACAAAAACGTTTTACGTTTTTGTCATTCCGGGGCTTGACCCCGGAACCTAGGTTATGCGCATAAAATGCGCACAAATAATAAGGATTCTATTACCTGGGTCCCGGTGTCAAGCACCGGGATGACAGAATTTTTTGTAAAAAAATTCTGTTTAAGTTTGGCGCACGTTGTGCGCGGTTTGTGGTCCCTATTACCGCCTGCGCGGTAATGACAAAGGTTTTTAATTTCTAAAAGAAAAGCCGTCACCCCGGCGCAGGCCGGGGGCTAATGTTTCATAGCGCAAATAATAAAGTTTGCAGAACACAATGGATACCGGCCTTCGCCGGTATGACGGTAGTTTTTAATTTTTCCGCCCCCTTCGTATGGAGTGGAATAACAAAATCCCCCGGTTGGGGGATTTTTTAGTGGTTAGTGTAAGTGCATCCGTCTGTGCACAGCACAGCCGAGATAAAAAGAGCAATTGATGTATCGTTACTGCGATAAATAAAAGTTTAACAGAGATATTAATTTTTAGAAATTAAACACCATTACCTGCCCCCCGTGTGTGGGGCGGGCGGAATTCCCGACAATTTATTGGCGTTGGAATTCCGGGGTGGGGGGTGTTAGTTATATCGAGACACAAAATAATTATGCACATCCAGATTGTCTTGTATGCACCTGTGCAAAGTATGAACAACTTCATCTATTCCTGTGCGGGTCAAATATGTATTGGGAATACGGATTAGTTTATAGCCCTGGGATTCTATGTATTCTGTTCTGGTGTTATCGTATGCGATGTTTTGTCATATTTGCCCCCACCCAAGTTTTACTAAAGCCCCGCATGGCGGGTCAAGTAAAACTGTCCCGCCCCACAAAGTCACCCAAAAAATTCATCTGAATTTTTCGGGGCCCGACGGGGGCAGGTAATGGTGCTTAATTTCTAAAAATTAATATCTTAACTAAACTTTTATTTATCGAAGTAAGTGGCTTTGTTATTGCGGGTTTATTCTGGTCCTTTTGGCACAAGGTTCCTTGTGTATATTCTTGGTGAATTTTTGTAATATGCGTTGTTATATGGATTAATATGATTTTTGTGGTAATTCATAATTTGTTTGCTATAGTTTCAGTGAAATCGGGGTATGGGGAATGTGCATATCTAAAAAAGGTGTCGTAATGAAAAAGACTTTATTGGTTGCGTTGGGGGCATTGTTTGTGTCTGGTGTGGCGATGGCGTACACATATACAGAAACAGAAACGATTACAACGTATGAAAATATTAGTGTCGAAGTGCCATGTGGGTATGGTTGCGAAAAATATTTTGTTTCCAGTCGTGATGTAAAACCATATGCGAAAAGGGCGCAGCCTGTGCGTGTAAAGACGCATACAGAAATTATCGATCATTATCAGGTGTATCAGCCGGTTGTAGTGTATAGACCAGTTGGTATGGAATTTCGTCATCGTATTGTGAGATAATTTATGATGATTTATCTGTGAGTGGTCTTGCAGTATCTTGATATCCCCCATTTGGGGGATTTTTTATGATATGTAAAAAGCAAACTTCAAATATTGTATCTTATTTCCGCGCGCGTGCGGTAAAAAAAAACCGCCATTGCGGAATGCATTTGGCGGGTTTAACTGTGTTGTAATTGATTTATATCGGATATGATTTTTTGTAATTGGTTATATACAGAATTGTATTGCTCGCAGAAGAATTTATAATCTGTGCGCGATTGATCTGCAAAGTCAACCCCGTACAAATTTGATGCCATATTGATTTCACAGGCTTCTATATTGCGTTCCAATGTTGCCAAACGATTTTCCAATTCGGCACGTTCAGATTCCATATCGCGTATTTTTGGAATATTGTTAATTTTTCTGCATGTGTCCTGATATGATTTATAAAAATTTTTTGCATATACCATTTGGGCGGCCGCAGTATTACCACGATTGATTTTATCACGAATGGACGATGCCTGCATTTCATATTCGGCCAGTTCACGTTCTGCTTCCATCGCTTCGGATCGGTCGTAACGGCTGTTATCTATAAAATGTTGCAACGATGCAATTTGTTCGTGTATCACGGGTTCTTCTAGGGCCGCCTGCTTGCCCGCGTCAACGGCGGCGCGCAAGGGTTTTACCTTGTAATCCATAACGGATTTCAAGATATTGATAACGTCCATTGAAACTTTTTTATTTGTCTTTGACATTTTTGCCCCCTTAATTACACACTACTATATAGCACATAAAACCAATTTGTCAAGACGTAAAAATGGGGGACCTGTACATCCCCCCGTTTTTTATTGTTCTGCGCGGGTAAATGCCCCATTGTCCAGCATATCACGAACTGCGAAATGCTTGACCTTTTTCGCAGATGTCGATGGCAATTCTTCTTCGGTTATCGCAAAGTGTTTAACCCATTTATATTGGGCAATCTGCACGTTGGACTTCTTTAACAGAAACGCCACACGTTCAACCGTAGTCCCGGGTTTTACCTGGAACACAGCAAACGGCACGGTTTTGTCTTTGATGACATATTCGAACACCGCCGCGTTCAGGATTTCATCGTTTTGCATATACAAATCTTCCAATTCATCCGGATAAACATTTTTACCGCTGTCCAGAACGATAACCTGTTTCTGGCGTCCCTTGACCGTCAGGCGGCCATATTTGTCCAGACAACCAATATCACCGGTCTTGAACCACCCTTGTTCAAACGCATCGGCATTTGCCGTATCGTTTTCTAGATAGCCCGGCATAACCATATTACCACGCACCCAGATTTCACCAATCCCGTGTTTGTCTGGGTTGTGAATCTGAATTTCGTTACCCGGCAATGGCCCCGCATAGTACATTGAACCGTCCGGCCGACGGAATGCAAAGTTAAAGTTGGCGGGCCCCGTTGTTTCGGTCAAACCATAGCAATCGCCCACAACAAAACCCATGCTTTCATAGAACTTGCGTATTGATGGTTTAAGTGTCGCGCCCGCCGACACCAGAACCTTGGTATTGCCACCAAACGCATCGTGAACTGGTTTTGTAACCTTGTCCACCAGCGCGCCCAAACCAATCGCACGCAATACACGGCGCAGGGAAACAATCACCCGCATTAATGTCCATACGTGTTTTTCGCGCGCGCTGTCCACAATCTTTTTATAGAACACTTCCCAAATACGTGGGACGGCGGGGATAACCTCGGGCTTATACTGCTTAAAGTCCTTGATAAATTCCTGGGGCTTTAATACGGGTTGTAATAACAGTTTGCCCTGTAAAGCGACCGGTACAATGATATTAATCACCACACCATATATATGATACAGCGGTAAAAAACCATAGAATGTATATCCCGGATGAATTACGGGCTTGTAAAATTGCGCCCCATCCGCCAACGATAACAGATTTTCATGTGTTAAACCCACAACCTTTGGGTTGCCGGTTGAACCCGATGTGAATGACAACTGGGCAATATCGCTGCGCTCAGTTTTTGCCATCACAAATTCTTTGTCATCCGTTTCATCAATATTTTCAATATCAAACATTTCGCATGGCGCATTATCTATAAACATAGACTTTTGTGCCAACACCAATTTACAATCAGTGCGTTTCATCATATTGACGTGTTCGGTTGTGTTCAACCCCGTGTCCAGCATCAGTGCACGCGCCCCCTGGGACGCAATTGCAAAGTACGACCGCAGAAAGTCTGGTGTATTTCCAGACAGAATTGCAACCGTGTCGCCTTTTTTGATACCAAAACGTTTTGCCAACAAAACAGCACGCTGTTTTACCTTTTTCAACAAATCTGCATATGTTTCGTTCTGACGTACCAGGAAAATACCGTCCTTGTTCCGCGAACAAACATCTTGCAGCATTTCATAGATGTTTTTCATCATAATAATGACCTTATGTTCTATTAACTGCGTCGGAATCACCATAACGCCGACAGACACAAATATACTCATTTTATACAGGAAAAACAACCTAATATTATGCCATCGGAACAGATTCGTATTTATCAAAAATTACAACATATAGTGAAAGATTTGTTCTATTTTATCAATATTTTGTGTTTTTTGCATAAATTCCGAATCGAAAAAAAAGATTTTCTTATAAAAAGTTGGCACAAAAGACATATTCGTATAAGAATACCGATTCTGTTTATCCGCTGTAATATGCAGAAAATCCCCTTTCTAGAAAGTAAAGCGAAAAATAATTTTTTTTTTGCTTTTTCGATATTGATAGTATTTCTATAAAACTA
Source organism: Alphaproteobacteria bacterium (assembly GCA_015062525.1). Lineage (GTDB taxonomy): Bacteria > Pseudomonadota > Alphaproteobacteria > Rs-D84 > Rs-D84 > Enterousia. The sequence continues at coordinate 56,184 of SUUM01000001.1, read as the reverse complement.
TATATTGTAATCAAATCTAACAAACAACCACTATATGTTGTGTTTTGTGCAAGAATGGGAGTTATCAAAATGTCAGAAACACAAAATGAAATTAAAATTCAGATTACACCAACATTGACAACCCGCCTGGTTGCGGTTCAAAAACGCAGTGGGGAAACGGTTCCTTTTGATGCGAAAAAGATTTATGACGCCATCAAAAAGGCTGTTGCGGTTACAACTGAAATATCAGATGTAGAGGTTGTTAAAATTACCCAAGATGTATTAAAACGCTTGGACGATAAATTTGCCGACAAAACGCCAATGGTTGAAAATATCCAAGATATTGTTATTCAAACATTAATGGACAACCGCGCCTATAAGACTGCCGAGGCTTATATCATCTATCGCCAGAAACGCACGGAAATCCGCGAATCTATGGTTGATGCTGTCGAAGTTATCGAAGGCTATGTTGGTGGTTCAAACTGGCGTATCAAAGAAAATGCAAATGTTGGCTATTCCATCGGTGGCCTGATTTTGCGTACCAGCGAACGCGTCACCGCGGAATATTGGTTAAACCTGTATCCGCGGGCGGTTGCTGAGGCACACAAAACCGCCGCCATTCATGTTCATGATTTGGGATGGTTAACAGGGTATTGTGCGGGCTGGTCCCTGCGCGAATTATTGTACGAGGGTTTTAACGGTGTTCCGGGCTATTTGCAATGCGAACCGGCAAAACACATGGCGACGGCGATTTCCCATATGGTAAATTTCTTGGGGACGCTTCAGAATGAATTTGCCGGCGCCCAGGCATTTTCGTCCGTGGACACATATCTGGCACCATATGTACGAATTGATAATCTGTCCTATGCGGATGTCAAAAATGCGATGCAGACATTAATCTTTAACTGCGCGGTTCCATGTCGTTGGGGCACCCAGACACCATTTATCAACTTTACATTTGACTGGACATGCCCAACCGATTTGAAAAATCAGCGTCCATTTATTGGCCGTCAACAGGTTGACTTTACATACGGCGATCTTCAGGCGGAAATGGATTTGGTTAACAGGGCATTCTTGGAAGTAATGACCGAAGGCGACGCCCTGGGCCGTCCATTTACATTCCCAATTCCGACATATAACATCACGCCTGATTTCCCATGGGAACATCCGAATGTGAAACCGTTATTTGATTTGGCGGCGAAATACGGTATTCCAAATTTCCAGAATTTCTTGAATTCTGATTTGAATCCAACGGACGTTCGTTCTATGTGCTGTCGTCTGCGTTTGGACGTTCGCGAATTGTTAAAGCGCGGTGGGGGTCTGTTTGGTTCGGCGGAAAAGACGGGTTCAATCGGCGTTATAACAATTAACTTGGCACGTTTGGGCTATATCCATCGTGGCAACCGCGAAGGTTTGTTCACAGAATTAAAACGCCTGTTGGATTTGGGGCGCGATGCGCTGGAAATCAAACGTCAGATTATTTCCAAGAATATGGAACGTGGTCTGTATCCATTTACAAAGCGTTATCTGGGCAATTGGAACCACCATTTCTCGACCATTGGGGTGAATGGTGCGAACGAAATGGTGCGCAATTTCACGGGCGATCGCGAAAATATCGCAACACCTATGGGCAAAAAATTGGTTCTGGATGTAATGGATTTCATTCGTGAAAACCTGGCCACATTCCAGGAACAAACTGGCAACCTGTATAATCTGGAAGCGACCCCGGCAGAGGGCTGTTCATATCGCTTTGCGAAAACGGACATTAAAAACTTCCCAGATATTATCACGGCGGGAACACCAGATGCGCCATATTACACCAATTCGACGCAACTGCCTGTGAACTTTACAGATGATCCATTTGTTGCCCTGGAACACCAGGAGGAATTACAACGTAAATATACCGGTGGCACAATGTTGCACCTGTATATGGGGGAACCTGTGTCATCGGGTGATGCGGCCCAGAAAATCGTGCGTACGATTTTTGAGAACTACAAGGTGCCATACATGACGCTGACACCGACGTTCTCAATCTGTCCAAAGCACGGATATCTGCCGGGCAAACATGAATTCTGTCCAAAATGCGACGCGGAAAATGCGGCAAATACGGACGAAAACGCACAATAACAAAACAAATAACATCATAAAAATAAATCATATAAAGGGAGGAGAAAGATATGACAACAAATTGCAACAGAACACCATGCGAAGTTTTTTCACGTTCAATGGGATTTATCAGACCTGTGTCAAACTTTAACATTGGTAAATATTCTGAATTTTGCGAACGCAAAACATTCACAGAATCGAATTGCTTGTCCACTGGGGCCCGTCATTGTGATTTATTAAAACGTGCGGCATAATTTACCATGCGTGAAATACAAATTGGGGGATTGGTTCCGTTCACCACCATTGACTATCCGGGCAAATTGGCATGTGTGCTGTTTCTGGTCGGATGTCCGTTGCGGTGCGTGTATTGTTCCAATCCCCATTTATTATCCACGGGCGAAGGCGAATATGACCCGGCGCGTGTTTTTGAATGGTTGAAATCACGTGTTGGTCGGCTGGAGGCTGTTGTGTTTTCCGGTGGCGAGGCTTTGATGCAGGGGGACGTTGTTATCGAATATATGCGTCGTGTTCGCGCGTTGGGATTTAAAATTGGTCTGCATACCAATGGTTTTTATCCCGATACCCTGGCGCGTGCCGCAGACACGGTTGATTGGATTGGGCTGGATTTCAAAGCAACACGTGAAAAATATCCCGATTTAACCGGTCAACATATTGCATATGACAATATGATTCGCAGTCTTGATGTATGGCAAACCACGGGCAAAGATTTCGAGGTTCGTATAACCTGCGACCCGCGTTTTATTTCAACCGATGATTTGTTGGAAATTGTGGGCATATTGTCGTCGCGCGGGGTAAAAAATGTTGCCATTCAAAAATACATTCCACATTTCGAAGACGATGACCACAAAACAACCGCGCCCCAACGCGATGTATTTTTTTCAGATGCCCAATTGCGCGATAAAATAAATTCTATGTTCCCATCCGTCATCTGGCGGGAATAACATTAAAACAAAATCCCCGCGTCTGCGGGGATTTTTTAGTGGTTAGTGTAAGTGCAAGTGGTTAGTGGCGGAATCCATGATTACCGCGATAAATAAAAGTTTAACAGAGATATTAATTTTTAGAAATTAAGCACCATTACCTGCCCCCGTGTGTGGGGCGGGCGGAATTCCCGACAATTTATTGGCGTTGGAATTCCGGGGTGGGGGGTGTTAGTTATATCGAGACACAAAATAATTATGCACATCCAGATTGTCTTGTATGCACCTGTGCAAAGTATGAACAACTTCATCTATTCCTGTGCGGGTCAAATATGTATTAGGAATACGGATTAGTTTATAGCCCTGGGATTCTATGTATTCTGTTCTGGTGTTATCGTATGCGATGTTTTGCGAGTGTTGGTCACCATCAAGTTCGATTGCAAGTCTTAGAGAATGACAGACAAAATCAACAATATAAGGGCCGATTGGTTGTTGACGGCGAAATTTTACACCTAGTTGATTGCGATTAATTCGATACCAGAATTTGCTTTCTGCGTCTGACATATTTTTGCGTAATTGTTTTGCGCGAATAATTTGTGTTGAATGTTTTGTCATATTAGCCCCCACCCAAGTTTTACTAAAGCCCCGCAAGGCGGGTCAAGTAAAACTGTCCCGCCCCACAAAGTCACCCAAAAAATTCATCTGAATTTTTCGGGGCCCGACGGGGGCAGGTAATGGTGCTTGATTTCTAAAAATTAATATCTTAACTAAACTTTTATTTATCTAAAAAAACACCGCCACGGGGGCGGTGGGTTATTGTTGTTGGGTTACCGTTGTTATTTGTTTGCAATCCGCGGTAATTTCAACACGACGACATGGGGCATAGCGTGCGTTGCCCCTCAAAGAATGATTGTTGTCTTTGCCGGAACATTCGCTGTATTCACGGTCATTATAATTAATTTGAGTTCCATTAATTTGACCGTCGGTGTCGGTTTCGCTTTTACCAGCACCGCATGTACATTTTTCTTCGCCGAGCCCCGTGGCGGTGACGTATTTGATTGCCTTGTTTTGCAGACCTTCGATATGTGTTTTAACGGCATTTGCACGATTCTGGGACAGATTTTGGTTTATTTTTGTCCCCCCCAGCGGATCGGTGTATCCGTTAACGGTGATTTCGCAATTTGTATAACCTGCCTCGGATAAGCCGTTGATAAATGTGTTCAGGGCGGTTTTTGCATCGTCTACTAGTTCGGATGATCCAACATTGAACAGCGAACCGGCCGGCAACGATGCGTTTTCAACCGTTGTTGTTGTTTGGGTTGAAATATGTTTAGTAATTGTTTTTGTTTCAATTGTGTGGCATGTTCCGTCCGTACCAGGTTCTTTATTGTCGCCTTCGCATGTGCATTGACCGTCTTTATATGTATAACCGTTAATGCATGTGCACGAACAATTTTTTTGAACAATCAGATTACTGCCTTCGGTTGGGGTGCATTCTGGTGTGCACGTGGTTGGTTTTGCAATACATTGACTGGTTTGGGTGTCCCATAATTGTTTATCGGTTGGGCATTCGCATTTGCCATCTTTGACGATTTGACCGCCGACACATGATTCGCATTCATGAGCGTTTGGATTATAGATTTTGTTTGTGTCATTGCATGTGCAATCGGGGTGTGCGGTGCCCGTTGTGCCGTTTGGACATGGGGCCGTTTGTGGTGGCAATGCCGCAATATTGGATTCCAGTTCATCCAGCAACTGTTTCTTTTTGTCATACTTATTCAAGATTTCATCAACTTTGTTCTGTTTGTCTTTGCCGGAATTGATGGCCAGGTTGCCGACCAATGATCCCCCCGCACCAATGCCCGCGGTAATCATACCTGTTTTCTTTTTGTCGGCGGTTTCTTCCTTTTGTGCGGCCCATGCGGCGGCATCCGCCCCGTTCGGGTCCATCAACGCGCGCGCCAGGGATGTGTATGCGCCACTTGTTTTGCCAATCGCAACGTCATCGTACAAACCGGATGTTGCCGCGTCCAGAATTGATTCGGATTCAATCCCGGGACGCATATCAAGTGCCGTTTTGCGTGCCTTTAAATCATTGGCCAGGTTGACATATTCTGAATATAAATTAATCAGTTCGTTCCCACCCGGTAATTCAACGTTTGTTTCGCCACCCGCAATATTTTTGCCCGCACCATAATTACAATGGAACGTTGCCAGGTATGCACGCATTGCACGTTCGGCATCTGCGTCTGCATTTTCTTCGGCCATGGCGGATGCCATTTGCATGCCACCGATACCGGTTGCGCCAATGCCCGCCGTACCCAATAATTTGTTGGCGGTGGACTGTTCTTTGTTCCGCATAGCCGTGGCATTGTCGCGCAGTTCATCGATTTTTGCCAGGGAATCAGATTCGGACAATTCACCGGCGACGCATTTTGTGCCATCTTTGTTTGGTGCAAAACCATGTGCGCAGTCGGTAATTACGCATGTCATTTTGCCCCTGACTTTTTTATTTGTGCCGGCGGTGGCATTTGGGTCCACCGCAGTTGCGTCGCAGTCATCGCCACGTGTGCTGATACATGATTTTTTATCTTCGCTGACCTTGTACCCGTCGTTGCAGTTGGTGATTTCACAGTATGCTTTTTCGCCATCGCATTTCATAATGGCGGATTTTGCATTCCCGGGTAATTTTGGTTTTGTGTCCGTGGTGCATTGTTTGTCCGCCGCCCATACCACACATTGGTCGTTTGAAAGGTCATAGCCACATTTACATTCCTGGGCAATACAGGTTTCGGTTCCCTTTTTTATACCGGTTTTTGTTGCGCCCGCTGATTCTAATCTTTTTTTGTCTGCTGGTCGGCATTCTTTCAACATTTCAATACATGTGTTGCCGGTGTCGTTCTTTTTCCATCCCTTGGCGGTGTCGCATTCCTTTAACGTGCATTCCCATGTGTTGTCTTCTTGCACCCATTCGCCCGTGCCGTGTTCAAATTTACATTCTTTTTTAACGCATTTGGCTTCTTTGTCCGTGCCAGATAATTTCCAACGTGGTTTCACACATTCGGATGGATAACATTCGCCGTCAATGCGTTCCTTTGCTTTAATGCCATTTTTCGTGTCGGGTCTACATTCGATAACCTTTAATTCAGAAAGTGTTGTTGAGGTAGGAGTCATTTTGATTGTTATATTTTGACCTGGAAAGATTTCCTTGGTTTTATAGTCAACAAATAAAATTTTCAGTTTTGTATCTAGTGGGACGTCTGATAATGTAAAATTTCCGTTCTCGTCGGTGGATGTCCCTTTTGATGGGTTGTCTAGAATAGCGATATTAGCATAAGGTAAAGGTTCGTTGGTTTTTTCATCCACAACAGTTCCAGAAACGTTCATTGTTCCGGTGTCGGTGGGGCAAATAGATGGTATTATTCCATGATATTTTAAGCTATGATATGCTTCTTTGACTTCTAGGTCGTTGGTATCGAAAAAGCCATTTATACAACACAATGAATTCTTGGTTTGTGTATAGCTGCCACCTGAGCAAAGATTTTTAGCTGCATTGGTTATTATTTCCTGTTTTTCCTGATATGAGGTTGGTACCGTACCGTTAAAAAGTGCCGAATTTTTATCAATTCTACTGTTCAGACTAAACTGTTGAATTGTGATTTGATCTTCTGTATCAACATTACCACCTTGATAGGTAAAGCTAAACTGTAATCTCAGTTGGGGTGCTTCTTCTTTGCAGATTAGCGATATTTCTTTTTTTATAATGTTGCCCTGCAATTTATTAAGGTCAATAGCACCAATTGATATGTGTGTTGCGTCCGTGTATGTATATTGGAAGGGGAGGTTGGAATTGTCGAACGTACAATCGCTGTCCTGGATAGATACGTCTAGTGTACGCAAGGGTTTGTATTTATAGCCCGAGTCCTCGTGTTTTGGCACCCCCAAGAGCAATTTCGCAGTCACATTCTTGGTATTGGCACCCGATGCCGATGTAATGTATACGGGTATAAAGATAAAAACAATGCTTAATAATTTCTTCATTGTGATGTGTTTGCTTTTATAATTATTTCTTGTTAGAATCTTTGTTGCTGTCCGATTTGTCGCCGTACAGTTCTTTGTGTTCCTGTTCTGCCTGTTTTAACGCCTTTTCTGCCTTGTGTCGGTCGATTGCGCGGTCTGTTGCACCGGATGTAACCGCGCCAACACCCATACCAATGCCAGACCCCATTAATGCAGATGTGGCGGATGTTTGTTCGCGTGTCAGGCGCATCGCATTTTCTTTGAATGTGGTAATGTCAACACCGAACCAGTTTGGGTCGCAACTGAATGTGGAACCGGCATAAGCCTTTTTCGATGCATACAGGGTATTGTCGCCGCCCGCATAGAAATTGACCGTATAAACACAATCCAGTGTGCGTTCGTCAAACATTGCCCCCAGGCGACCGCATGTGTCGCGCATTAAATCACGCAATTCGTACAATCGTTTTTCGTCGGCGGCAACTTGCTTTTCTGCGTCAACGCGCAGATCGCCAAAAACACCCATTGTGCGCGTGGCCAGGCCACTGTCCCGTTCCTTGCAACTGTTTGCGATTTTTGAACATTTAGAAATGGCGGCATCACCCGCACGTTTCCCCAGGCACTTGGTAAATTTTTGTCCGCATTCGGTGACTATGCAGTTATTATACTGATTGCCACAGTCAATAATTGCGTTATATGATGCAACGCGCGCGTTCATGTCGCGGTCTGCTTTGATTTCAGGTGCAAAAATGGCGTATTCCGCACCCGTACACGGCAAGTCGCGCCGACATGCGTCCATTTTGGTGCCCCACATGGTGTCCGTGTCGCCCGCGCATTTAGAATAATCATTTCCGCATTTTTGTTTCATGCATGCCCGCAAATTCGCGTCGCATGCGTTTTGGCCCGATGCGCGTGCCGCCGCCATTTGGTTGTTTGCCGCAGATGCCGCGTCCGCTGCGTCCAGGGCCGCGCGCTGGGCACGGATTTGTTCGGCTAATGCGGTGTTTGATTTATCGTTTGTGGATGTGGTGGTTTCCGCCATAAATTCGCTGAACTGGGATGATTTGTCTTCGATAATAATTTCTGGTTCGGTTGTTTCTGTAATTTCTGGTTCAACAGATGCCGGTGCGGTTGGTGTGCCAACGGATGTTGTTGTGGTTGTTCCTGTGTTTTGAATTTGTGCAGTTATTGTTGGCATGCGGGCCGCGTTTGATGGACGCTGGGTGCGTGATACAACCGCCGCATGTGAGGTTGCGCACAGCGCAACGAATGCGCAAAGAGCAAAGAGCAAAGAGCAATGTTTATTATTTATTGAAAAGATATTGTTGTGTCGTTTCATTTATATTGTCTTGTCCCTTAGTCAATTGTTGCGCATGCAATTTCATAGAATTTACATAACTGAATTGACATAGATTTTTCCGATTCGTATCCCACGCCACAGCCATTGGTCATGTTGTTCGCGCAGACCGTTGCAACACATTTATCACGCGCGGAATTGTCAGAGCACCCTGATTTTATTGATGAAATCTTTTTTTCGCGTGCCGATTGGTATGATGCAACAATCTGATTCAGGATTGATTCCGCATTCTTAATCGCATTGTCGCGTTCGGCAATCAAATCCGCACGGATTGACGCGATGTGTTCGTCGCATCCGGCGTTTTCCACACCGCATGCCGCAAAGAATTTATCAAAGTCGGAATTTTCTGCGCAATTGCGGAAATCGGCCATGCAATTTTTGTCCGCGATTACACAGTTGGTAATTTCAGATTGGCATGCAGTTTTTGATTTTGTTTTTGCAACCGTTTCTAATGTTTTAGTTAATTGGGTCGACACACCCGCGGCGCGACATGATTGTTCAATAAGACTGTCGTATGTGTCGGTTACATCGTCAGCGGTACAGCCCGCAACCTTTTTTATACATTGCGTTGTTGCCCAAGCATAGCGTTGACCGGGGTCGGTTGGGGCCTTTTTCAAATCCTTGTCAGAAATATTGTATTTAGCGGACGCGCCCGCGGATACGGATTTCATCACATTTTTCGGTGCCGCGCCCGCCGCGGATGTGCCACAATACTGGCACCGGGCAGATGGGTTTGATGACAGACCAATCGCACAGACCGAATCCAAACAACGTGTTAAATTCGCCCGTGAACAGGTTGTGGCGGCATCCGTCGCGCCATAACAAAGCGCAAAGAACAAAGAGCAAAGAGCAATTTTGCAACCAAAATTTATATTAATGTTTTTCATATTCTCTCTATTGGTCTGAATTATATCAAAAAAGGGTATTCGGTGCAAAGAGAAAAAGATTTTTAATTTTAGTATTGACAAATTGTGTTCGTTTGTCTATATTAGGGTGTGTAAGATAACAAAAAGGATAAAAAATGGCAACTACACCAACACCGACCCCGACACCAACACCAGCAACAGGGACGGGTAAAACAAAAAAATGGTGGATTATTCATGTCGCGGCGGGTGTCGCAACGGTTGCACTGATTGCGATTGGCGTGACACAATGCAGTGGTAAAATGGCAGAACGTGCAGAAAAAGAAAAAAAGGAATCTGAACTGGCTACGACGAATGCATATGCAGATAGTTTGAGTACTCAAGTGCAAGACATGCATGATCAGATTGATGGTTTGCAATCTGATAATGCAGCAAAGTCTGATACAATCGCTATGCAACGTGATTCAATTGCAACATTGAATGATTCTTTGCTGATTGTTAACGAAGAATTAACGGATTGTCGTAATTCCAAGCGCAAGCCAACGAAACCAGCACCGGTAAAACCTGCGCCTGTAAAGCCAGCACCTGTGGTGATGGTAAAGCCAGATACAATTGTTATTGTTCAACAGGCTCCTGTTAACCCAGGGTGCGCGGGTGTAACAAATATCAGCCTGAATAATTCCCAGAATAATGGCGCAATTGTCGCCGGTGGGAATCCTGGCAAAACAGATATTAAACTGGACAATGGTTCTGTGAATAATGGCGCAATTGTCGTGGGTAATGGCAACACTGTTGTTGTTAATACGCCGGCGGCATTAATCGCGGCGGATTCATTGGCGCGTGCACGTCAGGTACAGAAAGTTCAATTTACGTCTGTGTTTATTACACGGTCTAAATAATTTCTGATTTTGTTGTATTAGGTCGGTTCGCGGTGGCGGACCGATTTTTTTTATGCTTTTTTGTCTGGACAGATAAAATGGTCTTGTGATAAGATTTTGTTTGTAAGAGAGAATATAGATGAAATTTATCAGGGTTTTATTTTTTTCGTTGTTCATGGCACCGTTTGTTGCGTCTGGGGCATCAAATGATTTTATGTTGGCGGCACAATTGTTGGCGGCGGCGAAATCTGCGGATATTCAACAGGTTCAGGCGTTGGTGAATAATGGCGCGAATGTGAATTTTGTGGATTCAACGGGGTTGTCAATCGTTTGTACTGCGTTGATGAATAATGATGTGCGTGCAGCGCAGATTTTGCAAATGTATGGGGCGGACGCATCGAATTGCGACCGTCAGATTAAGAATTTTAATAATAAAAACAAGCCCAAGGGGGGCGGGGGATTGTTCAGCGGACTGTCGTCTGCCCAAAGCATAAGTTTAGCGGCGGCGGGTGCCGCCGTTGTTGTAGGGGGGCTGTTTTTGTTGACGGATGTCTTTGACCCGGGCAACGATAACGATTCGGCGGGTGGTGGTGGCGACCGCCCGAATAATAATCCCGGCGGGGATGATTCAAGTGGTGGGGGTGCCAGTCAGGCATTTGCAAAATTGCCGTATGGCCCAGCCTGTAATGCCACAACCGGTGAGTGTGATGACGTGAATTTGTGGAGTTCGGGGGCCTTTGAATATGATTTTGATTTTATGAAGCCCTTTAATTATTTGATGATGGCATATGCTTACAATTCTATGGCACGTGGTTATATGGGGTTGGAAACGATTCGTCTTTCCAGTGACAAGGCGCCATATGATTTGTCGGGGTTGCCGTTCCCCGGGGACCCGTTGGAGGGGGGGAGGCCCGTTGGGGTTGCCGCAATAACGGCAAGTGGTGTGAATGCGACCGGTAGTCTGGCGGATGGTTGGCTGAATTGGGCGGATGAAAGTCAGGTGAATGCAGCGCAGGCGAAGTGCGTTTTATACGGTTCGGGTTCTGTGGAATGTATAAACGCTGTGGCGTCTTTGACCAAGCAATCGCGGAAATTTTTTAACAGAAGTAATTTGGCAGATTTAACAGATTTAGCCGAGCGTGAGGGCTTTGATTTTTCGGGACATGATACGGTTTTTGGCAGTGCGTCGGAACAAGATACTGTGTCTGCCAAGGTTATAGCGGGTTGGAAACCGGGGTCGGGTGATTATTATGGTTTTGTTCCAAATGCCCAGTTGACGGTATATCGTACGGGTGGTGGTTTGGCGTTGGATTCTGTTGTTGGTGCATCCAGTAATCAAAGTGGTGCAACCGATTGGGCAACTGGTGATACATTTACATTGAATGGTGTTGAATACCAAATAACGTTAGATGGTGATGAATTTACCGCAACGGATTTGGCTGATGAAGATAATAGTTTATCGGGCGCGGTAAATGGAACTACGTTGAATTTTGCTCAAAATGGAACGAATTATGAGGCGTTGTTTAATGGCAATGTAAATTCATTGAAAACAATTGATTTGATGAATTATTCTGCGATGTTGAATGCCGCGAATTTGAAAGATTCTGGCGAGCCTGTGGTTGGTGTGATTGCAAATCTGGCCTTGAATCCGCAAAATACAAATTTAGGTTATCTGAAAATGGCTGATTTCAAGGCTGGGATATCTGGGGCAACAACAGATGCTGCGCGCAGGACCGCGTATAAAAATTATATAAATCTTTACTATAATTTAGATGCTTCAAATGATGATACTGTTGATACACCGGGGATGGATGCGGAAAGTTTATATGCGATGGTTGGTGATAATCAAAATCAAATAATTGTAAATTCTGTTGGTGCATATGAATATGGTGTGGGGGATGGTAAATCGATTGCTGCGCTGGATCCAACGTTTGAAAATTATGCGCCTGCGATATGGACGGATATGGAACATTTGTTTGCGTCGGTTGTTGCGGTTGAGTTAAGTGGTACAGGTACATCAAATGTAGGTTCCGTTTCAGATTATACTGGGCCGGATACGTCTGTTGGGAAAATCCAATTAGCCAAATGGGATGCAGGTTATAATGATAATGGTACACCAGATAACAAAGATGATGATTTTTATGATACGACTTATTCATCACGTAAATGTGGTGATGCAGGATTGGGATTAAATGGTGTTGATCCGTGGTGTTTTGCTGCGCCGGGCGAAAACAGCGAAATGGCTGTGGCGTCAATGGCGGGGGCAATTGCGTCGGTGCAATCTGCATTTGGATATTTGGATAATGATGAGATTTTTGCATTGTTGGCATTGACTGCGGATGGGGCTTATTTGGGTACGAATCCAAATACAGGAAAGATATGGGCAACAACCCCAGAACAGGCAAAAACAGAATTGGTATCTTATTTGCAGGGGCGGTATAATTTGCCAGGTGAATATTCCCCGGAAACAGATGATGAATATTTGACCGCTTTCAAGGAAGTCTTTGGTTATGGTTTAATTAACCTGGAACGGGCGACCAAGCCGGGTACATCTGTATATTATTATAATGGTAATAATATTGTATCGTCGGATGGGAATGCATATTGGCGGGCGGCGACAAACACTGTGTTCAAACCGTCGGCGGTGTTGAACCTGCGTGGGGCAACGATTCGTGCGCCGTTCTTTGATGTGTTGGAAAATATTGATGGGACTGTGTCTTTGCCGCGCGTATGGGAAAATGAATTTGCGTTTGGTGCGGGTGATAAGCGCGGTCTGTATATGGGTGATGTGTTGGGTGAATTTACAACGCGTCGTGAAAATGCACAACGTAATCAAATTGGTGCGCTGGGGTTAAGTATGTCTTTTTCAGAACGTGCGTATGATGACAATCTGAATGGTTTGGATAATTTGTCGTTGGATTATGCGGTCGGAAACTGGAATTTTGGCGCATCGTATCAACATTATTTAACCGATGGCGTGTCCCGTTTTTCGGGGTTGGCGAATCCGGTTTTGGGGTTGATGTCAAATGCAGTTGTGTCTGATATTGCATATAATTCTGGGAAATGGTCATTTGGTGCGCGTGCGTTTTCAGGTGCAATAACGGACGAGGGGCTATTAGAAAACGACCCAACGATTTCGGCGCAATATATGCCCGCCAGACTGGGATTAATGCAGGGTGGGGCGGCAAATGTTTCTTGGACGGGGAATCGATTTGCGTTCACTGGTACGGTTGGTTCGGCGCATGAATCAGATACTATTCTGGGGGCCCAGACGGGTGGGTTGTTGAATCTGGGAAATGGTAATACAATGTATCTTGATGCGGTTGCCCAGTATAAATTGTCTGATGACATTGATTTGACGGCACGGGCGACATTTGCGCATACTGCGTCGGATGCAAGTGGTGATTTTATAGTGGGGTTAAGTGATATAGATTCAAATGCATTTGCGTTTGGGGCGAATGTTGGCAACTTTGAATTTTCAGTTTCCCAGCCATTGGCGATAACGAACGGTGCGTTGCGTTATGCGTATGCGGAATACGATGTTGTGAAAATGGATAAAAATAAATATGAATTAAATGTTGTGGATACTCATGTGGAAAATCTGTCCCTGTGTCCGGAAAAACGTGAATTGCGTTTGATGGGTACGTATCGTCATAATTTCGGTGAATTTACCGATGGGGCGATTGGTTTTATATATCGTGTAAATCCAAATCATACTGATGAATTTGGTAATGAGTCTATATTCATGTTGAAGTTGTCTCACAGATTGGGGGTTTAGACAAAAAAATAATTTTTGTGTTGCTTTTTGATTTTTTTTATGTATAATCGCACGGTAATATAAAGGATATTTGAATGAATATGCATTTTAAGACAGTTGTTAATTATGTTAAAAATTTGTTTGCAGGATGTGCGCCTGTTGCGGCTAGCGAGAATCCTGAGATGGATGCCAAGGTTCTGTCGCGGTTGTCGTTGGATAATTTTTATATTGTTGCACAGAATGGGCGTATGTATTGGTATTGTCGCGTTCGTTATACCGATATTCCAATTGCAAAGCATATTATACGTAGTAATGGACTTAAGGTTAGCACCCATTATAGTCAGTTTACATGCAGTCGGATATTGCGGGTAAACACTGATTGTCTTGTAAGAAACCCGTCAGGAAAACAATTTGTGGATGTTGTTATGAATAAGAAAGCAGAGAAGCTGGATGACAAGGTGTATGAATCTTATCTGCGAAAAATTCGTCAAAAAGTGATGTAAAAAAACATCGATTTATATTTTTTACGTTCAAGTACATCTTGTAAAAGAATATTGTCGCTTTGTCGATTAAAGGATAAAAAGTGAAAGAAAGTTTTAAGATAGTTGTTTCTTATGCGAAAAATTTATTTCTGGGGTATGCACCTGTTGGGCGTAGTAATAGTATGTATATGGATGCTATGCTTCTTTCGAAAATGGCGCTGGAAACTTCTTATATTGATGTTGATGATAAACATAAGTATTGGGATTGTTGTGTTAAGTTTGATGATCTGTCTGTTGCCAGATATATTATGCGTAGTAATGGTTTAAAAGTGTCGCAGTATTATAGTAAATCTCACAATGGTTGGGTTTTGCGTGTGCGTGCTGACCATGTGGCACAGGATCCGTGCAGAAGATTATTTATAAATACTGTTATGGATAAGGAACTGGGGATTTTGAAAGAAGATATGTATAAAAGTCATTTGAATATTGTTCGTCAAAGGATGAAATAAAAAATCGCCCGTGGGGCGATTTTTACATTTTGATATTTGTTGTTGTAGGTGTGGGGGCCGTGAATTCTTTACAGGTAAGCCCCTTGAATGTTTGGTTAATGTGTTTCTTGCATCCCAAAAAAACAGTGCAAATGCATTGCTGTTTCTTCGTGTTTGTTGTTGATTTTACGTATGTTGTGAATCTTGATGCACATTTTGATTTGAGGGGCTTGGGACAAAACAGCTGGATTTTTGTTGACATTATTGTTTTTTTGTGTATGGTTGTCTGGGTGATAAAAGGATAATGTATGAAAGCAAGTTATAAAACAGTTGTAAATTATGTAAAAAATTTATTTCCAGGTGTTGCACCGGTTGCGTCCAGTGATAATCCGCAATTGGATGCTATGGTGGTTTATTCGTTGACGTCGCTTCGTTTATATATAGTTGCAAGAAACGGACATCGTTATTGGTATTGTTTCGTAAATCAAGCGGACATTCCTGTGGCGCGATATATTTTGCGCAGTAATGGGGTAAGGGTGGAAACGCACAATTCTTATTATTCCTTTGGGCGTGAACCCGTGTTGCGTGTGCGTACGGCATATCTGACCAAGAACCCCAATGCCAAGAAGTTTGTTGATTCTGTAGATAAACTGGATAGAACGATGATAGATGATGGGTTGGTAAAATCACGTATCGAGCAAATCCGTCAAAAAATGAAATAAAAATCCCCCTGTTGGGGGATTTTTTATCGGATGCGTTTTAGTATAACGATCTGATTTTTGTATTTTTGTTTGTTTATGTCTATTTTTGCCCAATGTTCCAGTGCCTGGGCGGTCTGGATGAATTTGTTTATGTTCTTGTTAATTGACATTCCGCAACCAGTCTGGGCCAAAATATAGCCACCAGGACGTACGTGATTGTGCAAATTCTGCAATGTTGGCTGGATTAATTCAGGTGTCCATTCAAATATGTTTGACAAATTGATTACGTCGTATTCTGTGGTCAGGTGTGTGTGCAAATCTGCAACATCTGACCAAATAAAATTGAAATGATCGGGCAACTTTTTTTGCAATATGGCATATTCGTCCCCAGAAATCATTTCTTTTTTGTAATTTTCGGGTGGCAGGCCGTGTCCAAAGATTCTGTATCCATTCATGCCACGTACAAATTCTGCGCTGTGCGCGGGGATTTTTGGCAGAATTTCAGACATTCCAGATACCTGCGACGCAGACGGTTTGAAATGTAAATCGGTCAACAATTGCACATATTTTTCATACGGCATGCCGGATTTTATCGCCTGGGTTTTAATGTCCATGATTGCGCGGGCACAGTATGAAATGTCAAAGGTATCAATTTGTGTCGCGCCGTTTAATGTGTAAAACAATGGTTGTTCACCACTGCCCGCGACGGTTAATACTTTACGTCCCATATCGCGTGTCAGACCCGTTGAGTGGCGTAAATTTTCATTTGAAATAACATACGCATGTGAATAATACAATGGGCGCCCCGGCCAGGACAAATATTTTGTGCCGCGTTCATAGTTTGGATTGCCGTACGCCGCGCGCGCGGTTTCCAGATTTGGTACATTTAATTTTTTGTTCATGATATTCCTTTTTTTGCTTTTTCTTACCCTTATTTATATAACACAAAATAACAAGTTGTCAATGTTTTGTGTCGTTATTTTTTTTGACTGAAATTTATACTTCATAAATATTCCCAGTTATGATAAAATCTGTTTAATTGGAAGGGAATTTCTATGAAAAAAATTGCTATTTTGTCTATGTTAATTGCCGGAATTCTGGGTGATGCTGTTGCGGCAACACGACCGACGGGACGCGCGAATGCGCGTGGTGGAAACACCGCGACGACGGGTCAGACACAAACAACAACGGCGGCACGTGCGGCAACAACATCGCGTACCGCGCCACGTGCGGCGGCACCTGCGGCCACGGGGGCACAGACGGTTAATCGCGGACGCGCGGCTACGACAACTGCGACGAAGCCAACGGTTGCGGCGCGCGCGGGCGCAATGCAAAAGGTTGTCGGAACCGGTACCAAGGTTGCAACGGCAACAAAAAATGTTGTGGTGTCCGAAGAATGTCAGCAGAAATATGATGGCTGTATGGATTCTTTCTGTATGCTGGATAATGAAACCGGTGGACGTTGTTTGTGTAGTGATAAAAATGCCGAACTGGATTCCATTTTAGCGGAAATTGAAAAACTGGACCAGCAATCATATCAAATGGCAACATTTGGTGTTGAAAAGATTGAAATGGGCGATGATGCCGAGGCCGCAATTGCCAAGGCTAATGCGGCGGCACAATCCGTTATTGACAAGGATGATGGTGCACAAAAAAAGGCGCGTCGAACATTGGATTTGTCCATGTGGGATACAGCGGTTGATTTCGAAGAAGATGATATCTTTGGCGCATCCGCCATGTCACCGATTGAAGGGAAAGAAGGCGACGCCCTGCATCGCGCGGCGGCGGAACTGTGTGTTGCCCAGATTCCAGAATGTTCGTCAGATTTACAGATGTTGCAGTTGATGTATGCCCAACGTATAAAATCGGACTGTACGGCATATGAAAACAGTTTGAAACAACAGAAAAATTCCAGTGCACAAAAACTGGCGGCCGCGGAAAAGGCATTGCGTGAAGCTGCATTGGACCAGTTGCGCACCGCAAATAAATATGATTTGGGACAATGTACAATTGAATTTAAAAAGTGTATGCAGACAACCGGTGGTTGTGGTGATGATTTTTCGGGTTGTGCCAGCATGGTCGCAATGGACACTACAAATACGCGTCAATCTACATCCAAGAAATCGAAAAATTATCAAATTAAAGGGGCGGTAACAACAATTGAAATCTCATCATCCACGTATGATGCATTGATGGCTAAAAAGCCGCTTTGTGAATCCGTTACTAAGTCTTGTGTAAATGTCGCAAGTCAGGTCTGGGATACTTTCCTGAAAGAAGTCGCGCCTCAGGTCAAAAACGCTGAACTTATCGCAGAAGACAAGGCCAGACAAGACTGTATCGGTAATATTTCATCTTGTTTCCAAAAGGCTTGTAAAGATACTATCGATCCTAATGACCCAGATGGTTCTTATGATATGTGTTTGTCAAGACCCGGAACTATGCTGAATGTTTGTAAAGTCCCGCTGAACGCTTGTGGTATTGACGCTTCTTCTGAAACTGCCGCTGCTAAGTCAGATATCTGGGATTTCGTGGTGGCAAGATTGGCGTCTATGCGTGTCGATTCTTGTACTACAGAGGTCAAAAATTGCCTGCAAGCCGACGACCGTTGCGGTAAAGATTATACCCAGTGTATCGGGTTGGATACGGATACAATTATTCGTATGTGCCCATATGATAAATTGACCGGTTGTCAAAAGGTGTATGGTGAAACAGAAATTCGTGGGGATGCGGTATATGACGAATTGTCAACAATGGTTCAGGGGATTATGCTGAATATTGATAATGCGTTCCTGACCGAATGTCAGGCGGCCGCAGACGAAGCCATGATTAAGGTTTGTGGTGGAACCGAAAACTGTGATGGTTTGACAGTTGATGAAAATATTGGTGCGCGTTCGTTGGAATATAAAATTTGTGAATATACCATGTCCAAGGCAGGATTGGATTTGGATTATGCCAAATGTCGTACGGATATTTCCCAGATTCGGGATTCTGAATTGGGCCGTGTCGAGGGTTCGTCAAGTACCCAGTTGGGACCGGTCACACCGTTCGCGGGTGTGTTGGATGGGACGATTTATTGGGAATCGGTTCAGGTTGGTGATGATGGTCGATTAAGTTCGGTGGAAGAATATCTGGCAAAAATTGATACCGCAAAGAATATGAGTGAAAAGCAAAAAGAACGTGTGAAATCAGAACTGGCGGTATTACAGGCGAATATTGATGCGGCAATTAATGCGATTGAGGCCGACCCCAAGGTTCAATTCTGTATTACCGGGCGCGAGGTTCAGGGCATGAAACGCACAGATGCCGAAGGCAAATCGACCCGTACACGTATTGGCGATAAAAGTGCGGCGCGATTCCCAGAATTGACCAAGCAAATGCGTTCAATTATTGCAACATCCGCGTTGAAAAAGGCCAAGGATAATTATTATAAAAAGTATGATGAATTGAACGAAAAAATGTTAGCGGATTATGCCAAGATGGGTGAACGCATGGCGGAAATTCAGGGTGAAAATGCACTGGATGCACGTCGTGAAATTGCCCGCCAGGCATGTATAAGTTTTGCCGAGGCATCCAGCCTGCCGAAATCGCCAGAGCCACCAAAATCTGATTTTGGTAAGATTATGGCGGCTGTTGCGGTTGTTGGTGCAGCGGTGGCAATACCATTCACGGGTGGTGGTTCTGCGGTTGCGTTGGGGATGACTGTAAGTCAGCTTGCAATAGGTGGCGCAGCGGTGGCAACGGCTGGTATTGGTTTGATGGGTAATATTGGTTCGGGTAAAGCTAATGGAGAAGATAATGATGTGACGTTGAATTTGGTTGGTTCGAAACAATTGAACCAATGGAATCACAAAGAAACCATTACGTCCACATTTGAATGGGAAACGTTAAAGTGTGAAAAATGTGTGCGTTCCCAGAACTGTGCAAAAACCAAACGGCCATTGTTTGGTAAACCATATTGTAAGGATTGGGGTGAAGAAAAGAATACGTGTACAACGACCCAGTTCTGATAAAAAATCCCCCGGTTGGGGGATTTTTTAGTGGTTAGTGTAAGTGCAAGTGGTTAGTGGCGGAATCCATGATTTTTAGATAAATAAAAGTTTAGTTAAGATATTAATTTTTAGAAATTAAACACCATTACCTGCCCCCGTCGGGCCCCGAAAAATTCAGATGATTTTTTTGGGTGACTTTGTGGGGCGGGCGGAATTCCCGACAATTTATTGGCGTTGGAATTCCGGGGTGGGGGGTGTTAGTTATATCGAGACACAAAATAATTATGCACATCCAGATTGTCTTGTATGCACCTGTGCAAAGTATGAACAACTTCATCTATTCCTGTGCGGGTCAAATATGTATTTGGAATACGGATTAGTTTATAGCCCTGGGATTCTATGTATTCTGTTCTGGTGTTATCGTATGCGATGTTTTGTCATATTTGCCCCCACCCAAGTTTTACTAAAGCCCCGCATGGCGGGTCAAGTAAAACTGTCCCGCCCCACAAAGTCACCCAAAAAATTCATCTGAATTTTTCGGGGCCCGACGGGGGCAGGTAATGGTGCTTAATTTCTAAAAATTAATATCTTAACTAAACTTTTATTTATCTAAATATTTGACTTTTGGGGGATTGTGGTATAAAATTGGCGCCGAAATGCGCATTTTGTGCATGGCCATTTGGCGAAAATGATAAACTAAGCTAAAAGGAAATATTATGATTGAAAAGAACTGGATGACTTTGATTAAGCCTAAAAAGCTGACAATCAAGACTGATGAACATAATCCAAATATTGCAACTTTGGTCGCGGAACCTTTGGAAAAAGGGTTCGGTTTGACATTGGGTACGGCGTTGCGTCGTGTTCTGTTGTCTTCGTTGCAGGGGTGTGCACCAATCTATATCAAAATTGATGGTGTGCAGCATGAATTTTCCAGCATTTCTGGTGTTCGTGAAGATGTAACAGATATCATCTTGAATCTGAAAGGGGTTTATTTCAAGGCATTAAGCGAAGGTCAGCACAAAGCGTATCTGAAAGTTAAAGGACCAGCCGTTGTTACCGCAGGTATGATTGAAACAACAGGTGGTGTCGAAGTTATGAACAAAGATGCAGAAATCTGCACCCTGGACAAGGGCGCGAATCTGGATATGGAAATCACGTTGGGTATGGGGCGTGGTTATGTGCCCGCGGCCCAGCATGCCGATGGTTTGCCATTGGGTGTGATTCCGGTGGATTCTATCTTCTCGCCAATCTTGAATGTGGCAAGTGATGTTTTGCCAACACGTGTTGGTCAATCGACAGACTATGACAAATTAGAATTGACCGTTAAAACAAACGGTGCGGTTTCCCCAGAAGATGCAATCGCATTTGCGGCCCGTATCTTGACAGACCAGTTGGTTGTATTTATTAACTTTGAAGATCCAACCCAGTCTGATATCGCCAGCGAAGAAGACAAGGCAAAAGATGCGTTGCCATTTGATCCAAAATTGTTAAAGCATGTTGATGAACTGGAATTGTCGGTTCGTGCAAACAACTGCTTGAAGAATGACAAGATTAATTGGTTGGGTGAATTGGTACAAAAGACCGAAGCAGATATGTTGAAAACACCAAACTTTGGTCGCAAGTCTTTGAACGAAATCAAAGTTCAATTAGAAGCAATGGGGCTGGGGCTGGGGATGGAAGTTCCGGGTTGGCCACCAGAAAATATTGCGGAATTGGCGAAAAAGTACGAAGACCCATACAAATAATAAATTAAATTCTGTGGACGCTTGTTGTGTTTGTCGGTTTTCATGTAGGTCAACTACACTTCAAACCGTCAAACACTTCCAATCGTCTCACATAATTTAATTTCTTGGACTGGCAAGGGGTGGGGGATTTTAATAATTTCTTGCTTTTTGCAGAATTTTATATAAAATAAAGCGAATTTAATCCCACGGTGCTGATTTTGTATCAGGTCGTGGCGTCTCAAACGAATCCCATCAAACGACGGTGGGCAGAAACCAAAAGGAGTAATCAGATGAGACATATGAAAGCAGGTCGTACATTCAATCGCGACACAAATGCACGCAAGGCCTTGTTTATTGGTCTGGCAAAAAACTTGATTGAAAAAGAACAGATTAAAACTACTTTGCCAAAGGCAAAAGATTTGCGCAGTGTTGTTGAAAAACTGATTACACGCGCCAAGGTTGATTCTGTTGCAAATCGTCGTTTGACGGCATCTGAATTGGGAAATGCGTCGGCGGCAACTGTTAAAAAGTTGTTCGAAGTTTTGGGGCCACGCTATGCAAACCGTAATGGTGGTTATACTCGCGTTCTGAAGGCGGGTTTCCGTTATGGCGACGCGGCACCTATGGCAATTATCGAATTGGTTGACCGTGATGTAAATGCCAAGAAAGCACCAGTTGCACCGGTTGCAGATGAAAAAGTTGCAGAAGTTGCGGAAACAGAAGCAAAATAATTAACCGGAAAGGTAATAAAAAATCCCACCAATTGGTGGGGTTTTTTATATTTCTGATAAATCTGTTATTACGGTGATGCCGGCAGATTGCCATTCGGGTATTAATTTGTCTAGGTTCATAATGTTGTTTGTTGCCAGGTATATGGCCGGTGTGCGATTGTGTTTTGTGGCCATGTTTTGAATCGTGATAATTGGTGATGGGCATACACGACCCGCGGCAAACCAATTGTCGATGTCGGCAACCCAAAAATCGGGGTCGTTGTGTGTAATAATGGCGTGTGTGTCGGTGATTATAACGTTTTCATCTGTTGAGTATGCTTTGTTGTTTTCTGTTAGGTATTTAATCAATTGCGAATTATCGTTTGGGGCGGTTTGAGTGTCGTTGTTTGGTTCTGGTTCGTCAAAGTTTATTTCGGTAAATGTTGGTGTTATATCCATATCAGATGTTGGTGTGTCTGTATCAAAATCGGTTGGCAACGGAAATGATGTTGCATTAATTTCCTGTGTGCTGGATGTGTCGGGTGTGGGTGTTTGGTGTGGGGTGTTGAATGCAGATGTTTGAACGCGTCCGATGTTGTTGCGGGCACGAATAAATGCAAAGCGTAATTCTGCCGGCATATCGGGGGGTAATTCTGTGGGGGTGTCCACCTCGTCGGGGCCCAATGCAGGGGTTTCTGATTCTGATTGTGGTATTGGTGCAGGTTCGGTAGGTGCGGATTTAAAAAAAGTCGGTATTTTGATTTTTGGAATGGGGATTGTAATCAGAGGCTTCTTTGTGCGCACAATAAGTGTTGTTGTCGCAACGTACAAAGGCAACGCCGCCAGAATCAATATGCCAAAAACAAAGCCCGGAAATCCGCGCAACTGTGCCCGCATCAGGTGTTGCCATTGGGCGGACGAGAATATGGAAAAATCAAACAGAAAATATAAAATCGCCCATGTTATTGCAACATAGCATAGCGTCCATATAATGGCGTATTTGTGTGATTTGATAAAATCTAGAATTTTATTCATACTGGCATTATAGACAATATATTTATTTTGTCAATGTTTGTTTCTGGATAATCTTTGTCTAAAAAGTACTTTTTTTTTATTGTTTTTTGTGATATGATGGAATTGATATATTTAGGGGGAATCTTATGTCTGGATTATTTAAAATGTTTGGTATGTCGGCTGTATCAATGGCGGTTTGTGCGATGTTTACGGCCGCAGAGGCGGTGCAGGCAACGGGGCGTGCTGGCTATGCGAACGTGCGTACGGGTGTGTCGAATAACTCGGTTGTTCGTATGCCTACTATGCCCACTTTGCCGATAATTTCGGTTGGGAATATTTCGACAGATATTCCAACAGGGGGCGTGACTGTGCCAAATGTGCCAAATGTACCAGATGTGCCGGATGTGCCGGATGTGCCGGATGTGCCAGATAATCCCGATATCCCAGACGGTCCAGAACCGCCGGTTGAACCAGAATGCCCAGATGGTGGGGTTAGAAATTCCGCATATACTGTTGATATGTGTATGGATGATGTGTTGCATTGTGTTAATAATGGGGCGTTGCCAAATGGGTTGAATAATCTGTTTAATGACGAGGTTCGCTATGCGGTTGAAAATGGTATGGGATTGTGTATAAGTCAAGTGGAACGTTGTATACGTGAGGTGCGTCGTGATTGCGTGTATGTCTATCGTTCGGCGGCGGATGTTTGGATTGACTTTAATTCGCGCAAGGTTCAGCCAGAATACTATAACTTTGTTTTGCGTAAAACGGGGTTGACACCGAACCAGGCGGAAAATACATGTCGTCTGTTAGACAAGAATACATATGGACCGTCGTTTAGTGCGGTTGCAAATGATGGCAGGACGACCGCAGAGTATAATAAAACGGTTGGCGCGTACAACAGTCAGCAGGGAAATGTGCTGTTTAAGACGAATCCACAGGGGGTACAAGTTAATGACGGTAACCCCGGTGTTGACGGTTCGCGTGGGCACTATGCGCGTTGGGATGCGGAATCTGCAACGTGTTTAATTCGTGTTGCGGCATATAACAAAGATAACCACATTTCAAACAGTTGGTTGTTTGGTGCCGCGGGTGATGATAAACCGGCCGAAGTATGGATGGCCGCAGGCGAAACGTTTAGTTGTAATAAAGATTTGTTTGGGTTCTCGTTAATGAATGATACCAGTACGGTTGCCGTTGTTGGTATCGGTGGCGGTACCGTCTTGGGTGCTGGGATTGGTGCAATTGCGGGACATGGCAAACGTGAATTTGACTGTTCACGTGATAGTCATCGTGAAATGCTGATGGCCGAATTAAAAGATGGGCGTGCAGTTGGAATTCTGAATGAATATCTTGAAGACAAGGTTGACATTACCCAAAAAGTTATGGAGCCAGAAAGTTGTGAAGAAATCGTAGAATTATTTGATAAATATTATCAATATGAAACAGCGATTGCAGAATGCAAGGATGCGGAATATCTGTATTCGTCATCGATTACGGTTGAGATGTCATTTGATACAACTAATGGAGAAGAGACGGGCGTGCAGGCGGTCGCGCCATGGTGTATCGAAAATAATCATAAAACTGTTAGTGCGTGCAAGAATGCCCTGCACAGGGAATGTAGTAGCAAGGGCAGTGTTGAAGCCTGTAAGAAGTGGTTATCCGACAATAGTATAAACTATACTAGTGTTTCTGAAACAGATAAGAGTCTTATGGACGGTCAGGATTGTACGTTGAAGGCATTGAACCTTGCAAAATTGGATCCGAACAGTAAAATTTATTGCTCGCAATCGGGCATGTGTATCACGGCGTCTAATGTTAAGACAGAGTTGAACCGTTTGAATTCGGTGTTTAACAAATCTGTTACAGATTTGATGGTTAATGGTGAAAAATCCAATATGGGCAAAAGTATTGGTATTGGTGCGGCGGTCGGTGCCGGGACCGGTGGTTTGGCAACGGCGATTACGGCATTCGTTGAACGCAATAATATTAATTGTCGTGTTGGTGATGGATTAGAGCAGGTCGGGTTTAATAAATCGCATTCGATTGGTACGCTAAAGGATTTTTATGTAAAATGGAATTTACGTGTTCCGGATGTGATTGCACCAACCGCGTTGGTTAACGATTGTCAATCATGGAAGAATACATGTGCGGCGTTCGCTGATTTGGAACAATGTGCAGATGCCCAGTTTAATTACAAGCCGGCAGGCGCACCGACAACAACATTGGTTCGTTCTGCATGTAAAGTATCGGGCAGTGCATGTATAGAAAACTATCCGGTTGCAAGATCGTATGGTGCGTGCAAATAAAAAAATCCCCCGGGTGGGGGATTTTTTAGTGGTTAGTGTAAGTGCAAGTGGTTAGTGGCGGAATCCCACTGCGCCAAGGCTTCGTGGGACAAGTCATGATACTTAAGGTAAATAAAAGCTTAGTGGGGCATCAGGTATCAGTCATTAGTGGGTGGAAAAATTAAAAACTTCTGTCATCCCGGTGCTTGACACCGGGACCCAGGTAATAGAATCCTTATTATTTGTGCGCATTTTATACGCATTACCTAGGTTCCGTGGTCAAGCCACGGAATGACAAAATTTTTAATTCCTTGAAACACAAACGTTGCAATAACATTTTATTTATCCCAGTAATTTATTCCGTAACTACACTTTGAACTTTGGTTACAAAATCCCACGGGTGGGGGATTTTTTAGTGGTTAGTGTAAGTGCATCCGTCTGTGCACAGCACAGCCGAGATAAAAAGAGCATCCGTCTGTGCACAGCACAGCCGAGATAAAAAGAGCAATTAAAGCACTTGTCATACCGGCGCAGACCGGGATGACAGAATTTTTGTAAAAAAATTCTGTTTATATTTACCATGATAAAATCTTAGTTATCAATGTAATGTGATATTTTGTTTGTTCGGTTTGTGGTGTGCATTTTTTTATGTGCGTTCTGTTGCGTACATGTTCACGGGTGGCCATTCATTTAGGTGCGTCTATTGCGTAATAGTAATCTGTTAGGGCTGTAAACCCTAGTTTGTGGCTGCTGTGATGTTGCGGTGCGACAATTGCTTGTATCTAAAGAGCAAATAGTCATGAGTAAAAAGCAGTTGGCAATATGTTTTTTATTGCTGATATAAATTTTCTCAGATTTTTGTCCAAGGGTGTTATTCCCCAGTTTGATCTTGCGAGGATGATTCTGCTTCGTTTGTAGGTTGTTCTTTTTTGATTTCTTCTGTGCCTGCTGTGTCTGTTGTGGTCGTTTTTGTTGCACAATATCCCCATTGGGTATTAGATGATGTTTCATTGTAGAATGTTGTGTGCAATGTGGGAACGATTTCTTTGGAAGTAATGAGGCTTGGTGTTAGTGTGGGTTTTGTTACCTGAGTGAAACATTGACCGTCAAAACATGTGAGTTCTTTTAATTTGTTCACCCATACGGTATTAACCCATATGCCGTCCAGTCGTTCACATTCGGCGGATAACGTTTTCGCCATATCTATGCGAATTTGGTCCATAACAACATTGATGTCTTGTAATACGGTTGCTGGTATTTGAGAATCTGGTTTTGAGGGCTCTGATGGGCGGACGCATGCCTGCATGGCATAGCGCGCAAGTTTGTGATAAAGACTGCCCACATAGTCGTCGCCACATAAATTTGTTTCTGCTGTATCGGGTGTGGTGTCGGTTTGGCAAACTTGGTCTGCGGTGCCACCGGCGCATTCGCAACCAGTATTGCATGGGCTGCACGTGTTTCCGACCGTTGGGGTGCCGTTATATATGCCGTTCAGGGTCATAAAATAGCCTTCTTTACAGGATGTGTATTTTTTTATGTTTGCACATGAGGATTCGGTGTCCGAATTATTATTTTTAATATTTGTTTTGTTGTTTTGTGTGCGTTTGTTACATTCGGGAATGGCGGCAAATCTTTGTTCGCCGGGTGTATATATGCGACATGTGTATGGGTATGTGTGCAGACTGTCATTGCTGTGGACTGCACACAGGTCGCGTGCGTAATCTTGGAGTATGGTCTGGCATGATTTAGCAATTGTTTGGCTGGTGATGTTATACATTGTGGCCAATAATTCTGCCATGCCGTGGGCCCCGCCACCGTATAGATTGCTGCATGTGTCCAGTTTTTCGCGACACATTTCTTCGGACAGTTCCAGTCGTGAACCCAATAATAATTGTTCTTTGATGTTGCTAAAATCTTTTAGGGATTGGCTTTGTTGGTCATAGCAAGTATTTACCACATCCAGACATTCGTTTTTAACGGTGCGGATGCGTTCCTGTTGACCCTGGTATATTTCGCTGATTGCTTGGCGCATGAATTCGTCCCAAACTGCGTCAGCAATATCGCGACATGTGTCCAAACCGCGTGATGCATAGCTGCGCTTTTTGTTTAATTCCGTAACCAATAGGCGATTTGTTTCGTTCGTCAGGACGTCGCCCGCCAATGACAACTGGGATTCAAGTTGGTAAAAGTTTGGACTGTAAATAGGTTCGCCTGTTTCAATGTTAAGATAGCGACCCGTTATATCCAGACAATGTACATAATCTGTTCCGCATGCGGTGTCGGCGGTAATGTCGGCGCGCACCTGGGCGATACAGTCGTTGATTGATGTGGAATTGTGGGTGTTATAATTTTCAAGTCGTGCAATGTTCATTTCGCGTTCGCTTTCGCGTATATTGGCGTTCGCGTTTGTCAGTTTTTTGTCAAGTGTATTTATTAACATCGAGCAATCGTTTTCGATGTACATGCCGTATGCAGATACGACCATTGTTTGTGTTGTTTGGTCTGGGCATTTATCTATGACTAATTGGGAACATTGGGCGTGAACGGCATTGTATAAAGCCTCGCCCGTAAGGTTGGCGATGTTTGTGCCGCCGGTCAGGTCCGTTGTTGCCCAGATTTCATTTATGTTGCCAGCGATGTCAAGTGTGCCCTGGGTTGACAGGGATTTATTTTTTGTTTTTGATAAAACATCGCTTATGCCGGCAAGTTGAGATGCGGCCGCGGATTTGTCGTTCGATATTGATTGGGTGTATTCGCCGGTGGTGGCAGATGTCATGGCTTGAACCTCGGCCGCGGTTTTATCTATGACCGACATATTCAGGTTATGAAAATCCGATAATTGGTCCGATGCTTTGGACAGGGCGCGTTCGCGTGATTGGATTTCAGACAGTTTAGATGAACATATGCAACGGCGATATGTGTCGTTTGCGGTACCGCAAAATTGGTCCATGCATGTAAAGTATGCATCGCGACATGTGTTATAACCTGTGCCGAATGTATTTGAATGTATTGTGTTCATTGTTGTTGTTGCGCGGGCAGAGCGCGTGCCGGCGCGGGCAGTTGCGGGGATGGTGGCGCGTGCGATTTTGTTCGTGGTCGCGTTGCGTGCGTTGATTGTGGGTTTTGCGACGCGCGCGGTTGTTGCAGTACGTGAATTTGTGCGCGCGGTTGTTGCCGTGCGGGAAACTGTGTTTTTAGTGGTGTTGCGCGCGGTTATGTTTTTCGTGGTGGTGTCCCGCGCAGTAGTGTTTTTTGTTGTGTCGCGTGATATGGAATTTGCATCACGAACAGCGGCGTCGGCAATACCGACACCAATAAAAAGCGCAGTTATGAGGTATATAACCTTTCTCATCCTTTGATATAAATATATGTTATCAAAAATGTGGGCTTGTTCCAATAAAAAAATGCCCCGTTTGGGGCATTTTTTAATTTGCATTTTCAGTTGTAGGGCGATTACGTTCAACAAATGTTATGCGCCCCTTGTCCAAATCGTATGGTGTCATTTCAACGCGAACGCGTTCGCCGACGTTAACCCAGATGCGTGCCTTGCGCATTTTGCCGCAGACGGTTGCCAAAATTTCATGTCCGTTTTCCAATTTTACACGGAACATAGTGTTGGGCAGTTTGTCTTCGACAGTGCCACTGAAAACCATTACATCGTCTTTTGCCATGAATTTAACCCTTAGATTTTTCACAATTTTCTGGGTAATATGATATTTGTTTTTGAATAAAAAAGCAAGTTTTTTTTATTTCCTTGTGAATGTGGTCTGGATTTGATAAAATAATGTACAAACTATGTAGGGTGGATTTTATGAAAACAAGAATTCTTGTGACTTTGTTGGTTTTGATTCCTGGCGTTTCGTTCGCGGTTGCGCGCAGCGATAATGCACGTGTTGGGGTTCAACGTGTGTCTATGGCGGGGATGCGTTCGCCGAATGTTAGTGCGAATGTTTCGTCTTTGGCGGGGGCAAAGGTAAATCCAACCATGACTGTGAAAAACGCATCTGCCGTGGAAGAAGAGGTGGGGGGTGAAGAATATGTCGTTGAGGATGTTGATGAAGATGTAGTGACACAGGCTTCGCCGGTGCCAAATTCTGCAAATTGTCGTGATGCGTATCGGGCGTGTATGGATGAATTTTGTTTGCTGGATGAATCCGAGGGCTATCGTTGTGCGTGTTCGTCAAATATAAATCAATCAAAAGAATTGATTCAGGAAATACAAAAAATTCAGGAAGAGGCGGATAAGTTATATACCGAAGGTGTGGAACGTGAACAATTAGGGGCCAAGGCGCGTCTGGTATTTGGGGAAAGTGAGGCCGCAAAAAAAAGTTCACGGGCGTCGGGGCTTAGTTTTTCAGAATGGTTAAATGGTGGTTCGGTTGATGAAGAATCATTGGATTCCGATGCTGATATTGGCGATGGATTGTATGCGATGGCGGCGGAATATTGTGCCACAGAATTAGAGGCCTGTGGTGACAAGGCGGAGATGGAAGAAATGCTGTATTCGCGCCAGATTGTGGCTGATTGTAAATCGTTCAGTTCTTATTTGGCGGAACAAAAATCAAATGCACAATCAAATAAGCGTACGGCCGAGGCTGCGGTTCGTCAGGCGCGCCTGGCAATGCTGGATACGACAAATAAATATAACCGTGGGGAATGTTTGTTGGCGTATCGTTCATGTATTGCGGACAAGGGTGGATGTGGCGCAAATTTTGAAAACTGTCTGGATGCAGATTTGTTGGGGCGTCGCGCAAATGCGTGCGAAAATGTTCTGGACCAATGTATGGCGGTCAAGGATTATGTTTTACAGGATTGGGAGGCAGAATCCGAAGCAATCTTGGTTGATGCGGCAAAGTATGCAGACAAATATCGTCGTCAGACGTGTTTGGCACAAATTCAGGTGTGTCTGGAAGATGGTTGTTCAACCGCGACTAATTCGGCATGCTTGACCGATGTTAATGTGGCGGCGGGTGTTTGTCCGATTATTGATGAATGCGATGCAATGATTCCGGGCTTGAAAGCGGTTGTTAATGACAAGTTGGGGTATCTGCGGACGCAGTTTTGTCAAAATGATGTTGATGCTTGTCTGCGTGATAAGTGTGGTGAAAACTTTACCGCGCCAGAATGTGTAGGCAAGAAGACGTCGGAAATTATTGCGATGTGTCCACAGAATGCATTTCCATCATGTAAGAACGAAACCCAGTTTGATATTATTGTGTCGGCGGCGGTGCTGCAGATGGATTATCAGATGATGCAGGGTTGTATCAATCATTTTGGTGAACAATTGGGCAAGGTTTGCGGAACTGATATGTCGTGTTTGCCATCGGATGATACGGTTATGGGGTTGACCGAAATCCCAGCGGATGAAGCATCTATGGTTGAGTTGCGTGTTCGGGTGCGCGATAATTCCAAGGCAGCGGTTAATGAATTCTTTAAGCAGTTTGAAAAAGATATGACGATTTCGGCGTGTGCGGATGCAAAAAAACCGGCCGGACGCAGAAGTCTGGGGGACAGTGTATTTAACACGGCCAAGTTGATTGCGGAAATTGGCGCAGAAAATCGTGCGATGCGTGAATTGGAATCTAAGATTGCCGAGCTGTCGCGTCAACAGGATTTGGAAGAAGCGGAAAAGAATTGCTATGCGACATACAAGGTTGAAACACCAGATAAGTCAGATAAAAATTATAGTTATATCCGCAGTGTGTCGTTTGAGCCGTCTTTGCGTAATTGCCATGTTTGTCGCATGCAACGGGTTTGTGAAACCGGCGGTGAAACCAAGGGGACGGGGTTTGCAAAAGGTGCCGCGGGTGGATTGTCGGCTGGGGCCGCCGCTGGAACTATGGTGACACCAGGTTGGGGTACAGCCATCGGTGGTGTGGTCGGCGCGGTTGGTGGTGGCCTTATGGGAATGATGGCCGCAGGTGAAGAAGAATTCTGTCAGGAAATTGAAAGCTGTGAAGACGTGAATATGTAAGTCGACATTATAGGGAGAGAGTCAAGATGTTTAAAACAAGTCGCTTTATATTGTGTTTGGTTATTGGTGCATTGGTGGTTGTGCCGGGGTATGAAGTGTCGGCCGCCACTAAAAAGGTCAGCAAGCAATCGGCAATTCAAAAGGGGACGTCGGTTCGGACCAAAACGGATGCGTCGGGACTCTATGACCAGGCATGTTATGATGCGTACTATGGCTGTATGGACCAGTTTTGTATTTCTGAAAATGAATCAGGTGGCAGTTGTGCATGCAGTGATTTAAGTATCAAATATGATAAAGAGTTTTCCGAGATTCAAGAAATTTTAACAAAAGCAGAACGAATCGCGACCGAAGAAGTTGAAAAAGTAAAATTAGGTGCCCAGGCGGATATTGTGTTCACGGGAACGCGTGAATATGATGCGGATGGGAACTTGAAGGAAATTGATGACATTGATGTTGTCGCAGATTCCAAAGAAAAAAAACGTGCTGATTTAATGGCGTTGTGGGAAACAAACTATGACGAGGACGAAGAAGAAAGCATTTGGGGGTCCAGCGGGGTTGATTTTTCAGAATTGACGGGTGCTTCTTTGTACAAGGCGGCCGAAGAGATTTGTTTGGAACAAGTTCCCCAGGATTGCGCATCTGATATGGTGTTGTTGCGCAATATGTATTCACGTCAGATTACATCGGACTGCAAGGGGTATGAAAACAGTATTGCCGCCAAGCGTGCCGAGGCAGAATTAGCACTTGCGGATGCAAATGCGGATGTGCGTGCCGCGCTGAAAGAAAGTTTTGATGCCGCCAACAAATATGATTTGGGGCAATGTATGGTTCAATTCAAAAAATGTATGCAGACAGAAGATGCCTGTGGCGAGAATTGGGAAAACTGTGTCGCAACAATTGCGTCTGAAAATATGCAAAATAATCAGGCAACCAGCACCGCCGGTACCAAGGTTGCAACGGTTGATGTATATGATATTACCGCATCGACTATGGAGGTTTTAAGTGCCAAACGCACCATTTGTGAAAATGTATTGGGACAATGTGTTGCCGTGCGTGATATGGTGTGGCCGGCATTTTTGAGAGAGGCCGCGCCAACAATTAAGGTTGCTGAAAGTGCGGCCGAATCAAAATTCCGTCAGTCTTGTTTGACCAATATTTCATCATGTATTCAAAAGGCGTGCAGGGATGATATTGCAGGCAAGGGGGTTGATACGATGGATGCATGTTTGTCCCGTCCCGATATGGCGCGCAGTTTCTGCAAGGTGGAAATCGACCCATGTGAACGTATGGAACCATTAATCTGGGGGTATGTCGTTGATAAATTGGCGGCAATGCGCGTGGACGCATGTACCCAGGAAGTTAAAGATTGCTTTACCGCCGATACGCGTTGTGGGGAAAATTTCCAGAACTGTATTGGTATGGATTATGATTATATCCACGATATTTGTCCGATTGACAGTTTGGTTGTCTGCAAGGCGAATAATCCGGAGTTTTCAATGGATGATTTGGATTCTATGTTGATGGGATTGTATTTGAACATAGATAATGCGGCCTTGGACCAGTGCCAGGAATTAGTTGATCGCAAAATGGCCGAGGTTTGTGGCAGTACCACCGACTGTAATAAATTTGCCGCCGATGATACCATTGGTGCAGGTAGCGTTCGTTCGCAAAAGGATGGTAACGTATATCGTGTGACGGGGATGATTTCGTTTGGCTCAATCAAGATGGGGGATGCGACGGGGCGTACCGTTGATGATGGCGAAGGCGGAACAGTCCAACTGGGGCCGGGTGAAATCGGTGTTGGGGAATATTTGGCCCAAATTCGTCAGCGTAATGCCGGTGTTCCAAATTCCGAAGCCATAATCGCAACCATAGAAGAGGAATTGAATAATATTGCAGGTACAATCAATCGTACAATCGAAATGATTGAACAGGATCCGGAAATTCAGTTCTGTGTAAATGGGCGTGATTTATCCCAGATTACAGGGAATAAAAACCAGAAAACAACGGCACGCTTTCCGAACCTGTTGAACCAGGTTAAAATGCAGATTGCAACATCTGCCCTGCGTCAGGCACAAAATAATTATAATGCTAAATTTAACAAGGCTGTTGCCGATGCGTCCAAGGATGCGTCTGCTGATGTTGCGCAGTATATGTGTCAGATGATGCCTGTTAGTGGTGGGGCACCTGTTGGGGGGGGGCAAATGTCGACTGAGTTGACCCCGCCGTATGCAATTAGTTATGATGTTGGCAGTGGTTTGGATAACACTTTATTAGCCCAGGGTGGACGTGGTTCTTCGGCAACTGGTGGTGATGCTGTTTTGGATACTACTGCGGGGGTTTCTAAGTTCTCGGAAGTGGTAAATTCCTTTACTGGTTTAGGGTCAAACAAGGTGAAGGTTAGCCTGCCAAGTGGCACACGCGAAATGTGGTCTGTGTTTAATCGTGATACACGCATTTGTCATTATTGTACATCAACTGTTACCAAGAGTTGCAGCTCGGTTAACAAGAAGGGGTTCCTGGGGATAGGTGCGAAAAACGAGATGAATTGTACCGAATCAGAACCAGTTGAAAAATGTGAAGATATTCAAATGTAAATTTAATCCCCCATTCGTGGGGATTTTCTTTTTTTTATTTTATAAATCTTGCCATTGTGGGATTTTAGGGGTACAATTGTGGCATTGTGTTTAACGGTAAAGGAAAGTTATTATGTCAAAGTTGATTGTTGATGGAAACTGGGCCGCGGCGGATGTTGCGTACAGATGTGTTGATTTTGCGGCGATTTATCCAATCACCCCAAGCAGTACTATGGGGGAATTGGCGGATGAATGGTCATTCCAGCATAAAAAGAATATTTGGGGCGCAATTCCACAGATTATCGAAATGCAATCCGAAGCGGGCGCGGCCGGTGCAATGCATGGTGCGTTGCAGATGGGCAGCTTGGCAACTACATTTACTGCGTCCCAGGGATTATTGTTGATGATTCCGAATATGTATAAAATTGCGGGCGAACAGACACCGTTTGTTATGCATGTGGCGGCGCGTGCGCTGGCGACACATGCGTTGTCTATTTTTGGCGATCACAGCGATGTTATGTCGGTGCGTTCGACCGGGTTTGCGATGCTATCATCACATAATGTTCAACAGGCACATGATATGGCGGCAATTGCGCATGCGGCAACGTTGCGGGCGCGTGTGCCGTTTTTACATTTCTTTGATGGGTTCCGTACCAGCCACGAAGAATCACGCCTGACGCGAATACCGGATGAAGTGCTGGAAAAAATGATTCCTGAAAAATTGGTGCTGGAAAATCGTGCGCGTGGTATGACACCGGATAAACCAACAATTCGCGGAACCGCCCAAAATCCGGATGTTTATTTCCAGGGGCGCGAAGCGGCAAATCCATTGTATGAAAAAACGCCGGAAATCGTCCAAGAATGTATGGATGAATTTGCGGAACTTACGGGTCGCAGGTATAACTTGGTCGATTATGTGGGGGATGAAAACGCGGAATTTGTTATTGTCGCCATGGGCAGCGCGTGTGAGACAATAGAAGAAACACTGCCACATTTGCCACGTGGTTTGGGGTTGGTCAAGGTGCATTTGTATCGTCCGTTCCCGGTGGACGCGTTTCGTCGTGCGTTGCCAAAATCTGTGCGTGCAATCGCGGTTTTGGATCGAACCAAGGAACCAGGCAGTATTGGTGAACCGCTGTGCCAGGATGTAAAGTCGGTTGTGGCGGATGGTGTTGCCGTGTTTGGCGGGCGATATGGTCTGGGGTCCAAGGAATTTAAACCAAGAGATGTTAAGGCGATTTATGAAAACCTGATGCGGGGGCAATTACATCATAATTTTACCGTTGGTATTGATGATGATTTGTCTGGATTGTCTTTGCAGACCGACCCCGCGTTTACGGTCGAGGATCCAAATTTCAAAACCGCTATTTTATACGGTATCGGCAGTGATGGTACCGTTGGGGCTGTAAAAAATATCGTAAAAATTGTTGGTGAAAATTCTGATTTGTATCCTCAATCATATGCCGTGTATGATTCCAAGAAATCAGGTGGGTTGACCGCATCACATATTCGGTTTTCAGATGCGCCGATTAAAAGTCAATATTTGGTCGAAGTGGCGGATTTTATCAGCGTTTCAAACTTTATGATTGCACAACGTTTTGATGTATTTCGTGGCCTGCGTGCGGGTGGCACCGTTATGATTAATACGTCCATGGCGCCGGATGTTGCGTTTGCGAATTTACCGCGTGATACCCAGGAACATTTGATGCGGATTCGTGCGAATGTGTATTTCTTGGATGCGAATCGCGCGGCGACGGAATTGGGATTGGGTAATCGTATAAATACATTTATTATGTTGAATTTCTTTAATTTGACGAACGTTATCGACCCGGCCCAGGCCGCAATCAGTGCCAAGGCTGCAATCGAGAAAACATATAAAAAGAAAGGTATGGATGTTGTTCAGGCAAACTGGGCGGCGGTGGACAGGGCTGCGGAATTTTTACATAAATTTGATATGCCGTCATCTGTATCGAACTTTGCCCCAGATTTTGTCCCGGCCATGACATTGGATGCACCGGCGGAAATTGCGGGAACGTTGGGCGAAATGGCGGCGCAACGTGGTGATGCTATTCCGGTTTCGCGTTTCCGTGTGGACGGTGAATTTGGCGCGGGGCAATACCCAGTTGGTACGTCTAAATACGAAAAGCGTGCGATTTCAGAACGTGTCGCAACCGTTGATATTGATAAATGTATTCAGTGTGGAAAATGTTCTATGCTGTGCCCACACGCGGTTATTCGGATTAAAGCCTTGACCGCAGATCAGGTAGAAGAAGCACGCGCCCGTGGTATCAAGGTTGTGCCAATGAAGACACCCGAGTTGGGGCCAGATATGTATTTCACAATCAATATTTCGCCGGCGGATTGTACGGGATGTAATGTTTGTGTGAAAAATTGTCCGATGGGGGCGTTGTCTATGGTGCCGGCACGCGATGTAATGGCAGATAATCAGGCGGCATTTAATGCGGCGAAAAAATTGCCGGATATTCCACGCGAAAAATTAAACCTGAATATTCCAAAGCATGTGGAATTGTTGCCACATTACTTTGAATTCCCGGGCGCGTGTGCGGGATGTGGTGAAACACCGTATGTAAAGTTGTTGTCGCACCTGTTTGGGGAACGTATGGTGGTTGCCAATGCTACGGGATGTTCATCGATTTATGGGGCGAATTTGCCGACAACACCATGGACACGCGATGCAAATGGTCGTGGACCGGCGTGGTCGAATTCGCTGTTCGAAGATAATGCGGAATATGGTTTGGGTATGCGTTTGGCATTGAATCAGAAGCGCGATAACCTGCGTGCGCTGTTGTTCGAATTGGGAATTGATGATGTAGAGGGTATATTCGATGAAACAGATGCGGTAAAACAGCGTGCGCTGGAAACAGAGTTGCGCGCACAGTTGGCGAAAATTGATGGGCCACGCGCGCGTCTGGCGGAAAGCCTGATTGGTGAAGTGGTTGATAAATCCGTATGGATTATTGGTGGCGACGGTTGGGCGTATGATATTGGCTATGGTGGTGTTGACCATATATTACATAGTGGTGAAAATGTGAATATACTGGTGCTTGATACCGAAGGGTATTCGAATACCGGTGGTCAGCAATCTAAGTCCACACCGTTTGGCGCCAGTATGAAGTTTGCAATTGGTGGCAAGAATCATGCCAAAAAAGATTTGGGTATGATTGCGATGATGAGTGGCGCGTATGTTGCGCAGATTGCGCTGGGGGCAAACCAGGCCCAGGCAATACGCGCATTCCGCGAAGCGGCATCATTTAATGGGCCATCAATTATATTGGCGTATGCGCCGTGTATCGCGCATGGGTTCGCGTTGCAAAATGGGGTGGAACACCAGATGCAGATGGTTCAGACCGGTGCATGGCCATTGTTCCGATTTGATCCGCGCCTGATTGCGGATGGACATAATCCATTAACAATGGATTCCAGTGTTGATAATCCTTTGCCGTTGGAAGATTTCTTGAAAACAGAATCGCGCTTTGGTGCGGCACGTGCGGTAAATCCACAGTTTAATAAACTGGTTGATATGGCCAAGGCAAATAATGCGTATAAAAGTGAATTAAAAAAGCATATCGCACAGTTTGCAATGCTGAACAAACCGGTTGTCAAAGAAAATGGGGAAGGTTAAATGAAAGAGCAAATGCGTATTCATAGAGTTTTGTTCGTCGTATTTTGTTTGTTTTTAACGGCGTGTACTTTTCAGACGAAACATCGGGGGTATGTGTTCCCCGATGATTTGGCGGGGCAGGTTGAAAATATCAAAACTACATCGGCATTGATTGAAAAAATTGGTGCCCCCCAGGTCAAGACTGTGTATGGGGATGAGGTTTGGGTGTACTATGGCGCGGATGAAAATTATCGGGGGCCATTGAAACCGACGTTCACAGATGAAACGGTTCTGTTGGCGTGGGTACGTGGTAATCGCGTATTGAAAACCCAGGTTTTGCATGATGCAGATTTGCCAAATGTCAAGATTGCCGAGGGCGAAACAGAAATCCCAGCGGCGATTGAGTTAAACGCAATCGAAGAATTGTTTAACAATATTGGTCGTTTCAGTCCAGCGGGACTGGGACAGTAAAAATCCCCCAATGTCCACCCACGCAAGCATTTGTTTGTGGGGGGCGAATTCCACCCACACAAACGTTCGTTTGTGCGGGGCCCGGATTCCACCCACGCAAACATTCGTTTGCGCGGGGCCCGGGATGGGGGATTTTTTATACAAACTTTTCTGGCACCAGATTACATATATTTTTCCACAATCTGCGTAATAATCCTGTGTCTGGTGCGTGTTTATGCACCTGGGGTGCGGTGTCGCCTGGGCGACTGCCCGTCCAAACAGGGGTGTCATGATTGTCCAGCGTGACACGCCACGAAGTTTGGGTGTCCTGGATTATCATTTCACGCAGTTTGTTGGCAAAGTCGCGACTTTCGAATATAGCAACATTTTCAGTATTGTAATATGCGCTGCGCGGGTCCAGGTTAAAACTGCCTATCCATGAAATATTATCGTCAAACACCATTGTTTTGCTGTGCAGAACAGAAAAACTGGATTGCTTGCGTTCGCGGTCATGCTTTTTGCCACGCAGGTTTTCCGCCGATACCATAAATTCATATACTTCGGCCCCCGATTTTATCAGTTGTTTTCTGTACTTTTCCCATTTTGCATAAACGGTTGGTGCGTTTGTTGATGCCAGGGAATTAGTTACAATTGTCATGTGTACACCGGCCTTTTCTTCGCCCAGCATATGTTCCAGACCGCCTTGACCCGGCACAAAGTACGCCGCCGACAAATAAACAGAATCCGTTGTCTTGTTCCACAGGTGTTGCAACGCACGCACAATATCGCCACGATATGCTTCTTTTTCGTCCATGCTCATTTCCACCTTTTCTGGTGGGTCGGCCAAGAATTTTCCGCGTCCCCAACTGAAATCGAACCTTTTTTGTTTGTATTCGCGTATTGCCATATTGATGATAGTGTTGTATTTGCGTACGTCTTCGGATGCGCGCTGTTCAATTTCGGCAAAAGATTTTTCCAGTTTTTTTAATGCCTTTTTTGATTTTGCCTTTGGGAATACAGATGCGGGTATCGACAGGTGATGATTCCAGTATTCATTAAAACTGTCTGTGGCGAAATGTGTCATATCGCCAATAAACAAAACGTCTGTGTCTGAAAAGTTTGACGCCGTTTCTGGATAGAAATAATTACTGCCCACATTTCGTCCGCCGGTGATATATGCAATATTATCTACAATGAATAATTTGTTATGCATGCGCGAATTTAGTCGATTAAAGTCCCCTAAAAATTGTGGATAGTATAACAGTTTTGAACGGTTTGCCACGGTGTTAAAAACCTTGACCTCTATATTCGGGTGCTGGTTCAACAACATTACATCCACTATATCGGATTTAGTTCCATAATCGTCCAGCAGAATTCGTACCTTGACCCCGCGGTCGGCGGCACTTTTTAGTTCTGCGATTAAAATCTTGGACGTAAAATCATTACTGTAAATATAGGTCTGTAAATCAATTGTTTTTGTTGCCATTCGCGCAAATGCAGAACGAATGACAAATGCGGACAATCCGTCTTCAATTAGCGTCGCGCCAGATGTGTCCCCGCGCACCGCCAGTTCATCCGCATAGCATTGTGCAATCGGTGTATCGTATGGGTTGTAGTCAAAGTCCGAGGCGCTGACCTTTGGGGTATAGCCGTCCAATCGTGTGTCGTTTGTTGTTGTTGGCACGGTTGTGCATCCCATCAGTGGTAATGCCAAAATCCACATTGAAACTTTTTTCAGTATCGACAACACTTATTCCTTTTTTTGTTTGGCGATTATAAAGTAAGCATAACATACCCATAAAATAAATTCATTATGTTTTTTAATGAATTGTGAATTTTTACCTTTGTCTTATGTAGTGCATAGGTTATAATGGGTACAAAGGAGTTTTTTATGTCCAAAAAAATAATAGTTACCGGTGGTGCCGGTTATATTGGTTCGCATACGTGTGTTGCGTTGATTGAATCTGGTTTTGATGTTGTTGTTTTTGACAACCTGTCAAATTCAAATGTTGGTTCC
Organism: Alphaproteobacteria bacterium; assembly: GCA_015062525.1. Classification (GTDB taxonomy): domain Bacteria; phylum Pseudomonadota; class Alphaproteobacteria; order Rs-D84; family Rs-D84; genus Enterousia. The sequence continues at coordinate 16,251 of SUUM01000001.1, read as the reverse complement.
TTGGACGGGGTTGCGCGCATAACTGGTACGCGTCCCGAATTTGTGCATGTTGACTGCACGAATATTGATGCATTGCGTAGCGCGTTCGCAGCACACCGCGATGCGGTGGGTGTAATTCATTTTGCTGCATTAAAGGCGGTGGGTGAATCTGTTGAAAAGCCATTATTGTATTATCGCAATAATCTGGGTGGGCTGATAAATGTACTGGATTTAATGCGTGAATTTGATGTGCCGAATATTGTATTTTCTTCATCTGCGACGGTTTATGGTGTGCCAGATAACCTGCCGGTGACTGAAGAAACACCCCTGCAGCCCGCCACATCCCCATATGGTCAGACCAAGGTCATGGGCGAAAATATAATTCGCGACACTGTTCGTGCATTTCCGCAAATGCGCGCAACGCTGTTGCGGTATTTTAATCCAATTGGTGCGCATCCGTCCGCTGAAATCGGTGAATTGCCAAACGGTGTTCCGAATAATTTAATGCCGTACATTACCCAAACCGCGGCGGGTATTCGCGAATGTTTGAATATCTTTGGCGATGATTATGATACACCAGATGGTTTCTGTGTACGTGATTATATTGATATTAATGATTTGGCGCGCGCCCATGTTGCGGCGTTGCGGCATATGTTATCTGGTGCAACTGGGGTCGGTACGTTCAATCTGGGAACTGGGCGGGGAGCATCTGTTATGGAATTGGTAAATGCGTTTCGTGATGCAACTGGTGTGGACATTCCGTATAAAATCGCGCCACGTCGTGCGGGTGATGTGCCATCAATTTGGGCGAATGCGGATTTGGCAGCGAGTGTCCTGGGGTGGCGTGCGACGGTACCGTTAAATGAAACGTTGGCGTCTGCATGGCGTTGGCAGAAACGTGTGTCAGGAATAAAATAAAAAAAGACCTGAAAAATGTGTGATTTTTCATTTGTAATAAATCTGTCAATATGATAAAATCAGACATAGTAGAAGGAAGGGATTTACCATGAAAAGATTGATTGTCGTGCTTAGTGGATTGCTGGTGTTGCCCGCATTTGCCGAGGTTGCGCCTGTCTACTATGACGAAGTAATCGAATATGCCGACGAGGAAATACCAGTCGAAGATGTGGCAGAAGAAAAGGTTTCGTCCGTTATAGTGCCGGCGACGGGTGCGGTATCGGTAAATCCTAGGGCGTTAAATCGTAATGCGTCGCGGGCGGTTCCGTCGGCTGTGAACGCATCGACGCGTTCTGCGTCGGGTCGCGCGGTGGCGGCATCGCGTACAACATCAAATGCGGTGTCTGCACGTACGGCAACAAATACGGCGTTGCGTACGGCGCCATCCCGCGTATCAACGCGTTCTGCGCGTGGCGCGGCAAATGGTGCGCAACAAATCGCAACAACACGTCGTGCGATGCAAACAAGCGCACCAACAACGACCGCGCGTGCATCAATTGTTCAAACGGATACGGTAAATAAACCATTATATACTGGTCGCGTCAGTTCACGCACCAGTGCGGTTCGTGCGCGTATTCCAACGGTTTCGTCGATGTCAACAACCACGACAACTGAACCTGCTGCAACGACGGCTGTGTCTATGGATGAGCTGGCGCAAATTACCGATTTTTGCAAGGCACAATACACATCTTGTATGGATAATTTTTGTAATGTTCTGGACGATAATCAGGGACGTTGTTCTTGTTCAAAAAACATAAAGAATTATGCCAAGACGGAAGAGGCATTAAAGGCTGCGACCGAAGCGTTGCAAGATGTTGCGCAACAGATTCAATATATTGGCCTGTCGTCGGATGAAATTGAAACATTGTTCACCCAGACAGAAGCTGAAATGCAAATGCAATCAACCCAGGATAATACCCAGTTAAAGAATGATTTGGATCGAATCAAAAATTTGATTGTTGATGTAAAGTCTGCTTCTGCGTCAACAGTGTCTGATTCAGGGGTGGGGTTTGATTTGTCTGGATTGTTGGATTTTAGTATTAATAGTACTGGCTTTGATTTATCGTCATTGTTTGGTACGTCAACGGCGGACACGTCGTCCATCAGCAATCAACGTGGTGAAACGCTTTACAAAACGGCGGTATCTCGTTGCAAGGCATCGGTTTTGAATAATTGTGCAGCCCAGGGGGTTGATATTTCTGTTGTTACAAATTCATATGATTTGGAAATTGATAAACAATGTATCGCATATGAACGTAGCCTGACCGACGCAAACGAAGAAATGGCACAAACGGTTCGTAATGCAAAAAGTGTTCTGCAACGTGCACGCTTGCTGGTTGCTCAGGAAAAGAACTCTTATGATTTGCGTGGCTGCGTAAATGCATTGGATTCTTGTATGCAAGATGATTATGTGTGTGGTGCGGACTATGAATATTGTTTGGATCCGACAGGAAAATATATTGTGGACGGTGAAATTGTTGTTGGATCGACACCTGGTTATGTTGTTTCTGGCAGTAATGTACCTTCTCCTAGTGCTAATTATGCGTCTAATACATTGTATGGTACATGGTATTATGATACTGATAAATATGCATGGAATGCCACATCAGGTGCAAACATGGGTACGTTGACGGATTATATCAATTCAACAGTAGGCAATGAACCACAGAAAACTAATTCTGATATTATCTCTAAGTTCTTGTTGTATAAGATTGGTTATAACGAGGATGGAAGGAACTTTGGTATGTGTATGTCGGTCTTGAATAAATGTCAGGATTATACATATACTGGGTCAAATGCATCCAACAGAAAATATGATCCAGATAATAATGTTGTCAAGGAATATTTGCAACGCACTTTGACTAAGATTAAAGTTGCACAAGATAAGGTAATATCAGATTATGCAGAGAATTGTATTTCTGATGTGTCGTCATGTTTGGCATCTAATAATTATGAAAAAAGCAATAATATTGCGATTAATGCATGTCGTGCACAGATTCGAACATGTATGTCAGTGAATGGTGATTCGACCCAGGATCCAGATCCAACGCAGATGAAAACCTGGGTTTCGACCATGTTGGATTCTGATGATGCTAAGAAATTAGCTTTGCAGTCAGCTTGTACAAGTACGGGTGGTTCATATAGTATTGATGCAAGTGGTGTGGGTGTTTGTACGTGTGCCTCTTCGTTTACACTGAATAGTAATACGGGGCAGTGTGAATGTCCTGCGCCGCGTACAGTAAATAGTAGTACGGGTCTATGTGAATGAGCAACTGGAACAACATTAAAAAATCCCCGCGATGCGGGGATTTTTATTAAAGAGCAAAGAGCAAAGAGCAATGAGCAAAGAGCAATGAGCAAAGAGCAATTAATGTATCTTTACTGCGATAAATAAAAGTTTATCCGGGGCATCAGGTATCAGTCATTAGTCATTAGTCATTAGTCATCGGTCATCAGTCATCAGTCATCGGTCATTAGTGGATGGAAAAATTAAAAACATCATGCAAGATGAACATGTGAAAGATGTATTGAAAACAGGGGCTTGGTTACTTAAGCTGTTGGTATATGTTGGGATACCGCTGGCGGTAGTCTGGTGTATATTTGTTTTGTTTATGGTATTGAGGCTATGGAATCAGACAGGGCTGATTTAATATCTGCAAAGTTGTCGTGGACGTCGCCGGCGGCATCAATTTCACTGAATTTTATGCCGGGGGCGTTGCGCAACCATTCAACCGCGGGCAGGGTGATGCGCTTGAAATTTTCCAGACGGTGCCGGATTATGTCCATTGTGGCATCATCGGCGCGTTTTGTGCCATCGTGGACGCGTTTTTGGATGCGCGTAATTAATGTCGCGTTATCTGTTGCCAAATACAGGATGTGAATATCAAATTTGTCGGCATAGTTTTGGACCAGCCATTTTGCCTGGCCAATTGTGCGGGGAAAGCCGTCTAGTATAATGTCTTTTTTATCCGTTAATAATGGCGCTATTAAATCACAGACCAATTCGTCGGGTACCAGGTTGCCAGCCGATATTAATTTGCCAATTTCGGAATCGGCCGGTTCAGCACGCAGGATTGCGCCGGCCTCGATATGTTTGTATGGGTGGTGCGCCATTAGCATGCGTGAAAATGTCCCCTTGCCAACGCCGGGGCCACCCATCATAACGATAATTTGTTTTTTGTTTTGCATAATTTGATTTTATCATAAAAAACACCGCCCGCAAAGCAGACGGTGAAGTAATTTACAAATTTGTAAATTATTTTTTGCTGTTTTCAATAGCAGCGCCCAAGATATCGCCCAGGACGGAACCGGAATCGGCTTCGTTTGCGAATTCTTTGACTGCCTGCTTTTCCAATGTCACCTGCAGGGCACGGATAGACAATTTAACTGTGTTGTCTTCAACGGAAACAACAGATGCTTCGACGCTGTCGCCAACATTGTATTTTGATGTATCCTGTTCTGATTTTTCACGGGACAGGTCTGTGCGACGGATTGTACCGCGTACATCGCCCGCCAATGTCAAAACCAGTTCGTCTGGTGTGACTTCGGAAACTGTACCGCAAACAACTGCGCCCTTTTTCAAAGAGGCCGAGTTGTTTTCTGCGCTTTCTGTCAACTGTTTGATGCCCAGTGTAACACGTTCTTTTTCTGGATTGATGTCCAAGATTTTCGCGGTTACTTCCTGGCCACGAACGAATTTCTTCAGTTCTTCTTCGTCCAGTTTGTTCCATGACAGGTCAGAAATATGAACCATACCGTCCAATTCCGGTGTCAAGGCAACGAACAGACCGAATTCAGTTGTGTTTTTGATTGGGCCTGTGATTACATCGCCAACATTGTGGGTTTCTGCAAACTGTTTCCATGGGTTTGGTTGCAGTTGTTTATAGCCCAATGAAATGCGACGTTTATCCTGGTCAATGCCCAAGACAACAACATTAACATCGGCACCATTCTGCAAAACTTTGCTTGGGTGGATGTTCTTGTTTGTCCAAGACAGTTCAGACATGTGAACCAGACCTTCGATATTGTTGCCCAGGTCAATGAATGCGCCGTAATCAGTCAGGGATGATACCTTGCCCGATACTGTGTCGCCAACATTGAATGCGCGGGATGCTGTTTCCCATGGGTCTTCTTCCAGCTGTTTCATACCCAAGGAAATACGATGAGATTCTGGGTCGAACTGGATAACTTTGACCTGAATCTTTTCACCAACGTGAACCAATTCGCGTGGGTGATTTACGCGCTTCCAAGACAAATCTGTTACGTGCAACAGACCGTCGATGCCACCCAAATCAACGAATACACCGTAATCTGTGATGTTTTTAACGGTACCTTCCAGTACTGCGCCCAGCGAGATGTTCTTCATCGCTTCTTTTTGCGCTGCTGCGATTGTGTCAGACTGAATCGCGCGACGTGATACGATTGCGTTTGTACGCAAAGCGTCCATTTTCAATACGCGGAATTTGTCCTTTAACCCAATCAAAGACTTGGCATCGCGGATTGGTTTGTGGTCAACCTGGGATGATGGCATAAATGCAAACACGCCATTGATGTCAACTGTGAAACCACCACGTACAACGTCGATAATTGTACCTTCTGGATCAATACCTTCGGCAACTGTCTTTTCCAGGTCTTTCCATGCCTTTTCAGCGCGGGCCTTGGTATATGACAGAATAGCTGTACCTTCGCGGGATTCATAACGTTCAACAAAAACGTCGATAATATCGCCAACGGATGGAACAGATGCACCGAATTCTTTTAATGGAACGCGACCTTCGGATTTCAGGCCAACGTCAACCATTGCAAAATCACCACGGATATCTTTTACTGTACCCTTGGTTGCATAGCCCTGTAAAGTTTCCTGAGTGCCATAGTTCGCGTCAAACATCTGGACAAAATCTTCGCCAGATAATGGATTAAATAAATCTTTGGATAAATCTTTCATAAGAAAATATTCATCAAAGTTTGCCATTCAAAAAATGCAACGCATTTTTTGAGTGTGCAGTGTGCAGTGTGCAGTGTGCAGTTATTGTGCGCGTTCCGCGCGACATTATCTGAACTCTGAACTCTGAACTCTGAACACTACATTTTGCGCATCGCGCAAAATGAAGGTCTTGTGGGGTTAATCGGATTGATAATGCGCCCACCCGCAAAATCGTGTACATTATAAGTGTTTTTTTAGAAATTGCAATAATTTAATCACCCCAGGTGGGGTGATTGTGTTTTAATCAATTTTGACTGGAATGATTGTTTGTCGCTTGGCTTCGTCCAATGCATGATACTGGAATGGAACTGATGTGAAATCAATGCTTTTCATGTCAATGCTGCGAATCGTGCGATTGTACATGGTATGATAGTAAATCACCATGTTTTGCAGGTCCGTCGCAACCGTCCATTGGGTCGCAGATGGCATATTGTTCGGTGCGGTGCCGACCGCAAATTGAACCCCCAATGGCACGTCAAAATTATTTAAGATATGGAATGATTGTTGGATTGTATCCATGGCGGTTGGCTGTTCCAATGAATATGTTTTCAGAAATGCGGCACGAACAAATCGCGATGGTGGGGTAAAGTCCCCCGGCAGGCCCAGAAATCCAGAACCCGACCCAAAAGAACGCAATTCAATTGGACCGAATTTTGTTGGTCCCGCGCCACCGGGATGCAGATTTACATAATTGTTCAGATTTGTCATTTGCCATGGGAATCCAGGTGCGTTGGTCAAAACCCCCACTTCATTTTCATAAAAGTTTGGTTTGCCGTCCACTATTTCCAATACAACCTGGCGGCCGGATGGTTCGGTTATACGCCAATGAACCGTGGATGCTGTTGGGTCAACATTTATTATGCGAATGTCGTTAATGGCGGCCTTGACCTGGTCAATGGTGGAAAATCGCGACAGAATCCATGAAACAACCTGGAAATCAGCCAGTGAAATATCTTTGTTTGCTTCGTTGTATTCTTGGTATTTGCCGTAATTTGGAAAATAGAACAGGGCGGCGGATAAACCTGCCTCGTTCGTGCCGTCGATGATAAATTCGGGCTGTTCAACCGCCAAACCTGCGTATCCATACAACGCAGTAAATGATAAACCATTCATTGTCCCATCTGGTAAAAGTGATTGTTGGTTATGGCCACGTGGTACGATTGTGTATAAATTTGTATTTTCCACGCGGGACCAATCCATTGTTCGTGCGACGATTGTTGCGCCATCGCGAGATTGTAATGTAATTCCCGTGCAGGCGTTGGCATTATTTGTTAATGCAAGACATGTGGCAATTGTTGAAAAAAACAAAAAATATTTCATGTGCGCCCCCCTTTTTTGTCATTATTATTGATATTTGACAGGGCACAGGGCAATAGGGGTGATTTCATAAAAATATTTTGATTGATTTTTATTTTTTATCATTATATAATGCGCGTCGCATTGGGGCATAGTTTAATGGTAGAACTCCGGACTCTGACTCCGTCAGTGTTGGTTCGAATCCAGCTGCCCCAACCAAGATTTACAAACCCGCCGATAAAGGCGGGTTTTTGTTTGATTTGTAATAATTCCAGTGAGTTCGAAAGTTTGAATTTGGAAATAACCAAATTTTGTATGCTTTCGAACTATTTTGTTTTTGCTTGCTTGTGTTTCGCTAAAATTTCACGTCTAACCAACTGTTCTCGTGCCATATAAAAATCAAAATAGTGATTTTTTAGGTTCTTTGTGCCAGAGAAATAAAACTGATTTCCGGAGCCACCACGAGATACACCTGTTGCTGCGAATTCTTGTTCTTCTTGTTTGTCCGAATCAAATGTAACATTTTCAACAGTGGCGTCCCATTCGATGTTTGGGTAGATTGTAGTTGCCAAACATAGGTTCGCGCTATTTATGTCAGTGAAGTGTAACTTTGGCATATCTGCAAATTTTTGTTTATTTCTATTTTTATTGAAAATATTGTACGCAGAATATGAAATACTGGGTTTGTTGTCTTCATCTATATACAAGACAACAGAATAAATTTTGGTAAAAAACGGAATTATTTTTTTCATTTAGTTTCCTTTATGTTTGTCGCTGTATTTACAAAATAATGTATAAACAATGTGTTGTCAAGCACGGATTGACAAATAAACAACTTGACAACCGTTTGTAAATGTGTATAATGATAGTGTAAAGAGAATAAAAGTTGCTGGCAGTTGCCAGATTTTTTTATTTCTGTGTATATTTCTTGAAATTTTAAATGTCAATCACTTTGCTAATCTCTTGTCCAATTTCCAATAACTCGGTTCGCGAATTGCACAGATAGCCCAACCAAGATAAAATAAAAATGTCCCAACGGGGCATTTTTGTTTTATCTGGGGCGGCTGGATCGGTCAGAGTGCCAACGGCACGCATGACCAATACGAGAATAGACAATTAGAAAAATCTTAAAAAATCGACCAAGGGAGATTTTTTTGATTTTTGTTATTGTGTATCGAGGCACCCAGCTGCGGCCGCCCAAGATAGACAAGCCCGCCAATAAAGGCGGGTTTTATTTTGTTTCCTAATAAATTCACCAAGTTCGAAAGTTAGGTTTTAGAAAATGTCAAAAAATTGTCATTTTCGAACTTTTTTATGTACCACGACTTGGAACAGCACAAAAACACCGTATGTGGTCTGCGTATTTTGCATTGAAACCGTTTTTTGTAAATGTATCCATCCACCAATTTTGTGGTTTAATAAGACGTGTTTTATTACATGTGATTAATTCGTCTCCATTTTTTTGTGCTGCTGCGACATCCTCGGTTGTATTATGTATTGCACAAATCATTTTACTTTTCTTAAACTTATCAAGCACTTTTGGCAATTCTTTTTCAGAAAAATAAGTAAGTGTGCCATTACAAAATACTATATCTGCCACAATGGGTTCATGATCAAGAATAGACTTTATTTGTATTTTGCCATTTGTAAATAATTCTTCTAAATAATTGAATTGATATGGGTATTTTTTTATGTCTATACCACGTGCATTCATACCTAATCTTTGTGCCATAAAAACAATAACACCAGTAGCAGCACCACAGTCAAAGAAAGTTTTAGGTTTATAACCAAATTTATTAACAAATTCATCTATAAGCATTTTAGGTGGTATTGAAAACATAGTCCAAATACCGTCTGTATCAAAATAGTTATAGTTTAAATAAGGATATTTTTGATAATAATAATGCATTTTTGTTCGGTTGTATTTGGTTATATGCTGACATTGTATAATAAGATTGTTGTTTGTAAAGTTTTTATATAAGTTTTTCTTTCACATCATCAATCTCTTGTCCGATTTTGATTATGTCGGCTCGCGAATTGCACAGATAGCCCAACCAAGATAAAATCAAAATGTCCCACGCAGGGCATTTTTTATTTGTCAAAGCAATTGCAAAAAATATTTAGTTAGCATATAATTATAGATGAATCCAAAGGGATTTGGTATTCGGGGTCGTAAGAAAACCCATCAGAAAGTAATGCGGTGTGCCGCATTGAATCCGCAAAAACAATATTTGTGCACTTTTGTGGCAGGTATTGTTATAAACCCCGCCGTTTTGGTCGGGGGGCCGTCAGTTATAAAAACAGGGTTTCCCAAAGACTGGCGGGGTCATGCTTTCTGGTGATTTTCTTAACCCACCCGACCGCCAAATTTCGTTGGCGGCATATTTTTTTTAGTTTCAATAGAATTAGGAATCTTTTTTTATTGAATATGAAAATAAGTGTGCTATGAATAAAAGCAATCCAATAATAGGATTAAATTGACGAAAGGTGAAGTCATGTCTAATACAAAACATTTGGCGGATTTGTTGAAAGTCTGCAGTATTTTGCCGGCCTTGGCAATCATGCCCGCAATGGCAAGTAATGACCCAAATTTATCGGGTAATGCATTTGTTTTAGGTGATGTTGTTACAAACGAAACTATTTGGGGTGGGGTAAGAATTGCATCGGAAGATCAGACGGTTTTGGCGTGGCCAGAGTACAAAATGGTTGCGCGTTCCTTTGATTTAACAGGTATAAAAGATAGTGAACAAGTTTATTTTGGGCCAATTGATTTAACCGTCAGAGAATTGGCAGACGATGAAGAGTTTGCTTGGAATTCGCAACGGTATGACGAATCTGGTAATCCAATCGATTTTGATTTAGCTAAATATAATAAAGATGGTTCTGAACGTGATGAACAGGTAGTATGGAATAATGCAAATGGTGTAGAACAACTTGGTGCGATGGACAGGTTTTTGACACGTGATGATTCTAAGGAAGCGGGAAAAGTTACGGTCACCGGTTCGGATGTAATTATGGCAGGGTCCAAGATTACTGCTAAAGAAATTGTTTTCAATGACAGTTCATTAAATATTATTAAGGATTTGCCGGAATTAGGGATTACTTCTGATGGTGTCGCAGAAATTGTTGCGGATGAGCTTGATGTTAAAGGAAATTCGCAAATTGTTGTTGCGCTGGGTACTCAATTGGATATCCAGGGATCGGATATTGAAATTGATGTAGAGTCGGGGCATGCTGTGTGTGTAGAACAACAGTCTGTGATTAACATTGGTACGGAAACTGCGGGCGAAATTGAAATTTCTGCGATTGATGGTATGGGGGTGCGTGCGAAAAATGGCGCAATCGTGAGTGTTGGTAATGAAAATACCAAATCTGTTGATATTGCGTCTGGTAGCAGTTATGGCGTATTGGCTTTGGCACAAGGTGCGAAAGTTGATATCAAGGGAAAAAATATCAAGATTGCCACAAACGCCGATGAAGCGGGTGCGATACATGCAGGTAATAATAACCCAGCAGATGATGTCGCAACCGTCAATATTACAGGTGAAAATATTGTTATTGATGCACCAACCAAGGATGTTTACCAAGGAATTGGTGTCGCTGCTATGAGCTGGGGTATCGTTAATATCGAAGGTAATACAACAATCCGTGCACAGAATGCAATCTTGGCGCGTGGTGATGCCCAGGTTAATATCAATAAATCTGGTGAAAATACTGTAAAGATGTTAGGTGATATTAACTTTAATTATAGGGAAGAAAAATCTGGTTCACCAGTTAATGCGACTATTGATGTGAATCTGGTTGGAGAAGAGTCTTTCTGGAAGGGGAACACAGTTGTTTCTTGGGATGATGTTAATCCGGGTGACGGAAAGTTAGAGGTTTCAAACGCGAAGATTGCTTTAAAAGATGGTGCGGTTTGGAACGCGACCAAGATAACAGACAGAGAAACAGCGACGAAAGGGCTTCGTCAAATTGCATTAAATGACCTGGTCATTGATGGTGGTACGGTTAATATCCAGGATACTGAACGCGGTATCATGGTTGATCGTATCGTTGCAAACGATGCAACGTTCGGTGGCGGTATGCTGAATGTAAATGAAAGCATTGTAATTGAATCTGGCGTTACAACATTTAGTGGTAATGTGATGGGGCTGGCAGCTGATACAGAAAAAGATATAGCAGGCGCCACACTGACACTGGCAAATGGTGCAACAATGGATATTGGTACATCAACGGTTAAGTTTGATACCATGAACATTGATGGCACGGTTGTTGCGTCTGTGACAAATGGTCGCCCATATGGTCATCTGTATGGTGATATTGTTGCCGGTGAAGACGCATTGCTGAAACTGAATGTCGGTTCGGTTGGCACATATAAAATCTTTGACGACGAAACCGATATGAAGTTGGATGCAGGTTTGGCATATAATGTTAAATATAATGACGAATATGCAGTTGTTGTTGAAACCAAGGCGGTTGAAGATTTGGCCAAAGATGCGGGTATTTCAACCCAGGCCGCCGGCGCAATTGCAGGTTTGACAATGACACAAGACCCAGCCCTGCAGAAAGTGTCTTTGGCATTGCAACAGGTGTTGAATAGTGGCGACGATGCAATGGTTGCAATTGTTGAACGCGAGACCAAAAAACTGAATCCGACCGATAAACCAGTAGCACAGGCCGCGGCATCTTCGGTTCAGAACCAGGTTCTGTCGTTGGCGGCGGGGCGTATGGCGGGTGGTATTTCCGTCGGTCGTGCCGGTGGTGATGAACGCAGCCAGGAAAACGGTTTCTGGGCCCAGGGTATGTTTAACAAGTCTAAGTTTGCAGATGAGTTCCACGGATATACACGTGGTATCGCATTGGGCGTAGATACAACAATTGACAAGACTTGGACAGTTGGTGGTGGTTTGGCATTCAATAATTCTGATGTTCATGCCGATGGCGTTGATACAGATATTGATAGCAAGACACTGTTCCTGTATGGTCAGTATAAGCCAAGCGAATGGTTTGTAAATGCAACCGCAACATATTCTATGTCTGAATACACAGAAAACAAGACGATTGCTGGTGTTGTGTATAATGATGAATATGATGTTGATTCATATGGTGCACAAATCATGGGTGGGTATGACTTTGCAACCGGTATTACAACCGAGGCAGGTCTGCGCTATCTGCATATTGCCCAAGAAGCACACAGTTTTGCAAAAGAATTGGATACAGATTTCCTGACGGGGGTTGCGGGGCTGAAATATGCATTCGCAATCGAAAACGATTGGGCAATCCAATTGCGTCCAGAACTGCGCGCGGCAATGACGTATGATTTCATCAGCGATGAAGCGACTGCAACCGTTGTAATGCCGGGTGTCACATCGTACAAAGTTGATGCAGAACGTCTAAGCCGTCTGGGTGGTGAATTCGGTATCGGGTTGACCGCACTGTACAAAGGCGTAGAAGTATCACTGATGTATGATTTGGATTTGCATCGTGATTATACTTCACAGACAGGGATGATTAAATTCCGTGGACGCTTCTAAATAAAATCTAATGGCATATCTAAAGCGAATTGTGGGTGTCTCATGTAGCGTCTGTACACTACGACCCCCACAATTCGTTTATCTATACCATTATCTTTTATTTTAAAAAATCTGTGTCATATCTAAAGCGAATTGTGGGTGTCTCATGTAGCGTCTGTACACTACGGTTGCGGGTTCGTTTGTATCTTAATCATTCTAATTTATTTCATAAAATCTGATGGTGTATTTATTTAGTAAAATCCCGCCAGTGGCGGGATTTTTAATGAACTTTTTGTTTTGAAAACAGGTGATTGTGCAGCTGTTTTATGCGTGCAATAACTTTTTCAATTAAAAACGGTTCGTTCAGCCAGCGTTCTTCGCGGGCCGCAGCGCGTGCCAATTTTTGTTCGGTGCGTTCACGGTCTGCGCGTTCGTATGCCTGTCGGGTGGCGATGTCGCGATAATTTGGATCTGTTATTGTAATGCCATGTTCATCCATCTTGATTCCCCTTTGGTTAAATTAAACAACCGCGGTCACGGCGCGCAGGGCGCCGTCGCGCGATAATTGTACAACGCGAATTTTCTTTTTCATTTCCGTAATCAAATCTGTGCGATTGTATGCCGGCTGGGTATGCAGAATGCGGTCGGCAAATGCTGCATAGGCGGCTTCGGCACTTTCTGCGTGAATGGTTGTATAGAAATGGTCGTGTCCCGTCCCAAGCATTTCCCACAATACAGATGCATTGTCGGTCGATATTTCCCCACCGATAATTACGTCGGGGGTCATACGTACAACCAAATCCAGCAAGCGTGCATAATTAAAATCGTTTGTTTGTTCGGTGCGCGATAATACAAAGTGAACCCGATTCGCCTGGGGTACACGAATTTCACGGGCGTCTTCGACGGTAATCACACGACTGTTTTTATCAATTAGTGTCAGCATGTGATTCAAAAATGTTGTTTTTCCGGTGGCGGTGGCGCCTGATATTAAAATTGGACTGCCGTCATTAATGGCACTCATCAAACGGTCGTATGGGTCGTCGGGGCGAACGCTTTGACGCGGTTTGACCGTTAATAACTTTTCACCACGACGCAGATGATAGTTTTCAAAACTGGTATCATGTGCGCCCCCGCCACGGATGTTTAGTGCAACACCGCCCGTTATGTCGCGTTCATCATATTGTACGTTTGGACCCGCAATTGCGGTAAATCGATGATTGCCGGGCAGGGTGGCATAAACCACCGGCATACCATGAATTGGATCAAATGGTCGTTCATAGATATTTGCAACGGTGTGAATTAAATCTACTAGGTATTGTTTGCTTAAAATTTCAGCCTGGTATGAAACCCAAGGAACGCGCGCACCGTGCAGACGCATCCAAACCTCGCCCGCGTGGTTGATTGCGATTTCTTCGACAAAAGACGGGGAATAAAATTCCGCCAATGGTTTCAGTAAAGATTCCAGGACTATGTTAGACATATAATTAATTTTATCATAAATCCTGACTTGAATCAAAAATCTTTATTTGTTAAAATCAATAAAAAGAGAGATTGAATATGAAGAAATCTATTTTGTTTGCTTTATTGGGTGTGTTGACATTGGTGGGGTGTGTGGTGGGTAATGATGCCCCTTATAACGAAGTGGACTTTGCCCAGGGGGGGCAGGATGCGCCGTTGTACAATGAACGGACCAGTACTTTTATGCAATCGGATAATCAATATGCTAATATCGATTCGTACAAGCCCAAGACAGGCGCAGAAAAAGAACAGAATGCAAATCGTTGGAATACGTCGCGTATGGAAACCCGTTGGCAGGAATACAAGGGTGTGATGGTTCGTGTTCAGATTTTGCTGGGAAATACCGATGTGCGTGAAATGCGTCTGCGCTTGATGCAAAATGCAGATGGTATGGATATTGATGGCGATTCGCGTACGATTTTGGCGGCGGTTGCAGATTATGAAATGAAGCGTGTATGTGGACGTAATGCAGACAGTATTGTCATGGTTTATGATGTTCCTTCATTTGATGTGATGCGTCCGACACCTTATTTTGACTATCGGATTGAAGCCGAAGGCGCAACCATGCGTGAATATGGTTTCAGATGTGTTTATGACAATTAACTAACGACAAAACAAAAGGGGAAAACGTATGAAAAAATTAGTGTCTGTTATGGGTGTATTGGCGGCTTTGGGCCTGGCGGGATGTGGTGAAAAGGCACCAGTTGCAGAAAATGGTGATACTGTTGTTATCAATTTTGCGGGTTATCTGGATGGTGTTCAGTTCCCAGGCGGCACGGCCGAAAATTTCCCATTGAAATTGGGCAGCGGTCAGTTTGTACCAGGCTTTGAAGAACAGTTGGTCGGCATGGCCGAGGGTGAAGAACGTGATATCAATATCACATTCCCAGAACAGTATGTAGAAGACCTGGCGGGCAAATCCGTAATATTCAAGGTCAAGGTTGTAGATATTGTTGAAAAATAATTCAAATCCCGCCGAATGGCGGGATTTTTTTTGAGACATGAGATATGAATACTTAGATAAATAAAAGTTTAGTGGTTAGTGCAAGTGCAAGTGGTTAGTGGATGTGTGCGGCGAATGCCGCACATTATAGTGCCATCACTTACCACTTACACTAACCACTTACACTAAGATAAACTTTCATTTAGTGAAGTGTTTTTTGTACATCCAGAAGGATTCCCTTGGCACTTTGTGCCGTCGGGGCAGTCGTGACGATTTGACAGCGTGATACTTGTCAAATCTACTCCTTGTCGAACCCTCTGGTCGGGTTCAAATCCCCGTGTTACACACGGTTTAATAAAAAACGCCGCACAAGGCGACGTTCTTTATTAAATCTGGCGCATCCAGAAGGATTGTTTAATTCCCACCACTTGCGTGGTGGGCCCCTTTTCGCCACGTAAGGTTCAAACTTTGTTGACACTCGTTTTCACCAACTAACGGCTCGAACCCTGGGTTCGAATATCCACGTTGCACGTGGATTAATAAAAAATACCACACAAGGTGGTATTTCTTATTAATTCTGGCGCATCCAGAAGGATTCCCTTGGCACTTTGTGCCGTCGGGGCAGTCGTGACGATTTGACAGCGTGATACTTGTCAAATCTACTCCTTGTCGAACCCTCTGGTCGGGTTCAAATCCTGGGATGGGCAACACAAATTAAAAACCGACCATTTTGGTCGGTTTTGAATTCGTGGCGCATCCAGAAGGATTGTTTAATTCCCACCACTTGCGTGGTGGGCCCCTTTTCGCCACGTAAGGTTCAAACTTCGTTGGCACTCGTTTTCACCAACTAACGGCTCGAACCCTGGGTTCGAATATCCACGTTGCACGTGGATTAATAAAAAATACCACGCAAGGTGGTATTTCTTATTAATTCTGGCGCGCCCTAGCGGACGATTTCCGAACTAATTATGTCGCAGAATTGCGTGAAATTCAAGCCGCAAATTGGGATTGGAAACTGCCACAGGCTGCATAACTAATAGATTGTATTTTATTACAAGCAA
>SUUM01000011.1 GCA_015062525.1 Alphaproteobacteria bacterium | reverse complement strand
CGGGGCGCCGCCCCCGCACCCCCACCCCATTTTCCGGCCATTGCATTTATTCAATGCATTGGCACAACCGCATCACGCTTTATCAAGGCCTGGCCCCCAGGAACACGGACACGCGAAAGACGGCGTAGCCCCGGGCGCGGATGCCACAGTAGCCCGCGCAACCCGATGAACATTCCGACGCGGAACCGCAGACGTAGCTAAACACCCACGGGGACGCGGAAAGGTTCGGTTCGGTCATCTTGCAATAACAATACACCCCACCTTGCTCGGTAATGGCGTTTTGGTCATCTGCAACATACCCCGCCGCCCACCCAGGCGCTGTATTTTGCGGTTTCACATTGCTGCATGCCGCAACCCCAGCAATCGTCCCGTATGGAAATTCAGCCTGCCATGTTCGCGCCGCCGCTTGGTACGTATAATTGGTTCCATTAACACCACGCAGTGCCCATAAACTTGCCGCGTCCGCCACCCCCAGATATCGCGGCTTTATAATAACATCTGATGCATAATAATATAAAAATGGGGCGGCGGTGACACTGTACACATCATTGTATTCATCACCAACCCAAACCTCGATACCGGAAATGACCTTGCCCGATGGGGGCGTACAATGCGTTGTATCCAACATAACCGGTGTAAATTCCGAACCATATGTCGCAACCTGGTCGGCCGGCAACGTGCCCACCTGGGCACCATCGCCACAACTGTACGACACATTCCAATTTTCACCAACACATGTTTCCGCCCGCGCATCCGCCAATCCCATAACCACAAATCCAATAATTATAAATATATACTTTTTCATGCCCTGCCCCCATTTATTTTTTAATTCCATATTGCCGATAAACGAATATTGTTGTCATACGTCCATGTGAACGATGCACCCGGCGCAATTACATCACCTGTGTCAACGCCATACGCATCTTGTACCGCATATCCCGCAAACGTCATGCCATCTGGGGCGGTACAAATTGTTGTATCGGGTTTATATGAACTGCCCATACTGCCACTAAGATACGATGAATTGGTCGTCCCGTTATTACAAATATATACCGCGGCATATGATGGACGCCCCCATTGTGCAACCAATTCTCGATTCAAAACGTATGTGTACGGATAATATTCCGTAGCGGTTCTGGCATAACTTTCAATTTTCCACCCAGTGAATGTATATCCCGCCCGTGCACATGTGCCAATATCTGTCCCTGGGGTGTACAAATTACCGTATTTCACCGTGCGCGACGGTGGCGGCGTCCCCGTTGCCCCAGACCCACACGAATAAGACAATGTATATGTCGCAATCGCTGTATCATCGTTTTCCCAAATCGCAGACAACCTTATATTGTTTTCGTAATCCCATACAAACGATTCCCCCAGCGATAATCTGCGCCCTAAATCACTGCCGTCATAATCCTGAATATCATACCCAACCAACTTTTTTCCACACGGTGGTGCACATGGTGTCTTGATTGGTGTAAAACGATTGCCATATGTTACACTGCTATACGTTTCACCGGTTTCATGCGAATTACACACATAAACCGCCGCAAAAACAGATGGCGACCAACGTATGGTTAATGTCTTGTCCGCATAATAATCATATGGCACATATGTCCCGGGACTTTTCACCACCCCATCCAAATACCAACCGTTTGCATAATACCCCTTTCTATAACATGTACCATAATCATAACCAAACCCCAGTAATGCCCCATAATCAATAATTCTTGCATCCGGCGCATTTCCCGTCGCACCGGTTCCACACGAATACGAAACCGTATATTCTGTTGGACATGGGGCCGGTGTGTATAAATGCCATGTCGCTTTTCCATCAAACATATTCAACCCCGCCCCAGGCCCCGAAACCGCATCTGCATAACACGTCATTGAATCCGTCATTACATTCAATGATGGCGTGGTCGTCTTATCTGCAAATAATTTGAAACTTGCCCCATTCGATAAATTCAGCCCACGCCCATTCGAACACAATGGCATACAGGCACCTTTGCTGTTTATTGCAAATCCATCAGAATCCGGCCCGCGCCACGGAACAAACCCGTCAAGACACGTCGCCCACACAGATGTTTCTGTTGCCACCAGCAACACAATAAACATCAAAACGAACATTTTCACATACCCTCCAAATCAATCATCGCATTCTTATCACATCAATGACCGTCAACGAAATTGACGGTCGGAGAGTTGGTGTCAGCAAACGAATGCTCTGCCGCCTTCGGGGAATCCCTGTTTTATAGCAAACAGCTCCCCGACCAAGGTCGGGGGATTTTAACGACAAATGTCGCGTCTGCGGGCCACCACAGCCCCAAACCCAATAAACCCATTGGACCCAACGCCATTATAAAACATCAAACAAGATTTGTAAATACCAATATTAAAATCCACAATAACAAAACGACATAAAAAAACCACCACAAAAATGGTGGTTTGAATTTTCTGGTCGGGGCGAAAGGATTCGAACCTTCGACATCTTGGTCCCAAACCAAGCACTCTACCAGACTGAGCTACACCCCGAAACGACTGCAATTATAACAGCATTTTTTATAAATGCAAATTTTTCTTTTATTTTTATATCTATTTTTATATCATATAAATAATGAGAAAAAGAATATCCTGCTTTTTAGCGTTTTTTTTCCTGTTTGCGCACGCGAATGCCGCAACACGCGACGCACAACTGACGAACACAACCGGGTATAATTACAATTATATGTATCCATACCTAAACAATCAAATGCGCACCAACCTGAACCCCGGCATAACACCATCACAAAATTCTAATCTGATTGATACGGTGGTAAAAACAACCCCGCTGTCCACATCACGTCGTGTCGTACCACGCACCGCAAAAACTGCGCGCGCGGCCACAAACACTACGACCACGGCACGCGTTGGCACCACATCGGCACAACCATCACGTCGCGTTGTGGCGCGTCGTGGCAATTTACGCGGCAACGAAACACAAACCACAACACAAAACGGTTCAACAAATCGCGGTTATTCAGCAACCTATGCTAATCGCGCCACCACAACACCCCAGACAACAACCACATCAACTGAGCGCATATCATCAACCCGTTGCCTGTCTGATTATACCGAATGCATGAATATGTATTGCATGCGCGAAGACAGCGCGTACAACCGCTGTTATTGCAGTGCACGCCTGTCCCAAATCGATTCGGAATACCAACCGGCAATTGATAACCTGATTAAACAAATCCTGACATTACAGTCCACAAACAACTGGACCGATTCAGAAATGAACGAATATTGGATGGACACCATTGGCAAATACAGCAATGAAAACTCGTGGAAAAACCTTGACAACGCACTGGACATTAACTGGGCCGACATGGAAAGTCGCGTTCGCGGACAAAACGCCTTTGCAACCGGCCATGAATACTGCGTTCAACATCTGCGGGGGTGTTACTATATGGCGGGCAACCTGCGCGATGCATACCGGTCTGAAATCGCACGCGATTGTGACACCTATGAAAAATCACTGCAAAAACTGAAAAATGCCGCCGAAAGTATAGTGGAATCTTATCGCGAATAATATTCGGTGCCACAATTTTCTGTCACGCCGACGATATATCACAATCATACAAATCATCAACTAGCCTTAGTATATTTTTCACACAGTATATTATGCCTGTAAATATTTCGTGCCAAATCATCGCTTATTACATCCCAATCCGTTGCCCGCCCATATATCGGCACGCACATAATTGGCGCACATATATTATTCGACAATTGTGTATTTTTCGCGCAGGACGCGACGAATATCATCACCCCCACGACTAACAGCCTCTGCATTAATATCCTCCTGTAATCTAATAAATTTCATCTGATGGGTTGCAACATCATCCGCCACCGCGCCCCGACATCGTTCCGACGCGACACGTCCACCCACAATGTACGCCCCCCACACCACAACAATAAAAAATAATAAAAAGTATATTTTATTCATCTTATTCCCCCACTTACCACTAACAACTTACACTAACCACTAAAAAATCCCGCCACAGGCGGGATTTTTGTTAACCACAGAATCCCATGGCAACTATAAACATCTCTACACTATCCTTGCGCGAAGATGGCGGTTTTATATGATGCACAGATTCAAAGTGTTCTTTAATCTGCTTTAACAATTCATTGGTTGTACCACCGGTAAATGATTTACAAACAAATGTTCCACCCGGCTTTAATGCGCGCAACGCAAAATCAAATGCATATTCCAACAAAACCATCTGGCGAATATGGTCTGTTTTTTTATGTCCCACGGTATTCGGTGCCATGTCAGACACAATCACATCCGCGGTACCCGCGCCAATTTCATCGTGTTTCAACCCCAGCTTATCTTCCAACCAACGCAAGGCCGCATCCGATGTGAAATCACCCTGATACGTTTCCACACCAACAATCGGCGAAATTTCCAGTAAATCCATCGCAAACACACGCGATTTCGGATACGTTCGTGCAATATACTGCGACCAAGACCCCGGCGCCGCCCCCAGGTCCACAACCACCTGACCATTGCGCAAAAATTTGAACTTTTCGTTCATTTCAATCAATTTATATGCCGCGCGCGCGCGATAACCTTCTTTCTGGGCACGCGCGACATATGGATCTGCCGCCTGGCGTTGAATCCATGCGACCGAAGATTTCTTAGCAGCAATTTTTTTATTTGTGATTTTCATCTGTTTTTTTCAGCTATCTGTACCAATATTTTATCCCTGAATTTTTTCGCACGACGATGCCCTAATCCAAACACACCATCAGGGAACGCATAACCAACCAACGTATTTGCATACATAACATCCCCGACACAGGATTCCCTGTCCCATTTAACCGTACTTATATTATTGCGCTTCGGAATATCCAATCGCAGATTCAAAAAATATGGCATTTCTGTCTTGTACAAGAACGCTGCTTCTTGTTTAAATTCAAAGAACATGCGCCCAATACTTTTATGCCCAAGAACATCATCATCTTCCATTTTTTGAATATCTGCCTCAGTCCATTTCATATATTTTTTAAATTCTTCTATATTACGCGGCAAAGGGTTTTCATTGTGCCATAAAGCCAAATCACCATCAAACCTCACATTCACGTTCCACGATAACAAACGTCCATTAACAGAAACAGGACTAATATCCGATACCCATATTGGATTCACTGGTATTTTTTTCATTATTTTGCCCCCGGGTTCCCCTGGAATCCACCCTGCTGTTGCATTTTTTGCATAACGGCCTCCATCCCGCCCATACGCTGAATCATCGCCATTTGCTGTTTCATTTTTGTGTATTGCTTGATGATATGTTCCACATCACGCACAGTACAACCCGCTGTTTCTGCAATACGCGCCTTGGCATTTGCAAATACTTTTTCCGGTTCTGCGCGTTCTGCTGGGGTCATTGCCTCTAAAATCTTAATCTGGGCATCAACACTGCCGTCTTTAATCTTTTCTTTCATCGCAGAAACCGCGCCACTCATACCCGGCACCATTTTCAACAATCCGCTAAAATTACTCATCTTTTTAATTTGTTTGAGTTGCGCCAACATATCGTTCATATCAAATTCACCACTCATCATACGCTGGGCTGTTTCCTTCATACCGGCGGGCATTTTATCCGCGCCTAAATCCTTTTCAGCTGCCTTGATATCAGCTTCTGTGAACTGTGCTTTATCTTTCTTTTTGCCAAAACCAAACATAATATTTACTCCTTTTGTGCCTTTATTTTACTATTTTTCACCGTTTTGTCCAGATACCGTTGTAAATATTTTCCGGTCTTAGATTCCACGACATTCGCGACATCCTCGGGCGTACCGGTTGCGATAACCTGGCCACCACCCGCACCACCGG
The DNA here is from genome assembly GCA_015062525.1 of Alphaproteobacteria bacterium. Taxonomy (GTDB): domain Bacteria; phylum Pseudomonadota; class Alphaproteobacteria; order Rs-D84; family Rs-D84; genus Enterousia. The sequence goes on along the minus strand of SUUM01000011.1, from coordinate 14,856 downwards.
TTGGCCCTAAATCTATAACCCAATCCGCGGTTTTAATTACCTCCAGGTTATGTTCAATAACAATCACGGTATTGCCCTGCTCTACCAACTCGTGCAACACAGACAACAGCATTTTTATATCTTCAAAGTGCAATCCGGTTGTGGGCTCATCCAAAATATAAATGGTTTCGCCTGTACTGCGCGCCGCTAATTCTTTGGACAACTTGATACGCTGGGCCTCGCCCCCGGACAAGTCTAACGAACTTTGCCCCAATTTGATATAGTCCAGTCCGACGCGCTTTAATAATTCCAGCTTGCGCGCAATTTTCGGTACATTTACAAAGAACCGGTACGCTTCTTCAACCGTCATATTCAGCACATCTGCAATAGACTTTCCCTTGTACTTAACCGCCAGCGTTTCTTCATTATACCGCGACCCATGACAGCAATCACATTCCACATAGACATCAGCCAAGAAATTCATTTCAATTTTAATCTGACCATCACCCTGACATGCTTCGCATCGGCCACCCTTGACATTAAATGAAAAACGCCCCGGTCCATATCCGCGTGCTTTTGCCTCGGGCAGACCAGCAAAGAAATCGCGAATATCACCAAACACACCGGTATATGTTGCTGGATTACTGCGCGGACTGCGTCCGATTGGCGATTGATCTATATCGACCACCTTGTCCACATTTTCCATGCCACGAATAATATCATGCGCCCCTGTTTCCAGTTTCGAATTATACAACGCGCGCATTAATGCCGGATACAATGTGTTCAACAACAATGTCGATTTACCAGACCCCGACACCCCCGTTAACGCAATAAATTTACCCAACGGAAATTCCACATCTACATTTTTCAGATTATTTTCGCGTGCCCCCGATACAACAATTGATTTGCCATTACCCACGCGACGTTTCTGTGGCACTTCTATCTTGCGCGCCCCAGACAAATATTGCCCTGTAATCGAATCCTTGTTTTTTATAACTTGGGCGGGGGTCCCATGCGCAATAACATTTCCCCCATTAATACCCGCGCCACGACCAATATCAACCAAATAATCGGCCGCACGCATTGCATCTTCGTCATGTTCAACGACAATAACTGTATTATCCTTGTCGCGCAACATTTTCAATGTTTCCAACAGTTTATCATTGTCCGCCTGGTGCAAACCAATGGATGGTTCATCCAAAACATACAGAACACCAGACAACCCGCTGCCTATCTGGGACGCCAAACGAATCCGTTGTGCTTCGCCCCCGGACAGGGTTCCCGCCATTCGCGACAACGTCAAATACCCCAAGCCTACATTTTGCAGAAAATATAGTCTATCTGTAATTTCACGCAAAACAATTCGTGCAATATCATTATCTTTTTGCGACAAATGATTTGGCAAATCGCGAAACCATTCCAAGCTGTCATCAACCGACATATCACAGACATCCATAATATCCGCACCATTAATACGCACACACAATGCCTGAATATTCAGTCGTTTCCCATGACACACCGGGCACGGCTTTTCAGATTGATATTTGGCCAATTCTGCACGCATGGCCTCGGATTCTGATTCGCGCCAACGACGTTCAATATTCGGAATTACACCTTCATAGGGTTTTTCATACACAAAACCGTTCCAGTTTATTTTTATGGGTTCGTCCCCACTGCCATATAAAATCAAATCTTTCTGTTCCTGGGTCAGCGTATGCCATGGTTTAGACAAAGGAATTTTAAATTTTTTATGCAACGCATCCAACAGGTGTTCAAATTGACTAAGCATACCACCACGCGACCATGGCGCAATTGCCCCACCTAAAATGGACTTTGATGGATCTGGCACCACCAAATCCGGCGACATATTCAATTGCACCCCCAACCCATCACAATTCTGACATGCCCCCATCGGCGCATTAAAAGAAAACAATCGCGGTTCAATCTTGGGCACGGTAAATCCGCTGACCGGACACGCATAACTTTGCGAATACAATGTATCTTCATTTGTGTCCAATCGGCGCACCAACACCGATCCCGGCACCAGACGCAAAGAGCCCTCGAACGAAGAATACAATCGCGAACGAAATTCTTCTGTATCGGTGTCAACTGGTGGCATCTGCAAACGGTCAACAATCACAAAAATATTATGTTTTTTATTTTTGTCCAATACGCCAACCGCCGACAAATCAACCAATTCGCCATCAATAATTGCACGCTGATATCCCTGCTTGACCAAAAAAGCCAATTCTTTGCGATATTCACCTTTGCGTTCACGTACCAGTGGTGCCATTATAAAAATCTTGGTTCCCGCCGGGATTTTCATGGTCCAATCAACCATTTCTGCAACGGTCTGAGATTTAATAGGCTTGCCCGTGACCGGCGAATGCGGTACACCGATTCGCGCCCACAGCAAACGCAAATAATCATACACCTCGGTCACGGTACCAACGGTTGAACGTGGATTTTTCGATGTCGTTTTCTGTTCAATTGAAATCGCGGGGGCTAACCCCTCTATTAAATCTACATCAGGCTTTTTCTGCATATCTAAAAACTGGCGCGCATAACTGGACAGCGATTCGACATACCTGCGCTGTCCCTCGGCATAAATGGTATTGAATGCCAGCGACGATTTCCCCGAACCAGATACGCCAGTAAAGACCACCAATTTATTTTTTGGTATGTCCAAATCGATATTTTTAAGATTATTCTCGCGCGCACCGCGAATTTTGATTACACTTGCCATAGTACGAACATATATAGTTTATATCAAAAAAATTTCAATACAAAGGGCGAAATTTCCTTTCGCCCCACTGTTTTTTATTATTTATTGGTTTTCATCAACCGTTCTGGTGTCAATTCTACACCTGAAATTTTCTTATATTCCTGACCAACCTGGGGCGCCAACTTGCCGTCAACCCATATATCAATACCACCCGCATTACCAAATGTCGCCTTGTACGTACCCTTGACCGGGACATAATACACATCACCCGGCATTAACACACGACTTAATTCGGTACGTCCACGGGCATCTTTGATTTCAACCCAGGTACCGGCCTCGCCCGTCTTTTTGTTTGCCTGCAAAATAATATTTGCTGTCGCCCGATTATCTGTGCCAAAACGTTCACGCACAGGCAGCTTATATTCTGGTTCTTTCACCATATCATCAACAGATACAACCACCTGCTCTGGCGCTGACACTTCTTCTGTCTTGGCTGGGCTTAACATAACAATTGCAAACACAATCAGCGCAATCGCGACGATACCCCCAACAAACCAAATCCAGTTTTGATACACAAACTGATATGCTTTACCAAATGCTATTTTGCCCCAACTCTCTTCCTTGATACTTGGCATGGCGCATGCACTAACATCTTCATCGTCATCAGACACACAATCCGACACTAATCCCATTTCATGTTTAATCTTGGCGACAACTTCATCTGGATTCAATCCCAATTCCATCGCATAATTACGCGCAAAACCCAAAATATAAACAGGTTCTGGAATCATATCATATTGACCATTTTCCAATGCTTCTAAAAACTCTTCACGAATGCACAACTGTTTGGCAATAGTTGGAATTTCACGTTTGCGCCGCCCGGTTGTACGCGCATTACGCAACATTTCCCCCGCCGTCGCAGGCTTTGGCGTTTCAACAACAACATCCGCATTTTCAATATTTTCTGTCATTTTCTTGCATCCCCTAAAAATTTAGCTGTGCCTAAATCATACCCCAAAATTCGCGAATTGCAACCTTTAAGGCATCAGCATTATCTATTCTGTTAACTTTTATTCTGAACTCAGACGAATTCGGCATACCTGCGCTGTACCATGCGGCATGCTTTCTGAACATTGGAATCGCTGTTTTTTCACCATAGTATTCAATCGCATATTCCAAATGCCGCAAAACAATTTCGCCAACGTTTTTAGGTGCCCCGCCCCCCGTAATTTCCGCCAATGCCCACGGTCGCCCTAAAATTCCACGTCCAATCATCGCGCCCGCATAGCCCAATGCTTCTAATTCAGTCAAATCAGACGCAACCTTAATATCGCCATTTGCAATAATGGGGATTGGTGCGTCTGAAACGTCGGGATGCACCGCATTCCCCAGATATAATTGCGCACGCGTCCGCCCATGCAGGGCCGCGAAACGCACACCAGAATCCGCTGCAATCTGAATTAAATTGCGCCAATCACGATTGTCGTCATCCCACCCCAGTCGCGTTTTTATCGACACAGGAATATCAACCGCCCCCACAACAGCGCGCATAATTTTACCCGCCAACGCATGATCGCGCATCAAATGCGCCCCGGCACCGGCACGCGTTGCGACCTTGGGCACAGGACACCCCATATTAATATCAATCCATTTTGCCCCCGCATCTTGCAAGATACGCGCGGCATCCGCCATCAGCGCCACATCCGCCCCAAAAATCTGGGCACCAACATTACCCTCGGTCGCATAGTTATCAAAATTACGCAAACAGTTCCTGTGTGCCCCAACCAGCGAATGACACGAAATCATTTCCGTAACCACAGGCGCATTTGGCGAAAACTCACGAATTATGCGACGAAATGGCCGATCTGTAATCCCGGCAAGTGGCGCAGCAAAAATTTGATTATCACCGAACATTTGTGATATAATGCCACTCATGAAAGGAAAAATCAAAAATTTATTTACATTTCTGGGTTCTGCCTGGTCTGGTGGCGCCCGTGGCAAACTGGGAATCATTCTGACTTTATTTGCGGGATTTATGTTTATCGGTATGTTCTGGGGCGATGTAAGTATCCAGCGATTTGGATATAACCTGTGGCAACTGGGCAATGAACGCGAACACTTGGTTGCGGAACAAGCAACATTAAAGGAATTGCAACATCACATTGAATTACTGCAAAATTACAGCCCCGATTATGTCGAGGAACTGGGGCTAAAATATCTAAACATCGGCGATCCACGGGTCAAGATATTAAAATATTAAACACACAAATTATTCATGTCTCATAATTTAAAATCCCCGAAAACGGGGATTTTTTAATTTAACATCAAAATTGTTCCATTCAAATATGTTGCAAATACCAGCCATGCAATATATGGCCACACCAGATACGATGCCCCACGACTGATTGGTTTGAACGCGATTGCCATCCAAATCGCAACCCCGACCAACGCAACGATACAAATCATCGCCCCACCAATCATATGCAGACCAAAGAACAAATAACTCCACAGTGCATTCAAACCCATCTGGGCAATAAATAACGCATACGCCAACGCTTTATTCTGCCGTGTTTTTCCACTGCGCATAACCAGGTACAACGCCCAGCCCAGCAACGTATATAAAATCAACCACGCAATACTGAACACCCAACCATTCGGCGTCAGCACAGATTGCGCCAGTCCATTGTACCATTCATTTACCCCCGGTGTCATGGGCGAAAAGAACCCGCCAATAATCCCCGGAATAAACGAAATTACAATCGCCAAAACAAATGTCCAAAAATGTTTCATTTCTTTCTCCTTTTGGACATCAGTATATCACACCCCATTCCCACACGCCCCAGGAACGTTTTGCTATAAAATTACTCGAAAATTTCCAGCGGAATATCATACTCAAGACAAAACTCATAAAAGAATTCCAAAAACGCGCGAATTTTTGGACTTTTCATCGTCAAAGGATTACTGATACCCACCAAAACATATTCATAATCAAAATCTATGTTTGGAACCTCGACCAATTTAGTATTTTTCATCGTACACCATTCTGGCATCAGCGCAATCCCAGCACCATCACACACCAACTGATAAATAATGGACGCAGAATCAGCCGTAATATTTAACTTTTTTGCCCGCTTTACAATAAAATTACATTCCGGCAACTCCAAAAACTTTTGACGTATACACATATCAAAGTTTTCCAACATATCATCCATATCTTTCGGCACACCATATTTTTCCAAATACGCAGGCGAGGAATAAAATTTTACCTTGGTCTTGAACTTGAACAACATCTTGGTTCCCGGTATTTTATCCGTCGACCGCATATCCATAATGGCAATATCAGGATTAGAACTGTTCACATGCCGATTCGTTAATATATCCAAACGGATTTTTGGATATTTTGCATATAACTTATACAATTCAATAAACAACAAACTGCCGGCAAATCCTTCTTCGGTCCAGATTGATATATACCCGGTCAATTCATCTGGTTCTGCTACATTTTTCATCAAAGTATCCAGCAAAACCACAATATTCTCAATATCCGTATACAATTGACGGGTTGTGTTTGTTGGCACACAGCCGGATGAACTGCGCAATAACAATCGCGCCTTGTATCGTGATTCCAAATCTGTAATCAATTTGGACATATTGGAATGTTTTATTCCATTACGTTCTGCAGCAGCATGAATCTGCCCCGTGTCAATAACCTCTTTTAATGCAAGTAATTCGCGCAAAAAAGCAACTTTATTCTTTATTGTCGGCATTTTCTAACTCCATTGTCTAGGTGAAAATGTGCGGCACATAAAAATTTATACATTTTTCGTACCAGGTTTCCTAAAAAAACAAGATTTTTCCCTGGGAATAAAAACTCATTCTTTCAGCCATGTTTGAAAAAAGCCGGAAATCTAAGCCATATCCAAAACATACCCTATTTTTATACACTAGTTCACATAAAAAAGGTATAAAAAAATACATCAAATCCTAAATTATAATGCATACGTACCTAAACAAAAAAAGCAAAGGAGAAATCAAATGACACATCAAGACGTATGGTACGCAATAGATGTCTTTGCCAAAGAACACAAGATGACTTGTTCTGGATTGGCAAAATACTGCGGTCTGGATCCAACATCATTCAACAAAAGCAAGCGTTGGTCAAAATACGGTCAACCACGCTGGCCTTCCACAGGCAGCATTGCAAAAATCTTAAATGCGACTGGCGCAACGCTAAGTGATTTTATAAAATACTTCGCACCATCTGCACAACAACCAGACCGCGCCTAGGCTTGCTGCAATCAGCACAAGAAGCCGCCAAATTACGGCGGTTTCTATATCTAATAAATTAATCCTTTATTCTAATGAATTTACCCGTATCTGCTTTTCTATTGCAATCCACTTGTTCAGTACAAACAATATAATTATTCAATCTTATCATCTGCAAAAACATCTGTTGGACTGGTGATACTGCGCGATTTAACCGTATCCATGGCAATGACCATTTCCATCGCACGCTGCAACTGATAATCGCGCGCATCCTTTTCTTCATCCGTCAATTCTTCAAAAGGCGTTTCTTCATCATCCGCATCTTTTTCGTCTTTATCAGACTTTTTCTTGTCCTTCTTTTTCGCCTTGTCATTCTTCAGCGAATTTTTAAATGATGCCTCGGAATACATACTTTCCTTCTTTTCCAGAACTTCAACCTTGGAATGCAAGACCTCTATATCTGGTGTGATACCCTCGTTCTGAATGGAACGCCCCGATGGAGTGTAATAGCGGGCAATTGTGATATGAATCGCCGTTCCATCCCCCAACGGCTTTTGCTGCTGCACGCTACCCTTGCCAAACGATTGCGACCCCATAACCAAGCCACGTCCATTGTCCTGTAATGCGCCCGCCACAATTTCAGACGCCGATGCCGACCCATGATTAATCAAAACCACAATCGGTTTCCCATTAACCGCATCCCCTGGTTTTGCGAACACGCGTTCAATGTCGGTCTTTTCCTTGCCACGTGTTGAAACAATTTCACCACTATCCAAAAATGCATCCGAGACATCAATCGCCGCCGTCAGATAACCACCGGGATTATTGCGCACATCAACGACATAGCCCACAACCTTGTCCTTTTCTAATTCCTTAATCGCATTGTTCAAATCACGCGATGTAGTCGCACCAAAGTCAGAAATTCTGATATACCCAATCTTTGGCGTTTCCTTGTCATCAGGGTCGGCATCCGCCAGCATTTTCACATCATGTTTAACCGATTCCACCTTGATAATGGCGCGTTTCAGGGTCATTTCCTTTGGTTCACCATCATCGGACACGACCGTCAACTTTACCTTGGTTCCGGGGCGTCCCTTCATTTTCTTGACCGCCTGATTCAGCGTCAAATCAAAGACTTGTTCGCCATCAATATGGGTAATATAATCCCCCGCCTTAATCCCCGCCTTGTCCGCAGGCGTATCATCAATCGGCGAAATCACGCGCACCGCACCACGGTCGCTTGTAATTTGAATCCCCAGTCCCCCAAATTCCCCATGTGATTTATCATTAAATTCTTTGAAATCATCCGCCGACAGATACGACGAGTGCGGGTCCAGCGCACCCAACATACCATTCATAGCGGCCTCTAACATCTTTTTTTCATCTGCTTCTTCGACAAAATTATCACGCGCCACTTCGAACACCAGCGCCAGTTTTTTCAACTCTTCATATATCTGCTCATCGGTCAGATGCACAACCGGTTCTTCTTTTTTCTTTTTCGGTGCGGCCACACAATCCATCACCGGCACCAACAGCATCATAAAAACAACTAAATTCTTGAACATAGATACACCCTTTCATTTTCCGATACCCCAGCATAGAACAATTCACGCCCACGTTCAACCCGAATTTTGCACACAACACAAAAACCACACAAAAACTTGACAAATTATTTTTACGAACTATATTTATAGTAAATAAAAGGGGTTGTTCACAATGGCACCACACAAACCAACTTTAACGACCAAGCGGCAAATCGCACTAAAACGTGCGGAACTGGATGTATGCCTTAACAATTTTTCTTCGGTCAAACGCACAAACAACCTGAACTGGTTGCGTCGCCAAATCGCATTTGAAGAACCACAAATGCTATGCCCAGTACCCAAGGCGAACCTGGACGAAACCAGCATGTCCAACATCGCCACTACATATGATTACATTATGGAAAACAAGGCACTGGAAATAAACATCGAAGACATTCGCATCATCCACGCCAAGTTATGTTCAAACACGAACATTGACGGCTATAAATTTCGCACAACGAACTGCAAACTGCTTATGAGCATCAATGGCGAGACATACAACGCCCCAGATTACAGCGAAATTGATTATAATCTGCGCCAAATTATTTATCGCATGAATCATTCTACGCACGACATTTTAACCCGCGCCTATGATGCACATTATGAAATAATAATGTTGCAACCATTTGATGATTTTAACAAACGTACCGCCCGCATGATTATGAATTGGCTGTTATTACAAAACGGATACCATCCAATCGCATTTAACAAACGCAGCGACAAAACTGCATATATCCAGGCATTACAGGCCCGCGCAAGTGGCGACAAACGCGCATACACAGAATACATGTCCAAATGCCAATTACGCACCCAAGAACAAATATTAAAACACCTGCGGGATTCAAAAATATATTAATGCCATGACACAGAACGTAAACAATCTTATCCACGGTCGCGAAAGTTATGTCGTCTATTTTGGCGACACGCTGATTATGAAGCGTCCCTTGCCAACTCTAAACGAACCCGCACGCGAACAATGGTTGGCCAAACAACACCGCACAAAAGATGCCATTGACGAAATCCATGCCGTTGGCAATCCGCGCTATAACATTCCACGTATGATTTATATCAAAGACGACGAATATCAATTACTGGAAGAATGCGCCCCCGGTCAACACCTGACCAAAGATTTATATAAAAAATTACTTCCTCGCCAACGGCATGAAATTATTGACGGCATCGCATCATTCTTGGTTGACATGAATGAATTAAAGCCAATTGGTGAAATTCAACGACACAAAATCGCATCAGAATTAAAATTCAATCGTTTGGACAATTTTATTGAAAACAAAATGCATTATTGGTTCAAAGATGATGAAATAAAATACATGGCAACAATTCGTGACAATATTGGAACGTTTGAATATGACACGCGCGCGGCATGGTCGCATTGTGATTTGAACCCGGGTAACGTTCTGTACGACCCAAAAACCAGCACCCTGTCATTTATTGATTTTGCCGAGGCCAACTATCGCTTTATCTATCGCGACATATTTGCGCCACTGCAAATCGAACTGGGCATATGCCGACGTGTATATGAAACATATTGCAAAATGCACAACAGAGCAAAATACACAATGCCCAGTGTTAACAATGAAAACCTGCGCTTAATAATGAAATATCGTGTTATGTGCGCACTGCTGAAACGTTTTATCAAGGCGTCGGACGACCTTAGATTGTCGCCAGCAAGCCCCAAAGGCATCGAAAACAATCAAAACAAAGTCCGATTCATGCGGGAACAAATATCTTCAATTATGAATATCGACAAACAATTTTCAAGATAACAAGAAATGCGCCATGGGCGCATTTCTTATTCTTTTTCAATAACGACCATCGCAGCCGAATATTCGTCTTGGTCTGTGATTGACAGATGCACACGTGCATCACCATCAACCAATTCTTTTAATGCAGCCTTGGCACCACCTGCAATCAATAATTCCGGGCGCCCCGCGTCGTTATGAACCACAGACACATCAGAAAATGCAATATCATCGCCAAATCCGGTTCCGATTGCTTTCAAGAAAGCCTCACGCGCGGCCCAGAAATTTGCCAAATGCTTTTCCGAATTTGCATTATCATTATCGGCATATTCCAATTCTTTTTTTGTGAAAATACGTGATTTTTTGAACGCGGACCAATCCAAGAAACGCCCACATTCGACCAAGTCAATTCCAATCCCAACTATCACGGACAAACTCCCTATTTGAATTGTTGTATGCGCCATACTAGTAATATTTATCCGATTCGTGCAAGCATAAAATTCGCATTGAAAAAATTAACCAATCAACCCTGCCGCCCTGCACACAAATTACTTCGCTAAATAAAAGTTTAGCGGGGTAAAAGTTCCCCTCCGTCGGCGGCGCACATGCGCCCCCGGGGAGGGGTGGACGCGAAGCGGACGGGGTGGGTTAACCCACCTCCCGGCTACGCCGTACTCCTCCCACGGAGGAGAACTTGTCTCTGTTCTTAATTTTTTTTAACAAGTAAATACTTCACTAAACTTTTATTTATCTAAGCATTAATTGCTCTTTGCTCTCTGCTCATTGCTCTTTGAAAAAAATCCCCCAACCGGGGGATTTTTTTTATTTCTTGGACGCTGCCATTGCTGCGGCTTTGGCCTTTTCGTCTTCTTCCATTGGCATTTTACCACCAATAATCGCGAACGCCAATTCAGCCTGATGCAGACCCAATTCAACACCTGCTGGCAGAACCAAGTCAGTACCATGAACCACATCACCGATTGTCAGGTTTGCCAAATCAATAATGATTTTTTCTGGGATAACATCAACCAAACCACGCAATGCAACCTTGCGCACCGCAAAGTTCAATGTACCACCCAATTTCAAACCCTTAGAAATTTCAGCATTAACAACTTCGACCGGCACAACCACGTTAACAGGGCTTTTCACATCGATACGTTTAAAGTCCGCATGAATTGCCGCATCGCTTACCGGATGATATTGAACATCCATCAGCATGGCATCTTCTGTGCCTGCGCTTGTTTTAATTTGGAACAATTTAGTCCGCAAGCCCGGTGTTTTCAGCAACATTTCGAATTCACGACCGTTTAATTCGATTGCGACTGGGGCCTTTTTTTCCCCATAAATCACAGCGGGGATATTTTTGTTATTGCGGATGCTACGTGCGGCCCCCTTGCCTGCTACGTTGCGAATTTCTGCATTTAATTCAATTGCCATTTTTATTTCCTTTGATTTAATTTTTATTATTTGCCCAGCCTCCAAGGGTGCTGTGCGACGCGCATTATGACCTAAAAAACACGAAAAATCAAGGATTATTTATTATTTCTTTTCAAAATCAAAAAACGTGCGCGACCATATTTCTTATCACGCAAAATTTCCCAATATTGCTCATCCGGTTGCGATTCATGCCCAACTTCCTGTTCCCATATTAAAATGGTACCAGCGCGCCCCACGCGTGCGACACGTGCCACAAACGCCCGCCCCAGATTTTCATCCGCATATGGCGGATCAACAAAAATCAAATCTGCATTCGCCGCATATTTATCCACCGCGCCAATCGCATCAGTTTGCACCACGGTCGCGCATGCCCCAACATTCAAAACAAATAAATTATCACGAACTGTTTTAATTGATGTTGGCGACGTATCTGTGAATATGACCCGCACCCCGGCATATCGGGACAAACATTCAATTCCAAACGCACCCGACCCCGCGAACGCATCCCAGACAACCATATCCGCACCCGTATCAATAATCCCCGATTCCAGCATATTAAACAACGCAATCCGCGCACGGTTCTGGGTTGGACGTGCATCGGGCGGCAGGCGCAATTTACGCCCGCGAAATTGTCCTGAAATAATTTGCAATTTTGAATCCATGCGATAAAGTATAAATCATGAAATTTATGAATCAAGCCATTCTTTGTGCTCACCGCGCCATGAAGCATGATGATGTCCCAATTGGGGCGGTAATTGTACGCGATGGCAAAATTATTGCCCGTGGCGAAAACCAGGTACAAATACGCAAAAATCCAACCCTGCACGCAGAAATCGTCGCAATAAACCGTGCGTGTAAAAAACTGGGGACAAAATTTTTGGACGATTGCGACATATATGTATCACTGGAACCATGTGCGATGTGCGCAACGGCAATATCATTTGCCCGCATAAAAAATATTTATTTTGCCGCAACTGATGAAAAAGGCGGTGGCATCACATCCAATTCCCGAATTTATGAAACGGACAAACACCTGTGGAAGCCCACCGTTCATCAAATACCCGAATTTGCAGACACATCCGCCACATTACTGCGTGATTTTTTCCACATACGTCGCAACAAAAAATAAAAAAATCCCCTATTTACCCCGCTAAATAAAAGTTTATCTTAGTGATAAGTGGTTAGTGTAAGTGGTAAGTGATGGCACTATAATGTGCGGCATTCGCCGCACACATCCACTAACCACTAACTACTTGCACTAACCACTAAACTTTTATTTATCGCAGCAATCATGTACTTGTCCCACGAAGCCTTGGCGCAGTGGGATTCCGCCACTAGCCACTTGCACTTACACTAACCACTAAAAAATCCCGCCATTTGGCGGGATTTTTCTTAAATTTTATAAATTCGTACAAATGATGTGTCGCTGTGGCCGGTTGAGCCGGAACCGCCATCACCGCCATCCGCGACTCCATTGTTGATATGATACGCCCCACCGCCACCACCACCACCATATGTTTTTGCGGTTTGGCCACCACATTCATATGTAACGGTTGCGCCACCCGTGCCACCCGTGGCGGATACCATGGATGTACAGGAAAAATTTTTACACACATAAATATCACCACCGTTACCACCACGTTCATCTGTGCCATTGGTGCCGGCATTTACGTATTCATCACCGTTGATAAAATCGTGATGATATTGCCAATCTGTACCACCGGCACCGTTTGGTGATGCGCCACCACCACCACCGATTCCGTATCTATATGGATTACTACTCCCATATACACGTTTTTGAGATACTAATTGTACTAATTCAGAATTGCCACCGACCCCATTGCCAACAGCAATCGTAGTATGTGCTCCTGCCCGATTAATTTCTACTTTTATACTGGATGAACACGTTTTACCAGCGCCCCCCGATGCCCGCCATACACGGTCGCCAACAACCAATATGCTGTCCACGCCCGATGCACCACCACCAAACGCACCGGTATAATTTCCCACAACGTTAACATCGCCCGCATTCCCATCGCCACCACGTAATACATATACCGTGGTGGGTTCACTAATATTGAATATCGCGGATTCTGTGCGTGTTAAATCATGTTCCACAATATCAAGGCAATATTCATTTTGTAAGCCAATTCCGCCACGCAATTCCGCACGATAACATCCAGGTTGTAACGTTATTTCATTACATGTGTTAAAATTGGTTGCTTCGTACACCAATTCTTCGCCGTTATTGTTTAATACGCACATGCCATCCGGTATTTTATCAATAGTATGATAAATATTACCATCCGATGTTTTAAAATATAATGCCGATAATAATGCCAACGATAATAACATTATGATTATCCTATTTTATATATTTTAACGTAACTGGTGTCTGATTTGCCGGTACTGCCCGATGCCCCATTGCCACCATCGGCGCAATCGGAATAACACCATGAACCAAGCCTTTCACATGTGCTGGGGCTCCTTAGTGAGCATGTGGCGCCACCGCCGCCCCCACCATATGACACCGCCGTGTGACCGGCACATTGCCAATATACATTTTTGCCACCAATGCCACCAATCCCCAGATTTTTTGTTTGTGAATCCCCCGTTAAATTTTCAATATCGCCACCATTACCACCACCATCAGATGTCGCATTGGTGCCGGCGGTCGCTTTAAATTTTGTGTAGGATGCCGCCGCGCCACCAACGCCATTTGGCGCACCCCCGCCACCAGCACCGCAGCCAAATCCATTATAAACGTCCATAAAAGAATCGCCTATCTTAATATCTTGTACAGAATATGTTCCAGATGGTGTGGATTGACAATATAATCCTACTGCTGCTCCTCCATCAGGATATGCTCGTCCAAGAAAATTAAAACACTGTGACGATGGTGCGCCGATACCAACAATTGCACGGTCCCCGATAATCAGCATACTGTCCACACCCGATGCGCCACCACCCGGAATCTGTTGTATTGTCACCGTGGGACTGTCATTACCGTCGCCACCACGAAACGCATATACGGTTGTTTGTGTGGGTAATTTAAAAATCTGGCTTACAACATTCGCGGTAATGTTTGTCTTGCCCAAACCGGCAT
>SUUM01000010.1 GCA_015062525.1 Alphaproteobacteria bacterium | reverse complement strand
AGTGACTTGTATGGTGAACTTACATCTGGTACAACAGGTAATGGTGTTTGTGTACAACCTACAGGGGCCAAAGGAAATCTAATAAACCTATTGAATTCGGAAACTATAAGTGGGTGTTCAATATCGGTTGTTCAATAAAAACAGTTTCTGGGGGCAATTCCCCCAGAACTGGAAACATCTTAAAAAACCGGTATATTCTGAATAGAAAACAAAACCGCCCATCTGGGCGGTGATTTTTAGTTCCGATGTCAATAATGTCCAACAATTCAAAAATCATCAACGTACGGAATTTTCTGGGTAAAATCCTATAAATTTATCTGATTTACGCGAATTGCTGTTTAAAAAACAAAAAAACTAGAACATAAAACATAAAAACCGCCCAAAAATAAGAAAATTAACCTATAAAAAATGCTTGATAAAAATTGTGATTTTATACACAATATCGACATTCAGTTTAACACTAATAAAACAGGGAAAGGGGGTATCATGATAACCCATGACAATATCTGGGATGCGATTGACGAAATCGCGCGTGAAAATAACCTCAGTCCATCCAGAATGGCAATCAATTGTGGGTTGGATGCCACGACTTTTAACAAAAGCAAACGTTGCGATGCGTTTGGCAAATCGCGATTCCCATCTCTGCGCACTATTACCAAGGTTTTGAATGAACAGCAAATGTCAATGGCGGATTTTGGCGCCATTTGCGACCGTCAATCGCATGAAGCAACGGAATAGGGCGCAAAAAACTTTTTACCTGTTGCGATTGTTGTGTTTTCTTGCTATATTTCAACACGTCCAATAAGAATAACAAAAGGAATCACAAATGTTATTAAAGGGTAAAAAGATTTTGATAACGGGTGTTGCCAATGATTGGTCTATGGCGTGGGCAATTGCCAAACGTGCGCACGATATGGGGGCCGATGTTGCAATGCCATACGCAATGCCCGCACTGGAAAAACGTGTACGTCCATTGGCGGAATCAATCGGTGCCAAGTTTGTCCAGGAATGCAATGTTCAAAACGACGAACAAATGGACGATTTGTTTAATAAAATAGAATCCGAATGGGGACACCTGGACGGCATGTTGCATGCGATTGCGTTTTCTGACAAGAATGAATTAACCGGTCGCTATGCGGACACTACGCGTGAAAATTTCAAGAATACAATGGACATTTCGGTCTATTCATTGGTTGATTTGACGCGTCGCGCGTCAAAATTGATGACCAACGGGGGCAGTATTGTGACCCTGACATATTTTGGCGGTGAAAAATCTGTTCCAAATTATAACGTTATGGGTGTTGCGAAATCAGCCCTGGACAGCAGCGTTCGTTATCTGGCATCCGACCTGGGGCAGGGGGGTATTCGCGTCAATGCAATCAGTGCGGGTCCAATTATGACCCTGGCATCCAGTGGGGTTGGTGGGTTCAAGGCTATGTTGCGCCTGAACGCGGAAACAACGCCGCTGCGTCGCAATATGACCCTGGACGATGTATCGGGTGCGGCTATGTATTTGTTCAGCGACCTGTCATCCGGCGTCACAGGCGAGGTGCACCATGTAGACTGTGGCTATTCGTCGACGGGCATGATGCCAAATGAAATGAAAGATATTTTGCTAAAGAATCTGGACTAAACAATCCCCGCCATTTGGCGGGATTTTTTATCTAATTGTTGCTTTTTATTAGGACAGCAGTATAATGTAACTAATGAGTATTAAAAATATTATCTTTTCATATGTAAATTGTTGGCGCGTTGCCGCCTGATATGTTTTTATGCGCTGGTCCCGGTGATTATATAAATTTGGGCTTTTAATTTATCGAAAAATTCATTAAAATTATATGCAAGAAAAGGTACATATTATGTCAAACACAGATAAAATTGTTTTAACGGGTATCAAGCCCACGGGTATGCCACACCTGGGCAATTATGTTGGTGCGTTAAAGCCACTGATTGAACGTTCAAAAACGCATAAGACTTTTATGTTTATTGCGGATTTGCATGCATTGAATACTATACACGATGCGTCCCAAATACGGCGACACACGTACGAAATCGCCGCGCTGTTGGTGGCGTTGGGGCTGAATCTAGAAAATGCGGTATTGTTCCGTCAATCTGATATAGATGAAATTTATCAGTTGAACACATTACTGATGAATATCACGCCCAAGGGGCTGATGAACCGCGCCCATTCTTACAAGGCGGCAATGGATAAAAACCTGGCTGCGGGATTGGATGTTGATGCGGGTATTAATATGGGGTTGTACACATATCCTGTTTTAATGACGGCGGATATTTTGATGTACAATTCAGATATTGTTCCCGTTGGCGCAGATCAGAAACAGCACGTGGAATTTGCACGTGATATCGCGGAATATTTTAATCGCACATACGGCAATACATTCAAGTTACCCGAACCGGTGATTGGTGCAGATACCGGTTTAATCCCGGGACTGGACGGCCGCAAGATGAGCAAATCTTATGACAACATCATACCATTATTTGCGCCTGAATCCGAATTGAAAAAAAAGATAATGCGCATTATAACGGATTCTAAATTACCCGCCGACAAAAAAGACCCAGATGAATCCACGATTTATCAGCTGTATAAACATTTCGCGACATCGGAACAAACGGCCAAGTTTGCCGAAATGTTCCGTGCAGGTGGCATGGGTTATGGCGATGCAAAAAAGATATTGTTTGAACAAATCAATTCGGTACTGGCCACGCCACGTGCGGAATATGAACGTCTGATGGCGAATCCGGATGAAATTGAAAAAATCTTGGTATCGGGCGCAACGCGCGCACGCGTGGTTGCCGCAGACACATTGGCGCGCGTAAAACGCACCATGCTGGGGTAATAAGAAAAACAATGGGAGAGAGCCTATGAAAAAAACAATAGTTTGGATTGGAACAGTTATTGGTGTGGCGGCGGTGATGGCGTTGGCATTTGGCGCGTTGGAACGTCGTGCCACACCGCGCACCGTGGCGGTGAATGGCGAATGCCTGACAACCGCGCCACGTGATAAGACGGCGATTACATTGCGTGTTTCAACATTGGCCCCAACGGCGGTTGCATCTATGCGGGCGGCGACGACCCAGATGGCACAAATAACAGAATATCTGAAAACGCAGCCTGTTGAAATGCAGACAACCCAGTTCAATTCTTATGAAAAAACAGAATGGAATCGCGATGAACAAAAATCAATAACACTGGGGATTGAAACAACTGTTGCGGTCGAAGTTTCCGCGGACAGCATTGATGTAATCGAGGATGTTCTGTCCCGTTTTGCTGGTATGCCGAACGTATTTTCGGAAAACCTGCGCATGTACACCAGTCCGCAGCGCTTGAAACCAATAATGGAAGAATGTCTGTCTGTTGCGGTTGAAAATGCGCGCACACGTGCCGACGCGCTGGTTGCAGGTGACGGCAAACGTACAGGCAAGTTGTTATCTGTTTCGTATGGGGCAAATTCTGATAATGTTGCACAACCTGTTAACGGCTTGTTGCGCACGAAAATGGTTGCAACCGCCACCATGGGGGATGCATCCGGTACGATTGTCAGTCGCGACACAGACGTTTCGGTATCTGTTTCTGCGGTGTTTGAAATAAAATAGGGTGCACATGGAAAATGCCGTTGCGGAATTTCTGGAATATTTATCAGGGGTGAAAAATTATTCCCCCCACACCACGACGGCATATGAAACCGACATTCGGGATTTTTTGAATTTTTATGCGCAATATAATGGCGGCGCGCCATTTCCGTCTGATTTATCACGTGCGGACACAACATGTTTTCGCGCATTTTTGGCGAACCGCCAGAAGCGCGGACTGGCGCCGAAATCCACCGCGCGTGCGTTGTCATCCCTGCGTTCGTTTTATAAGTTTTTGGCAAAAAACTATGCCGTAAAAAATGATGCGATTTCATTAATATCATCGCCCAAGGTTCCACGTAATTTATCCAAATCAATTGACCCAATTGACATTGAAAATATGCACGGCGCAATTCGCGCAACCCAAACGCATGAACCTTGGATTGCCGCACGCGATTGGGCGTTGGTTGTGTTATTGTTCGGCTGTGGGCTGCGCATTTCCGAGGCATTATCCCTGCGCAACCGCGATGTTGTGGCACGTCCGGACATTCTGCGTATCTTGGGCAAAGGTGGCAAAGAAAGAATGGTTCCGGTCCTGCCTGCGGTGTGGGGCGCGATTGAAAAATATATGGCTGTGCGTCCGTGTGGAAATATGCCGGATGACGAATTATTCCGCAGTGTGCGCGGTCTGCCTATGTCGCCCCGCATGGCGGAAAAGGTGGTGGAAGCCCTGCGCCATTATTTGCAACTGCCTGATTATGTGACCCCGCACGCGTTGCGCCATACTTTTGCGACGGCACTATTGTCCGACGGGGCAGACTTGCGCAGTTTGCAAGAACTGTTGGGGCATTCTTCCTTGTCCACGACCCAGTTGTACACCCGCGTTAATATGACAGAAATTTCGCAGATTTATGCACATGCGCATCCGCGCTCAAATGATGCGGATTAGACTTGCAATACCTTAAATATCTTTTATAATTCACGGGGCGAAGATTAAATTATTCTTTTGTGCATTTTTATCCGAATGCAGAAACGAATGATTTTTCTTCGCAGAATCAAAACATAAACAAAAAATGGAGAAAAAAATGGTATTTGGTTTATTCAAAAAAGAAGACCGGGTTAAGTTAAACAATCCAATCGCGGTTGAAATTCCATATGGTAATACAACCCTGCGCTTGGAAACGGGCCGTATGGCGAAACAGGCAAATGGCTCTGTTTTGGCAACATTGGGTGAAACAATGGTTTTGGCAACAGTATGCGCGGAAAAGTCCGCGGTCGAAGGTCAAGACTTTTTCCCATTGACCGTTGATTACCAGGAAAAGTTTGCATCCGCAGGGCGTATCCCGGGTTCACGCGACAGACGTGAAGGCAAGGCATCAACCGCAGAAACATTAACTGCACGCTTGATTGACCGTCCAATTCGTCCGCTGTTCCCAGAAACATTCAAGAACAAGGTGCAAATTATTGCCCAGGTCTTTTCATATGACAAAAAGAATCAGCCAGACATTTTGGCAATGATCGCATCATCTGCGGCGTTGGCATTGTCCGGTGTTCCGTTCCAGGGTCCAATCGGTGCGGCGCGTGTTGGCTATGCCGACGGTAAATATATCCTGAACCCATCGAAAAAAGAAACGGAAAGTTCCGAAATGGACTTGGTTGTTGCCGCAACCAAAGACGGTGTGTTGATGGTTGAATCTGAAATCGGTGAATTGGATGAAAAGACGGTTTTGGGTGCGGTTAAATTCGGTTTTGACGCGCAACAGGCGGTTATCAACGCCATTAACGAATTGGCAGAACGTGCGGGCAAAGAACGCTGGGCAACACCTGAAAAGACCGCAGAACAGTTGACAATGGAATCCGATTTTGAATCTTTTGCACCTGCGATTGAAGCGGCCCTGCAAATCAAAGAAAAATTGGTTCGTTTGGAAACTTTGGCATCCATTCATGCCGATGCCAAGGCACGTATTCCAGAACTGTTCCCAGAATCTGACCGCGCCACGTCCACATTGGAATCATGGGCGGATGAAGTGATTGAAAATCTGACCGCGCGTATTATGCGTGGTAATATCCTGGCGGGCAAACCACGTATTGACGGTCGCGATAACAAAACCGTGCGTCCGATTGAAATCGAATTGGGCGTAATGCCACGCGCACACGGTTCCGCGTTATTTACACGTGGCGAAACCCAGGCATTGGTATCCCTGACGTTGGGTGGGGGCAAAGATGCACTGCCAATTGAATCATTGGATGGTGCCGAAGAACGCGATTTCATTTTGAACTATAACTTTCCGGGATATTCCGTTGGTGAATGCAAGGGGTTAAAGTCCCCGGGACGTCGTGAAATTGGCCACGGTAATTTGGCATGGCGCGCGGTTCATCCGATGGTGCCAACACGCGCCGAATTTGACTATGTAATTCGTATTGTGTCTGATATTTTGGAATCAAACGGTTCATCCTCTATGGCGACCACCTGTGGTGCGACATTGGCGATGATGGACGGTGGTGTTCCAATGAAACGTCCGGTTGCGGGTATCGCTATGGGGCTGATTAAAGAAGGCGACGATTACGCAATTCTGACAGATATCTTGGGCGACGAAGACCACCTGGGCGACATGGACTTTAAGGTAACAGGTACCGACCATGGTATCACAGCGTTGCAGATGGATATCAAAATCACATCTATTACGTTTGAAATCATGGAACGCGCCCTGGCCCAGGCCAAAGACGGTCGTATGCACATCTTGGGCAAGATTGAAAAGGCGATTAAAAAGCCACGTGCAAGCGTATCTGAATACGCACCACAGGCATACACCATGAAAATTAACCCAGACAAGGTTCGTGAAGTTATCGGCAAAGGTGGTTCTGTGATTCAGGCCCTGGTTCGCGAAACAAACACGATTATTGATTTGGAAGATGATGGTACTGTCAAAATCATGGCCGTATCCAAAGAGGATGCAGATGCCGCAATTGCGCGTATCAAAGACATCGTTGCAGAACCAGAAGTCGGTCAAATTTACAAAGGTACCGTATCTGGCATGAAGGACTTTGGTCTGTTCGTCAAAATCATGAATGGTTTTGAATCCATGGTGCACATTTCTGAAATCACTGGTGAAAGATTGGCAAAAATCGAAGATGCCAAGATAAAAGAAGGTGACACAGTATATGTCCGTTATCTGGGGGCCGACAAACGTGGTAAAACACGCATGTCCATGGTTGGTATTGACCAGAAAACAGGTGAAGAAATCAAGAAATAAGGACTATCAATGAAACCAGAACAGTTAAACTGGACAGATGAACAATGGGCAACACACCTGGGGTGTGTTGCCCGGCGCGTTCCATGTATTCGTAAAATAATTTGTGCAAATTTTTTTCCGGGCATTTATCAAAACAAAGAAAATGGTAAATTTTCATTTTATGTGACTAAAAAGTACTATGCCACATCGGGTACGGAACGATTTAAGTTGTTTTTGACGTCCGACAAGGAATTTGAATCATCCGAAAGTGCGATTAAATACGCGAACCAGGAAATTCTGCCATGTTTGACATTGACACCATTTGGTGCGCGTGCAATGAATGTGCCGGTGGGCGCATTACAAATGCTGCACATCTCAGAACGACAAAAGTAGGAGGTATCTATGGATATGGAATCTTTAATGGCCCAGGCGGCAGAATTACAAAACAAGGTTGCTGTTGCCCAGGACCAACTGGCAAAAACTGTTGTCAAGGGCATTGCCCAAAACGGGGCATGTATTATTGATATGACTGGCAAATACGATGTTATTAAATTAACAATCAATCCAGGCATATTGGCAGACGGTGTGGGTGCTGTTGAATCTGCAGTTATGGCGGCATATATGGATGCCAAGCAAAAGGCCGACACCATGATTGATAAAGTCATGGGCGACGCCACCGCCGGTATCCCAATGCCATAATGTAAAAAAAAATCCCGCCATTTGGCGGGATTTTTTTTAATTTATTATTTGGCGAAACTGTAATCCATTTCCAAATGATTTGGATTGTATGTTCCGTTCATGATTGCCAATGTGTCTTCGACAATTACTAATTCTTCGTTTGTAGCAACCATCAAGATTTTTACACGGCTGTCATCTGTACTGATAATGGCGCTGTCAACACCTTTGCGTGCCAGGGCTGCTGCGTTCTTTTCCTTGTCCAGTTTGATACCCAGTTCTTCCAGACCAGAACAGAACTTTTCGCGCAGATAATCATCGTTTTCACCAACACCTGCTGTGAATACCAATGCATCTACGTGCCCCAATTCAGCCATAAACGCGCCGATGTATTTTTTTACATTGTGCGCTTCCATTTCAATCGCCAGGCGACACAGGTCATTTGTGTCCTTGTTGTTTTCAACGTCACGACGGTCGGCAAAACATTCTGTGACACCAAGCAGACCTGAATCCTTGTTCAGGTGTTTCTGCATCTGGTCCGCTGTCAACCCCAAACGTTGCATTACATACAGTACAATACCCGGGTCCAAATCGCCTGGACGTGTACCCATTGTTAATCCCGCCAATGGGGTCATACCCAAAGATGTGTCCACAGAAACACCGTTGCGTATTGCGGTTGCGGATGCCCCCGAACCGATATGCAGTGTAATCAGATTGCATTCTTTTGCTGGTTTGCCCAACATTTTTGCTGCGACCTTGGATACGTACAGGTGGCTGGTCCCATGAAATCCATAACGACGAACGCCCAATTCAGAATACCATGCACGTGGCACCGCATAACGATACGCATAATCAGGTATAGTCTGGTGGAATGCTGTATCAAACACCGCAACCTGTTTGGCGTTTGGTAACAACTGTTGTGCTGCAACAATACCAACCAGTGCCGCTGGGTTGTGTAATGGCGCAATCAAAGATAATTCTTCAATCTTTTTGATAACCTCATCATTGATTTCAACGGATGACGCAAATTTTTCACCGCCCAACACGACACGGTGGCCAACACCCTTAATCTCATTCATATCAACGGATGCTTCGCGCAACATAAACATAACTACGTTCAAAGCCTCGTTATGATTTTGCATGCTGCATTCTTTCTTTTGTTTGGTACCGTCTGGGTATTTCTGGGTTACAAAAGAATCCGGCAAACCGATTTTTTCAACGTTTCCACCAACAATGGCGGTTTTGGAATCCGCGTCAAAGACCTGATACTTCAGGGACGAAGAACCACAATTCAATGCAAGTATGTACATGTGAAATCCTTTTTTTCTTCTTCGGCGGTCAGCATAGCAATCTTTCAAATGATTTTCAATAATAAACTCGGAATAAAACGCACCAATTTTCATCGGTCAGTTCCACACGCGCCCCGTTATCGCGACGATGCGTCCAGTACCGCCCAGCATTCACCATAAGGCGGACATTCATGCCATTTTTATCAATAAAGCAATTCGGTTGCATATTGGCACATTCGCCGATACCAAATGCCCAGACTTCGTCGCCGGCGATATAGCCCGCTTCGTCATTTTGACAGACCAATACAGCGCGCGCAAAAAGCGGTAATGTATCGCGACTGAATGCACAGTTCAGATAGGCGGTTTTGCTGTTCATGGGGGCCATATTTGATTCCAGAATAGTGAACGGTGCGGGTGCATGGCGAGCGACCACATCCGCCCAAAATTCATCAGATACCGCCGTTATATCAAATGTACCGGCATTGGTTGCCGCGTCATCTGCGCGCACCAGGGCAAATCCACCCAGCGTTTCACCGTCGTGAATACGCACCGTTTTTGCGTCCATATCAAATGTGATTTCACCAGGCAGACCGGTAAAATTATTGTTTTGCGCGGTGGTGCCACGGCGCAATTGTAGTACACGTGTCATAAGTAATCCTTTTGATTTTCATGAAAATAAAAATGCCCGCCACACAGGGCAGGGCACAAAAAACAAACGCCATCGTTCCCGATGACGCATGTCTGTATTATATCACAAATTAACAAAAAAATCAAGCAGAGTATTTCATATTACAGACTATCTGTAATCATAATGCGACAAGTAATCCGCCATTATTGCAGAACCATCAAAGTTGTTCTGGGCATCTTTTTTCTTGCCTGGCATCCAACTGTACATTTCGCCCATGTGTGTATTACGTCCTGTTTCCAGTTTGTCCCAATACGCCATAAGCTCTTTATATTTGTCCTTGTGATCGTCATTCCACGATGCCAGAACTTCGTTGCGCTTGGTTATACGTTGACTCAAAAAGTTAACAGTATCTTGGGCGTCCGTCCAGGTGTTCAGTCGCAGGTCTTGTCTATTAACGTGTCGCTGTCTGTTTTGAACAGAACGTTCCAATCGTCGAATGTCCCTATTCAATGCAACTGGGAGCACGTTCTGGATGTTATTTATTTCGTTTTGTACATTGGTCAGTTCTGTATTCAGGTCGGTATACTGCTGGTTCAGATGTGGCATATACACATTATTCAGATAGGTTAATTCGGTTATGTATGTATTGCGCAATGGGTCTGTATTTGGCAGGCGCCCAATCTCGGACGACAAGAATGCAACTCTGTTCCCTGTGTTCAGTATGTCTGCATTCAGCTGATTGATTTGTTGCGTTAAATCAATTTGTTTTTGTCGTGCATCGTTCAGCAGATTTGGCAAATTTGCCAAATCCTGACGCTTGTTTTGCAATTCTTCTTCTTTTTGTTGCAGTCGTTGTTCATTCAATGCCAGGTTTTGCCGATGAGTATCAATATTTGTGGAATTGATTCCCAGACGGGTATTCATATCGTCCAACGTTTGCTGATTAGCATCACGGGTTGCTTCGTCTGCACGTTGCTGGTCCTGAATATCCTGATGAGTACTTAGTGTTTGTTGTTCCCAAGCTTGTTGTGCAGACTCCAATCGACCACGTTTACCCTTAAACTTGCTGCCCGACAGGTTGATTGCATTACCAACCATCGTAATACCATAGCCGATACCCATAAATGCGGTTTTAATACTTTTGTCCAGCGCAGCTGTAACGAATTTCATACCCTCGTCTTTATTCCAGGACAATTTGCCATCCGAGAATATTGTTAAATCCGTCTTGTTCAGCGTATCCATAATTTTGCTGGTGGTATAGCCATATTTGACAACAGACATAACCTCCATAGCGGTTTTGGCTTCATCAACCTTGCCATCGCGGACGGCAATCATTATCATTTCTTCAATAAGCGCACGCATTTGACGCCCGTTGCGCAGGGCACCGGCAAATGCCTTGGGCATGGTGGATGATAAAGCCCCCATTGTTTTTGTGAACCAGTCAAAATGCTTGCGTGCAGTCGGAGATTTGATTTTATCTTTGATGTCGCCGGCCTGTTTGACGATTTTTTCCAGACCTTCTGTTGGCGAAATTTTTGGTTTAATTTTGTCGATAGCCGCAACAATATTCTTGGCGTGGGGCGAGAAATATAATCTATCGCCACGCAATTTGACATACTTTTCCAAATATTCAGAATATGTTGTGTCCCACCATTCTGATACCCACTCTTGCAGGCTCAGCTTATCTTCACGTTCTGGAGGAACGTAATCATCACTTTGCTTGTCTTCGTATTGAATACGGCTTTTTGCCTCGGTCAGTTTTTTCGAGATTTTACTGTTGTCGTTGGCAACAAAGACTTCTTGTACCTTGGAATTTTTATATATTTCGCGCAACAGTTCCGAATACTGCATTTTGAAACCGTCCAACTTAGTGGCGTTTATACCGGCGGTTTCAAATCTGTCGGGATCATTTATTGCATATAAGTCCAAGTTGCTGGGAACGTTTTTAAGATTATTTCTAAAATCCATATCATACATCAAATCTGATGCAATTTGCCCTGCTACACGTTGCAGGTTTTTCAAAAATTTTGGATCTGTATTATATTTTTTCGAGGTCAACCCATCTTTCAAATCTTTCCAAGAAAAATCATCGTTCCAGTACCCCTGCAAACGCTGTTCAATACCGGGATTGTCGATTAACAATTGTTGCAATAATTGAATTTGTGCTTCGGCTTCGGGACTGGCGGTTGGATGGCTGAATAATTTGGAGGCATCACCAAAATATCGTTCCAAAAATTTATTTGCTTTGTCGTTGTGCTTGAAACTATTTTTATTCGCATCCATTGTTCTGAATGTATTTTGGAATGCTTTGAACAATTTTTTCCATTCGTCGTCATTCAGCTCATATTCACCACCAACTTCTTCTGGGTCAGGCAATGATTTTGCAACATATAACTCGCCATTTTTAATATACTCATCAGTTGTCGGATCTTTTTCCAGCAGGCTTTCTGCCCACTCTTTCATATTTCCGTTATAATCCTTGGCATCAACATATGAACAAAACTGAACAAATTGTTCGATTGGCATACTGCGAAAATGCAGTCGTCTGTAGTATTCTAATAAAAACTCGTCCATCTTTGCCATATAAATCGCACCTTTATCTATCCCGCTTATTATAGTGTAAATTTGACAAAATTTCAATATTTACTGTACTTTTTTATGGGATTTTGCTTATAATTTCCCCCAAAGGATGGGATTATGAAAAGATTGATGATTTCGCTGTATGGATTTGCGTTTTTTAACAAGTTTTTATTGCTGACCCCCGTCTATGCAATTTTTATGCAGAAAAACGGTTTAACCGATTGGCAACTGTCCACTATGTTTATTATTTCGGCATTGGGTACCATTCTGGGTCAGGGACCAATCACGTACATAACAAACCGTGTCGGACAACGATGGTCTATGATTTGTGGTCAAATTCTGAAGGCGATCGCGATTTTATTATGGCTGGCGTTGCCAACGTATGTGGGGTTTGTTGTCGGGATGTTTCTGTGGGGTGTCCAGGCCGGTTTTCGCAGTGTCGCGTTCGAAGGACTGGTTTATGATTCCGTGGCGGCATATGGTAAAAAACGTGAATATTCGCGTATTTTGGGGCGTAAATCTACGTACGAGTCAGTTGGGGTCGCCCTGTCCGCGTTTGGGTCGCTGCTGATGTTTATGGGGTATGATTGGGTGACGTGGGCGTCGGTTGCTTCAATACTGATTTCCATGATTTGTTTGCTGGCGGTGCCGTATCGGGCAAATACGCGCCCACAATCGGACATGCCAATGCCGATAAGAAAACTGTTAAAATCCGGTATTCGGGTATGCATGAAAACACCGTGCCTGATGTCGGTGATGATGTTGGCACTGTTGGTGGCAAACGTTCCATATCTGGATGATTTTTTAAGCCCAATCGGATTGCAAATTGGCATACCAACCGAATATGTTGGGATTGTGCCATTATTCCTGTTGGGGTGTGCGACAATTGGGCAACGGTTTGCATATAAATTTACAAATATAACCGAAACGTTATTGTATGCGCTGATTGGACTGGTTGGGGTTGCGTTTATTGGGTTTGGCCTTGACTATGATGTGGGCGCGCTGTGGATGATGGGGGTGGCGTATATGCTGTTTTACGGGATTTACACATTGCTGTATTCACGGTTCCAGCACTTGATACCATCGCGTCATCGTTCCGTGGTGCTGTCGTTTTATACGACGGTAAATTATGTGCTGTATATGATTGTATGTGGTATTGTGGGGCTGGGGGCAACATTGGGCAGTTGGCGGTACAGTATATTTATTCTGGGTGGATTGATGCTGGTTATCAGCGGATGGGCCATTATATTCATGCGTGGCAAATGTCGCCCCAAACAGGTTTAGGTTCCTGTATCTGTTGTATGACACATGTTGTACAATATTGGCATGAAGTTCAATATCCGTACTGTTTTTTTGAAATCGTTGCCATATTTGATGTCTATTGCAGGCGGAATAATTTTATACACGGGTGCAATAGATAATGCGCCGAACGAAAATCTGCGCGATTTGACGATTAACGTTTCTGCGTCATTGCTGTCGATTCCATTGGTATTCTTGCTGTACGATTATACAAATTCGCGTATCGCAAACCAGATGAAGCGCACGATGATTAACAGCATGACGGACAAGTTAAATGTACTGATGCTGAATATTATCGGCCTGGTGCGGGAATCTATGGGCGTACGCGGTAAATTAACAACAGAAAGCCTGAACAGAATGTTGATATGGCGCACGCCAGAAATTTCAAAACGGCTGAAAATAACACCGCGAATTTTGGAAAAACTGCACGAATATCACAACGATTTGGATACATTATTGTTTCGCAACAGTCAAAATTCTGTGCTGAATGCCGAACAGGTACAAATTCTGTCGGGACTGGTACGCGATATGACGCACCTTATAAACGAAAATAAATTTCGCCGGAATCGACACCTGTCTGCAAAATATACAGAATCAATGATGGGACGGATTTTAGATTGGATGGAATCTGATAATGTTGCAGCGATGAACCTGGCACAGCATATATCGGAAACAACCGCGACAACGGACAAAAAATAAAATGCATTTTTTATTATTTTTGCTTGATTTTTATTTTTATATGTGTCAAAATTGCCCCCGTACCTTGGAAACAGAACCTTGTGTTCTCCCTTTCCAGGTCCGGTTTTGGGGACATAGCTCAGTTGGTAGAGCAAATGACTTTTAATCATTGGGTCCAGGGTTCGAGTCCCTGTGTCCCCACCAAATTTTCAAGCCCTTGATACGGGGCTTTTTTATTATTCTATTGCAAGCTTGTGTTAGGTTTGCTAAACTAAAAAAGTCAATATTATCAATCTGTTATCGTATCGGCCAAAACTATAACAGAGGTGCAAATAAAGTGGTACGAAAACTGGTACGAAAAATGGCGCGGGGATTGATGTTACGTTCTGGCATATTTTATTTTAGACAGGACGTAAAGGGCGCGGATGGAAAATATAGGTCAATTCGGCGTTCGCTTCAAACCTCGGATTTACATACAGCATTACGGAGACTTGAACAGATGAAGAAATTTATGCGTGATTATGATGACTTGAGTCCAGAAGAACAGACTGATTTTGCAAAATTCTATACAGGTGGCGAACACAGTCAAATTGAAAATAGTACTTTGGAAAAGCTGCGTGATAAGGACATGTTGGTAAGATTCTTTTATGACCAATGGATGGCACATCATGCGGATTTGGATGAATTAATAGGCACTGTGGTAGAAAATGCACCGATAATAGATTTGTGCAGAAAGGGGTTGCCAGATAGTGCTTTGGAACGATACAACAAGGTGTGGCAGGCTGCTGCAGATACGATTCAAGCCAGAGCCTTGTTGGATTTACGCATGCAAAAAGATAGCTATGCACGAAAAAAGTTTGAAGAGGTTATGGGTTTCTTAAACGACTCTGTACAGTATTCTTCTTGGGAAGAATATATTGCACTAAAAGAAGGGAGGCAGCCATTCATAGTTATCCAACCGTCTGTTCAGCAGCAACAACTTAAACGCACATGTCCAAGACATACAATTAGAGATATAATGGAGGACATGTTAAGCTTGTCTAAAAATGATGAAAGCACAAAAAAGAGAAAAAGAGACGATATAACAGCCATCGTTGAATCGCAAGGGCTGACATTAGATGATGAGTATTCAAAAATCAATAACCCAGATACGATAAAGCAAATGTGCAAATGGGTGTCCGAGAGAAAAACAAAAGCGGGCCAACCTATTTTGAATGGTCGAAAAAAGAAAATGTTTACCGCCCTAAAAGACCTTATAAAAAATGCAGCAAATATGGCACCAGATAACTATCAGGATACGCCGTTACTACGCTGTATCCCTAGTCTGAAGAAAGACCCAAAGGGCAAGACAAGTTCTTACTGGCCATATACAGAAGATATGCTCAGAAACATATTTGACCCAAAACATGACTTTTTCAAATTTTATCCAGAGCATTTTATTGTATGCTTGATTGCGTTGTTCTCTGGTTCTCGAACAAACGCGGCTTCTACATTACAGTTCAAAGATATAACCGTTTTAGATGGTATTCCCACATTATCTATCTTTGAAGACCATGATAAAAAACATCTGAAAAACGATGAAACAGAACGCCATTTACCAATCGCCAAACAATTACTAGATTGGGGGTTTGTTGATATGATAAAGGAACGTCAGGCTAAGATAAAGGCTGAACCGAACCGTTTTATATTTACAAAAATAAACGACTACAATGAAGAAAAGCCAGCGGATGTATTTATTAGAAGATATCATACGTTTCTAAGACAGATTGGGATTGGCAGAAGCGATGGCAAAATATATACATTTCATTCCTATCGGGATACTGTAAGTAACAAATTGGAAGACTTGGGTGTTTCTAACAGTATGGCACATAAATTAGTTGGTTGGAAAGACCATGGAACTCGCGCAGAACATTACAGCAAACGCACACATGAAGAAAGGAAAGTTGCTATAGATAAGTTAGAATATTCGGAAGATATGCTGCATTTGGAATATTGGAAGCCGATAATTCAAGAACGCTATATCAATCAAGAGAAGTACCCAACACCAAAAGGCAGAAAGCCCAAGAAAAAACAAGATTAGTGCTCTATATTCTAGACTAGCTGGATTTAAGTGTTATTCCCAATGTCTGATACCAAATTTGTCGACTCGGATTTTTCGACCGAGTGAAGATATGACGAATATATTGCCGTCTTTGTGGTACGCTGCCTTGGCATTTTGAAATTTTAGTTTATTTCCTTTATTCTTTTTTACCACAACACAATCATCTTCCCAACGATAGTGTATGTCACTTTTTACTGCCATATTTTACCCCTTGGTTTCTATGTAATCAATAGAACTCGCAAGGGGGATGATATGGTCTTTGTTGGAATTTTATCTATATTCTGGCTGTTTCTACGGCATTTAACAACTGTACCGGATTGGTGTTGTAATAACGTTGGGTAGTCTGGATGTTTCGGTGATTGACTAACTGTTTTACCAAAAATGGATTGATGCCATTGTTAATCATTTTAGTTATGAACATGTGTCTGCCTAAGTGTGAGGCCCCATGAATTCCGAATTTTTGGTATATCGTGCTGAAAATACGGCAAATGGACACTCGATTAAATGGCTTGTTTTGCTTTTGTGACGTGAACAGGTATGTGTTACCATCCAGTTTTTCTCCATACTTAGTCGTCAAATACTTGAAGTAATTTTCTAATTCTCTCCTAAATTGATTGTTGATGTAGTATTTGGCCGAAAATTTACCCTTATTCTTGTCACAGCTCAAATCTATGACATCTTTGGCAGTACCATCGGCATTAAATACATCCTTGACCTGCAAACATCTGAAATTGATGCAGCGAAGACCATTCAGTGAGCAGAAAAACATCATGCGGATTTGTTCACTGTGATTGATACCCTTGATGTAGGCCAAGATGTCTTTCAGTTTTGAATCTTTTACGAACTCTTTGTTTACCATTTTATTTCCTTAGTATAATGTTACACTTTATTTGTATATTATTATATTGTAACATTTTGCTGCTGTCAAGTTATTAACGCGGTTTGCCACTCTTGGTTTTCTGGGGCTTTCCGCGTTAATGTTACAAAATATACCTTTTGTAGCATTTGTAAAATAATTATGAAATAGCATAACAAATAATAAATATATTGAATAAAGGAATGATAGTTGTATATTATTTAGGAAAAAGAGACAATAAATGTCAATCATGAAAATAATATCAATAATCAATGAAAATCAGGGCGTTGTCGCTGTTTTGTCGCTTGTTGCTAGTTTTATAGCTATATATATTACTATAAAAATATCTAACGCCACTAAATACATATCCAACAACCTCTTAGATGCAAAAAAATTAAAAGATTATATGACATGCGAACGCTTTGAAATTGTTTTGCATAAAGACAACGAAACTAAGACAGCATACTCATTAGAAGAATTACAATATTATATAACACAAGGTTATATTGCTGAAAAACAGAGCCATATGAATTACCAAATGTATGGGGAGTGCCTTGTGCAATTCATCGATTTGCTAAAAATAGCTAAGTGCGGCAACTATACACCGACCAATCATTCATTCAACAAGATAATAGCTAATCTGCCTATTAAGCAGTTTGACACTTTAGATTTTGTTGATAAAGCATCAAGAAGAACAAAAATAAAGACATTTATAAAAAGAAATAAGTTAGAGTTTACAGAACATAAAGGGGAGATACAAATTATCCTAGACAAATCACAATGTGGCGTAAGAGGTTGTCCAAGCCTAACCCTTTCTAAGTTGTATAGAGCAAATTTTTCTGGCAAACGGCGAGAGGAGATTATTTTGTTATTACATCAAACATCGGGTGGGACATTGGAAATATTTAGTTTGTTAGGCATATGCTTCAAAAGAAAACATTGGTTTTCCTTACGTAAACAATGGATGATATTTGATATTGACTCGATTGATTGTGATTATAATATAAATCCATTTGAATAAGTTTCATAGCTCACCATTGACAATTGTAAACTGTTTAGTCTGTTTTTCCTGATTATGAAATGCCTTTAAAGTGGTATATGTATGTAGAAATACAGAATGTCTGGTAAGACTTGTCTAGAAAAGCCCGTCACATTGGACGGGCTGAATCTGATAAAAACTATTTTACATTACTGCTACTCTCAAATCTCTATTGGCAGGACGATTGAAAGGAATAATCTTGGCCAAATCCGCATCCGATATTTCTTTTGTTGCTGCAACCATATCATAATGTGTTTGAACACGCAGAAAATACCCCTGAGATAATCCAAAATAACGTGTCAGACGTAAATCAACCGCTGCAGAAATACCACGTGTACCATGTACTATACCATGAATACAGTTTGCCGGCACACCAATCGCACGTGCCAAAGCATTCATAGATAGTCCCAATGGCTCCATAAATTCTTCTTTTAATAACATACCAACATGACCAACATCAATAAAGCTAGACATTTTATATCCTTTTTGTTGTATGTATTATATAATATGTAATAGAAAAAGTCAAGAGTTTAATGATACTCTACTATTTCTACATTATTTGCTTCGCCATTATCCCAAGTAAAACAAATTCTATATTTATGATTGATACGAATACTCCATTGGCCTTTGCGGTCACCAGATAAAGATTCAAGCATGTTTGACGGTGGTACACGCAAATCATCTACGTTTTCAGATGCATCCAGCATGGTCAATTTCTGAAAAGCACGCCGTTGAATATCGGTTGGGATTTTCTTAGAGCGTTCCCCATTGAAAATCTTTTCCGTTTCCCGACAATTAAACGATTTTATCATACCACATACCTATTATCTAATCATACCTACACAATACCCGTTTTTACGAATTTTATCAAGATATATAAATTAAATCTAAACAAATATCATTAAAATACTATTTATAGAATAATCAAAGACATCGCTTTCAAAATAGAGTTTCTGCCATGTCTTTACGACATTCGAGGATATAATAAGATGGAGGAGATGTTCGTAGTGCCCCGGCTTTTTTTAGTGTTTTTATTTTGACTTTACATATTAGTGGTACGTTTTTGTATTCTTGTTCCAGGGAAGAATTTCTGGCATTCATCAATAGATTAGTGTCTAATACGTCCGCTGTTATCCTTTTTGTTTTCTTATTATCTTTTTTTTCATAAAAGGTCCATTCAGTACTTGTAATACCAACGTTTTCTAAGAATAGTGTCATATAAACCTCTTCGATTTGCTCTTCATTTTTCTCAAGAGGTTCCCCGAACGGATTGGTCATTAAATTTGATACGTTATCACGTGTTAATTCTTCAGACTTTTTTTGATTTGGTATTTCAATGGTTATTTTTTCCGCATCATAATTCAAGCATTTTACAATATCATATACTGCCTGATGAGTGTCCTTTCGTTGCAAAAGTCTACCCTGAATATCTGTAGCTTCTATTGCGTGTTGTGGAAGACTGGCGGAATCTATCTTAGAATCTCGTTTTGTTTGAATAAATGTCAAAAACTCTTCTCCCCACTTATTAAGTATTTTATCAACCCCCATGCCATCCGTAAAATTAGAAGCTGCATATGTTAGTATTGAAACAAAGATAACTGACTTTAAAGACCCCTGTTCTAATGGACCTATTGTTATTTTGATTGCTTCTTTTGGGATTTTGAGTTCATTAGCTATGATTGTCAATAAATCCGCACAGCCACCAGTGGACACAACAAAGTCATTGATGTCCATTTGATGATGTTTTATATTTGCTCCATCATAATCAATAATTATTTGTTCTTGTTTTATACTCATCGCTTCTTATTTGTTATCTTATCGACAAGTATAGTAAAGAAACACGAGATTTCAAGGCAAAAACAATATAATATAAATTCAATAAAAAGTATAACGAAGGGCATAATAGAGCTTGATATTCGTATGTTTCGGGCGTGTTAATGAAAAGAGCACGGGCAACCTCTAAAATACCTCCCGTCAGTGTTGGCGGGATTTTTTATTATATTTTTTTGATATTCCTTTATTTTGTCCGGCAGAAAATAAAACTTATTACCACCCCATACGTTGAACAAATCTGGTAACAGTTGATATTCTTACGTCCATTATTTTTGCAATTCTGTATTTACTTACCCCCATATCCAGCAATCGTTTTATTTGTTTTGTATTTTTGGAGAGCTTTAGTTTTTTTGACTGCGCAGAAAAGGGTCGCCCCAGACGTTTGCCCGATGCCCGAATACTGTCCAGTGATGCTTTGGTTCGTTGTGATATTAAATTTCTTTCAATTTCAGCAGATAACCCAAAAGCAAAGGCCATAACTTTGGATTGTATATCGTTTCCCAGACGGTAGTTTTCCTTTAATGTCCACACCTGACAGTTTTTATTCAGGCAGTTTTCCAAAATCCTCATAACTTCAAGCAAAGAACGACCAAGCCTTGATATTTCACAAGCGATTATAATGTCGTTTGGTTCCAAGGATTCTAGTAATTGTCCCAACAATCGTTTTTGCAATGGTTTGCGTGACGATATGGTTTCTTCCACCCATTTATCAATCTGCATATTATTGTGTTGTACAAATTGTGTTATTTCATGTCTTTGATGTTCGCAAGTCTGCTTATTTGAAGACACGCGAATATAGCCAATTACTGCCATTTTTCTAATCCTTTGTTATAATTTTTTAGTCTTTTTTTATAGAACTTTTCTGGACTATTTGGGGCTTTTTTGTTGTTTGTATAATGTTTAAAACATCGAAAAGCCGGAATTGTGCAGGATTGGTCGTTTTAAACAAAAAAGAACCACAGCTAATTATCATCAGGAAAAAAGGTATTGAAAAAATAGTTGGTTTGTGGTATCAGTGGGTTATGCCGAAATCCGCCAAAAACTTAGCAGGACAAAATACTACTGCACACAAACAATGTGGCGGTTATTCATGTGATGCAGCCATTCCGCAAATGGATGCGGAT
>SUUM01000005.1 GCA_015062525.1 Alphaproteobacteria bacterium | reverse complement strand
ATCCTTTAACAATGTACCCAATGTTGCTGGTTTTTTCAGATTGGCAAGGTCAGTCGCTGTGGCATAATTGCCTAACTCGCTCTTGGTCGCATAGGTATTACCAAGGCCGGATACTGTGGTGCTTAGTGCGCTGAATTTACTATTCGTGCTCAAATCCGCATCCTTTAACAGCCCGCTAAAATCAGTTCCCTTTACATAGTTAGCAAACTTGCCATCAACCGTATTCAAGGCTTCCTTGGTCGCATAGGTATTGCCAAGGCCGGTTATTCTGTTGTCTAATGTTGCCGGTTTAACATATATATCGCCAAGCAAAGCTGTCAATGTTGCTGGTTTTCTCAAATCCTCAAGGCTTGCCTTGGTCGCATAGGTATTGCCAAGGCCGGATACTGTGGTGCTTAGTGCGCTGAATTTACTATTCGTGCTCAAATCCGCATCCTTTAACAGCCCGCCAAAATCAGTTCCCTTTACATAGTTAGCAAACTTGCCGTCAACTGTATTCAAGGCTTCCTTGGTCGCATAGGTATTGCCAAGGGCGGTTATTCTGTTGTCTAATGTTGCCGGTTTAACATATATATCGCCAAGCAAAGCTGTCAATGTTGCTGGTTTTCTCAAATCCTCAAGGCTTGCCTTGGTCGCATAAGTATCACCAAGGCCGGATACTGTGGTGCTTAGTGCGCTGAATTTACTATTCGTGCTCAAATCCGCATCCTTTAACAGCCCGCTAAAATCAGTTCCCTTTACATAGTTAGCAAACTTGCCGTCAACTGTATTCAAGGCTTCCTTGGTCGCATAGGTATTGCCAAGGCCGGATACTGTGGCGCTTAGTGCGCTGAATTTACTATTCGTGCTCAAATCCGCATCCTTTAACAGCCCGCTAAAATCTGCCCCCTTTACATAGTTAGCAAACTTGCCATCAACTGTATTCAAGGCTTCCTTGGTCGCATAGGTAGAACTAAGGCCAGTTATTCTGCTGTCTAATGTTGCCGGTTTAACATATATATCACCAAGCAAACCTGCCAATGTTGCTGGTTTTTTCAGATTGGCAAGGTCAGTCGCTGTGGCATAATTGCCTAACTCGTCCTTGGTCGCATAGGTATTGCCAAGGCCTTTTACCGCGTTGTCAAGTTCGGTAACCCTGGCAGGCAATTCTGTAAGTTCTGTGCTTAAACCCGCCAAGACGCCACCCTTAAAGTCTTCATCCGATAACAATGTGTCGGCAATCGTGTCGCTGATATTGTTAACGCTTTCCTTGGTCGCTGTAATATCCTGTGCGTTCTTTGCAACCCTTGTATCCAGACTGGTCAATGCAGACGACTTGGCGTATGTGTCGCCAAGCAAAGTTGTCAATGTATCTTTGTTTCTCAGATTAGCAACCTCTTGAAAGGCGGGTGTGTCTTCACTGATAACTTTCTTTGTATCCAATACTTCGTCAACAATACCTGCAACGGTGGTTTCGTCCACCCCAAGTTCCAAATTCTCTAATTCTTTTTTGGTTGCATAGGTATTGCCAAGGCCTTTTACCGCGTTGTCAAGTTCGGTAACCCTGTCAGGTAATCCTGTAAGTTCTGTGCTCAAACCCGCCAAGACGCCACCCTTAAACTCTTCATCCGATAGCAATGTGTCGGCAATCGTGTCGCTGATATTGTTAACGCTTTCCTGGGTCGCTGTAATATCCTGTGCGTTCTTTGTAACCCTTGTATCCAGACTGGTCAATGCAGACGACTTGGCGTATGTTGTTGGCATCGCGGCCACCTGTTGTTGTACCTCTTGAAAGGCGGGTGTGTCTTCACTGATAACTTTCTTTGTACCCAATACTTCGTCAACAATACCTGCAACAGTGGTTTCGTCCACCCCAAGTTCTAAATTCTCTAATTCTTTTTTGGTTGCAAGTGTCGCAACTGCGCTTGATACATCCGCAGATGTTGCATACGATTTTAAAGCTGCATTACGTTCGGTTGTGATTTCGGTCTTGGCCGCTGTAACCGCGTTTGATACCTGCTCAGATGTTGCATACGATTTTAATGCCGCATTACGTTCGTTTGTGATTTCGGTCTTTAAATTCTGTACGGTCGTATCCGTTACAAAACCCATACTGTTAACTGCTGCAACAGCCTCGTTTTTTGCCTGTTCAATCGCCGCATTTTTCGCGGTCAAAATATCTGATTCAATTGTTGCAGTTTTCGCAAATCCCATACCGTTAACTTCTGCAACAGCCTCGGTTTTTGCCTGTGCAATCGCTTCGTTCTTGGCCGCTGTAACTGCGCTTGATACATCCGCAGATGTTGCATACGATTTTAATGCCGCATTACGTTCGGTTGTGATTTCGGACTTGGCCGCATCAATATCTTCTGCTAATTGGGCAGATGTTGCATACGATTTTAATGCCGCATTACGTTCGGTTGTGATTTCGGACTTTAAATTCTGTACGGACACATTCGTTGCAAAACCTTTTCTTTCAACCTCGGCCAGTGCAGCGGTTGTTGCCTGTTCAATCGCCGCATTTTTCGCGTTCAAAATATCTGATTCAATTGTTGCAGTTTTTGCAAATCCCATACCGTTAACTTCTTCAACAGCCTCGGTTTTTGCCTGTGCAATCGCTTCGTTCTTGGCCGCATCAATATCTTCTGCTAATTGGGCGGTTGTCGCGTAACCCTTGCGTGCTAATTTATCCTCTATCGCACCATCAATGTTGATATTTTTTATATTGTTATCCAGTTTGTCAACATCTGCTTGGATTTCATTTTTGATTTTAACAATATCCGCATCTCGTTCTGCCTTGATAGTTGCCTTGGCATCGTTAATCTGGGCAGCAACCCTTTCTTCTGTAATAAAACCGCCATCCGCTATTTCTTGTACACTGTCCTGAGTGTTTTCTAATTCCTCTTTTAACTCATCTATTTCTTTTTCTTTGTCTTCTATTGTTTTTTCTAATTGCTCTATCCTTGCGGTAAAGGTATCTTGAACCTTTTGCATCTCGTCGTACATGGCCTCGAGTATCTCGTTACTCTTGTCCGTAGGCGCAATAGGACTATAACCAGATTGAACACGGTTGGATTGTAATTTATTTAAACTGGAGCCACCACTAAGAGAAACTGCTTTGCCACCCACTGTTGCACGATTACCCGTTGTACCAATACGTTTCGCACCAGCACGTGCAACAGACGCCGTGCTAGCATGCACGTCACAGGTTAAAAGGGCTATTAATGCTATTAAACTTGTTTTCTTGATATTCATGTGTCTCTCCGTGTATTTTTTCTATTGTCTTTATTGTCTTGTTATACAACATTTACTAATACCAGGTCAACCATTTGTTTTGCTGATTGTTATTATCTTTTATTCCATTCGTTTCAAGAAGAATCTATATTTGTATATTTTAAATTTCAGGACAGTGATATGAGTGCCCTGACCCAAAATATGGTCATGGCATTGAAACGGATTGTGTGGGATGACCTGTCATACCTGCAAAGGCGGGAATTGGTTCGCGTTATGATTGAACGAGCAATTTATTCGCAAGAACAACTGATATCCTGTATCAACATCAACCCACAGTTGTATAATTCGTTTTTATCTACATACCATATCAATCACAATAGCCGACCAATGGAATATACAGCAAATGGCGACAATTTGACGATTGTGCGACCGGTTGTGCTGCACCGATATGCTAACAGCAGATTTAGTGGTGGGGTTATTCGATTATTTGATAACTTCGTTGTACATACTGGGAACCTTGTGGTGGGAAGGTGGCAGTAATCCGCCTAAAAACAAAGCCCCGACAGATGTTGTCGGGGTTTTGATTATTTCTGGCGGAGATGAATTCCTGTCCTCGATACACAATAATAAAAATCAAAAAAATCTTGTCTGGTTGATTTTTTAAGATTTTTCTAATTGTGTATCCTCGTATTCACCATGCGCTGCGCTCTGGTGCATCCCTTCATCTCCGCCAGGTTAAAATCAAAACCGCCCGTAGTGGGCGGTTTAAGATTTTAATTTCCTGGCGGAGATGAAGGGATTCGAACCCTTGATACCCTTGCGAGTATACTACATTTCCAATGTAGCGCACTAGACCAACTATGCGACATCTCCGAATCTAAATTATTCTGCGTCCGTGGCAACGGCAACCGCTTCTTCGGCAGTGATTGTGCCAGGTTCGTCATCAGCCAAGGTAGCCTCTAATTCTGCATCAATTTCACGCAGTAATGGATCCTCGCTGCCAACTTCCAGGGATTCCGCGCCATCAGCCGCGGTTGGCGCATCCTTGTAAGACTGAACAAATTCGTGGCGGACCGCGTTCACATCCAGCTTGCCACTTGCAATTTCACGCAGGGCAACAACCGTCATTTTATCGCCATCTTTGTTAACCACAGGTTCCGCACCACCATTCAAATCACGAACACGTTGAGATGCCAGCATCCCCAGTTCATAACGGCTTTCTACGTATGGTAATGTATCAGAATTTGTTGTGCGTGCCATTGTAATTCCTTTGTTGAAATCGTTTTCAGTCAGGCTATAATGCCACCAGGACGGTCAAAATGCAAGCAGAAAATAAAAAAAGTAATATTAAAACATTATCTTTTGGGTGTCGATTGAATGCGCTGGAATCCGAAAAGATTAAAAATATGCTGGGGCAACATATGGATGTGGCAATCGTAGTCAACACTTGCGCGGTCACAGCCGAGGCAGAACGTCAATCAGGTCAAGCCGTGCGACGCATAGCACGCGAAAACCCAAATGCACCATTGTTTATAACCGGGTGTGCGGCGACACGCAACCCAGAACTGTTTGCAAAAATCCCAAATACAGTTGTGATTTCTAATGCAGACAAAATGAAATTAGATTCATATCTGGGGCGTGGCAACGATATAAACAACCCCCAGATTGCACAATTTAACCAAGTGGACACAAAATTATCCAAGCAATTTGTTCAGATTCAAAATGGATGCAACCACAACTGTGCATATTGTATAACGCGTCAGTTGCGAGGAACGGCCGTTTCGTTCGAGTATATAGGTATTTTGGCAGACGTGCAACGTGCAGTCTGTGATGGGTTTGGCGAAATTGTACTGACGGGGGTGGATTTGGCATCGTACGTCAAGAAAGAAGGCGACTCGGTCTGTTTAATTTCTGATTTATGTCGGCGCTTGTTGGCGGATGTGCCGGGGATTAAACGGTTGCGTCTGTCGTCGGTGGACCCAGCGGTGCCAGATATTGACAATGTTATTGATTTAATTTTAAACGAACCGCGCATGATGCCACACCTGCACTTTTCTATGCAGTCGGGATCGGACACGATTCTAAAATCTATGGGGCGGCGACATACGGCGCAACGGGTGCGCAACCTGGTGGCGCGTGGGATGGGCAAAATTACGTTCAGTTGGGATATAATTTGCGGTTTTCCGGGTGAAACGGATGAGTTATTCCAAGAAACTTTGGATTTAGTTCGTGAAACACGACCAATTAAAATTCACGCTTTCCCATTTTCACCACGTCCGGGAACACCCGCCGCAAATATGCCAAACCAGGTTAGCCGAGCCATTTCTAAGGAACGCGTTAGAATCATAAATGAT
The DNA here is from genome assembly GCA_015062525.1 of Alphaproteobacteria bacterium. Taxonomy (GTDB): domain Bacteria; phylum Pseudomonadota; class Alphaproteobacteria; order Rs-D84; family Rs-D84; genus Enterousia. The sequence continues at coordinate 94,747 of SUUM01000005.1, read as the reverse complement.
TTAGCCAATCAAAATCGCACTGAATTTATGCGGGGGCAAATCGGCAAGACAGTTCAAGTATTGGTTGAAGAAAACAATATCGCCCGTTGTCCACATGACATTGGTGTGTCGGTTGGCGGACGCCCTGTTGCGGCGCGCACAATTTGCGATGTAAAACTGACCGATATCGATGGTGAAAATTTTGTTGGCATTGTGATTTAGAATTGTTAATATCAAAATCATGAAAAAGAAATTAATTGCTTTATTTTTAATGTTTGCTTGTGGTGTGGCGAATGCCGCTGAATTTGAAACCAAAGCAAAGTCTGCATTCCTGATTGACTATGATTCAGGGGTTGAAATTGTGGCAAAAAATGCGGACACATTGATGCCCCCTTCGTCTATGATTAAGTTGATGACGTTGGCGGTGCTGTTTGATGAATTAAAGGCCGGCAATATTACAATGGACACGCGTTTCCCAGTTGGAGAAAATGCAGACTATAACCGACCAGAATGGTATCCCGCCAGCAAGATTTGCCTGGTTGCGGGTCAGACAATCAGCGTGCGCGATTTGGTGTTGGGGCTGATTGTGTTATCGGGGGGTGATGCATCTGTGGTTGTGGCAGAACAACTGGCCGGAAGTGAAATGGCGTTCACCGCAAAAATGACAGAAAAAGCACGCAGCATTGGCATGGAACAATCAACATTTGGAAATGCAAGTGGCCTGCCCGATCCGAATAATTTGATGACCAGTCGGGAACTGGCAATACTGGCCGAGCATTTGATTTCTGATTATCCGGATATTTACCCTATGTTTGCAACAAAACGTTTTGAATTCAAAGAACATAAAACAGATTGGTGTCGCGAATGGGGACGTACGCACACATTGAACTATAACAAATTATTGTTCAATATGCGTGGGGCGGACGGGTTAAAAACCGGACACACCAATGACGGTGGATACGGCATGGTTGCCAGCGCCAAGGTTGGTGGACGTCGCCTGATTGGTGTTATAAACGGATTTCGTGGCAAGGGACACGAAGCATTGGCCAACGAGATGAAAAAATTATTGGAATTTGGGTTTGCAAATACAATCAGCAAAGTATTCTTTCAACCAGGCGATGTTGTTGTGGATATTCCGGTTTGGTATGGGCGGCGTGCGACCGTTCCCGCGACCGTCGCAAAACAATTTGCTGTTACTGTGGACAAGCAGGTCGGCATGAAAAATGTGCGTGTGTTGGCGCGGTTTAACGACCCTGTTGCGGCACCGGTCTATGCGGGCGATGAAATTGGACAATTAATCGCCGAACAAAATGGACAAATTGTCGCAACGGCGCCACTAATCGCCAAAGATAAAGTTAGCAAGACACAATTCTTGGGTCGCGTGATAAAAAATATCAAGGTAATGTTTGGATGGGAATAAGATATGGCACCGCGTAAAAAACCAACAAATGAATATAACTTTCCGCATCCGATGGACAATGAACATCTGGTGGGTCATGCGGATACTTTGCGCAATTTCCTGAACGCGTGGGAACAACGCGACGCGCACCCGATTCACCCGGTATGGATGCTGACCGGTCCTGTTGGTATCGGCAAGGCCACATTGGCATACAAGATTGCCAAAATGGTGTATGGAAATGTTGGCGATTTCTTTATCGTTGATATAGACAGAAATATTGACAAGGACGGTAAGCCAAAACCAGATGGCAAGGTTATTTCGGTTTATACCGTGCGCGCAATGATTGATAAAATGCAGATGTCGTCCATGTCGGGCGAATGGCGGGTGGTGTTGATAGACTCGGTCGACCAGCTGAATACAGCCGCATCGAATGCAATTTTGAAGTTATTAGAAGAACCGCCTGCTAAGACATTGTTTTTGTTGGTTGTGCATCAACTGGCGAATGTTTTGCCGACGGTGCGTTCGCGCGCACGCGTTGAAAAAATGCGTCCGCTGACGATTTCGCAGTTGCGAGAACTGTGCGCAAAATTTATTCCAGAAGATGAAATCAGCACCGAAACATTAAGATTGTGTAATGGCAGTTTTGGTAAAATCGCAAATCTAAAAAAATCCGGTGGCGATGTTATTTATGCCGAACTGATTGAAAAACTGGGCGACAAGCGCACAACCAGTTCAGATTTTATGGCATTGGCAAAAAAAATCGCACCGTACCCAGAACTGCATGGGATTTTATTGGATGCGATTGCGTACTTTGGTTTGGCGGAACTGTATCCAAATGCCACACGCGCAATTGCAGATATAAAAAATGTTTATTTAGAACCTGAAATCGGTATCTTTAAAATTATTATGGAAATTAGAAAATGTTTATAGATACACATTGTCATTTGACCGACAAATATTCAGATGGCACAGAAAATGTTATTGCAAGTGCGATGAATGCGGGCGTTGGCGTTATGATTTGTCCAACCGCAGACCCAGCCGACATTCCCGCGGCGCTAAAGTTGGCAGATACGCATAAAAATATATTCTGTACAATCGGAATCCATCCAGAATGTGCGCCCGTGGACGCAAAACCGCTTTTAACAGAATCTGTATTAACACATCCACGGGTTGTTGGGATTGGCGAAATCGGTTTGGATTATCATTATGGTGCGGACAATCGCGCACAACAAATCAAGTTGTTTGAACAGCAGTTAGATATAGCGCGCAAATATGCCCTGCCCGTGGCGATTCACACGCGCGAGGCCGAGAACGACACCGCCGCCATACTGACAGGCGATGTGGGTGGTGTTATGCATTGTTTTACCAGTTCGTGGAATTTGGCAAAAAAAATGCTGGACCGTGGTTTTATGTTTTCTGCAAGTGGTATTTTAACATTCAAAAATGCAGGCGAAATTCGTGAAACTTTTGCCAAGATTCCATTGGACAGAATTGTTATCGAAACAGATGCACCATACTGTGCGCCCGTGCCATATCGTGGCAAAGTCTGTGAACCGGCGATGGTTATTGAAACGGCGCGTGTCCTGGCCCAGGTTAAGGGCGTATCGTTGGATGAACTGGAAAGAATTTTAGAAACAAATGTAAAAAGCCTGTATCCAAAGATAAGTTTTTAATCTGAACCGGATGAATAAAATAATATTTACAAACACGTAACGATTGTTATACTTATATAGCACATATCAAAAAAAGGAGAAACTTACATGAAATTCAAATTATTAGCAATTGGCGCATGCGCATTGGCATTGACGGCATGTGGGGATAACACAACCCAAAATCCTGAAATGTTAAAAGGCACAAACTTTATATCTGCTCAGCCTGGGGTTGATATCACATTATCTTTTGACCCGGTTGAAATGCGTGTATATGGCGGGGTTGTAAATCGCTATAACGGCGGATATACCGCGGACGGCAACAATATTAAATTTGAAGGTTTTGCATCCACTATGATGATGGGCGATACCGAGGCCATGGAAACCGAACGTGAATATTTTGAATTTATGCCAATGGTTGAAACATACGAACTGAGTGACGGCAAATTAACGCTGATTGCATCTGACGGCAAGGAAATCATCTTTACCCAGGTCGAAAGCCTGCCGGGCAATGCGGCCACGACTGAAACGACCGAAGTGGTGGCTGAATAAATTCGTTCATATTCACTTGACAAGGGCCAAAACAACATGTATAATTTGCCAGCGTTCAACATGAACAGGCAGTTTTGGCCCCATCGTCTAGAGGCCTAGGACACCGCCCTTTCAAGGCGAGAACACCGGTTCGAATCCGGTTGGGGCTGCCAGAACAGACAACCGTTCGTTTTTGATAAAAAATCGAACGGTTTTTTTAGTGAATACAATAACTTATTGCGTTCCAACCTGCAGTCCGAAAGTATTAAACTCAAAATAGCTCTTTTTTGTATAATAATCGGACATTATGGCTAAAAGCCGCAGAAATTCGGCTTTTTATATTTGTCGATTAAACTTGACAGCAGACAAATGTCCTTATATAATGCATATATACGAAAAAAGGACATTTTGGTATAAGCATAAATAAAGGATAAAAAATGGTAAACCAAGAAAAAGTGTCGGACAACCAGATCAAGGATATTCTGGTCTATATAAATGGATTGTATTACAAGAAACCGATACGAATGATGTTTATGTGTTCTATACTTGGCGGAATGAGAAGTATCAACTTCCGTTCCCTGCAGGTGCATGATGTATATAAGCCAGATGGCACAGTAAAAGAAACAATTGATTTGAAAAGCGATAAAAACAAAGGTGACAGAACAGCTCAATATAGAGTTAACCAACAACTTCGTAAAGAATTTGAGGATTATTACGGTTATTTGAAATCCCGTTGGAAAGATCGTTTCTCTGAAGATACATACCTTTTTACTTCTCAGAAAATGAACAAACCATATAACCCAAGATCTATTTATAGAATTTTCAGCAGTATCTATAAGAAATTCTATATTCACGGTGGAACGCACATGGGTAGACACATTTATATTACAAAGTTGATCAACAATGGGATTAATCCATTTATTGTTCAAAAATTGGTTAATCACAGATCTGTTCAAACGACTCAGCGTTATTACCAACAGGATGCTGATCTGTTGCAAGCGGCTGTAAACACATTGAAATTCTAAAGGAGTAGAACATGGCATACAGAGTAGTAATTCCTAACACAGGTTTAGTTCTTGGAGTGTTTGCTAGTGAGTTTGATGCATATAAATGTTATTTGAAACACTACACAACGGCAACGGCTTTACAACCAACCATTGAACAATGTTAAATCAAAACAAGGTGCCAGTTGGCACCTTTTATATACCCAAAATCGCTTTTATAACATCAAGCAACCGAACCATAGCCATTGTATCTTGACCGCAATATTCATGTAAATTGTTCATCATTTGCTTTGTCTGCTCAGATGTTTGTTTGCCGGTCATGAATGCCATGAATTGATCGCTGGCCTCGGTTCCATTATGTATCCCAAGATTCGCATAGGTCATTTCTGGAACGAAAGCCGGTAGAGTCTGTTTGATCGAAGCACTACCGTTTTGACACGGACGATACAATCCCCGTTCACGAAATGGTATCAATAAATCTACAATACGAGAGTTAATGGCTTGTAGTTGATCTGTATATTCTGGGAAGTCACGTGCCATTTCCGTATTGCGACCTTGCTCAAATCCCTGGTTATAAACTATCACAGATCCGGTATTACCAATCGTTTCTATCAACTTTCTTATCAGTCCTTGTCTTGGATCTGTGGTTTGATCGTTATGTAAGTATTCATAGTGTTCAAGTTCGCCACCAGGTTTTCTTTGTACGTGCAGTGAGAATTGGAAGCAGATTTGTTGGTATGGTCTGGAATTGTCGAACATAGGTACAGCCGGCATAATAGATTCATAATCCAAGAAATAAAGCGGCCACTGCAAACCATTCATAAAGTCGTGTAAGATATCCTTGTTTATAACATCTACATTATCCAGGAAAGCTTCTATGTCACCAGCATGCATTTGTCTATTACGGACCTCTGCTGGAACATTATGTAAGTCAGCCCCATATTTGGAATAGACTTCATCAGCCAAAGCACCCTTGAAAGCATCGAATACAGAATATTGAGGCACATCTTTCCAACAATGGCATTTATATCCGCATTCGTAGAACTTATTACATTTGGTCTTAGATATCGCAATTCCTAGTTCCGGTCCAGCTAAGATTTCTCTGATACGATCAACTTCATGCTGCACAGTTTCCATATCTTGCAGATCTTCAGTCACATCATGTAAAGAGAATAATTGTTCCAAATCTAAATCACCATGACGAACATATTCAGGATTCAGGGTCATAATAAAACACTTCCTGACATTAACCCCACATTTAGCAAACACATAACGTTGAAAGGAGGCATCTAAATAATGGTAATCATGTGGTTTGCTGGTTGATTTGACTTCTATAATATCCCAGGTTCCGTCATTGTTGTTGCGTAAAATATCCACAGCACAGTATTCACCAGTTTCTGTACCTAGTGTCGCTTCATAAATAAAATGTGAATTTGCTGATATTGCTGATTTGGTTTGTGTGATTGCAGCATCTTCCCATGGCTTTGAAGTAATACGTTCCCCACCAAGAAATCTACCACACGCCAATTCACCAATATACGCCCCATTATCTAACACGGTCTGGTTCTTTTCTGATTCCAGGTCTTTACGATATTTTTTGAACCACAACGCATTAGGGCATTTTATTCCAAGCACATAGTCTGATTTTGATATTCTAACCATTTTCAACTCGTTTTACGTATTATATCCTATATTCTTCATTTTTTCAATTCACATATAAGGCTGGTAATCAAATATTCCAATACACCCATCCACCATATTTTAGAGTTCTATTTTATATATATCATCAAGGATCCAATATGAAAAATAATTTAGGTATGCATTACAGAAAAAGAGACAACACCATAGAAGTGACAACCCCGAAAAAGAAAGAGAAATTGTATTTTGATGGTATTTCGGCCACACACACATCATATGGAATCCGGATCAAACCCTCAGAATATGCTAGCTCGTTTGTTGTAGATCAGTGGGGCCATAAAATATATTGCTAGACTCTGTTCCCAGCTAAATATCAAAAGTTCACCATTATATATTTTTATTGTTTTTTAGGACTGCTTGTGATACCATTCTGATGCCAGTTATTGAAAGCGACCTGGATAAGCAACCTAAGCAATCCTGAGCTTTCTAAGCATTCTAGCAACTCTTTTCTCAAATCCGAGTGGGGCTGCCAAAAATCAAAACCACCTTTTGGTGGTTTTTATTTTTGTAAAAGCACCCCAACCGGATGCGCCAGAGCAACCCCAGTTGCGCATGGCGAATACGAGAATACACAATTAGAAAAATCTTAAAAAATCGACCAAGGGAGATTTTTTTGATTTTATTTATTGCGTATCGAGGAGCGATGTTGGGGCTGCCAAAATTACAACCGACCCTTGTGGTCGGTTTTAATTTTGCCTGTTTCCACCGAGATGAGAACCGCAGGTTCGGAGCGTCAGTTGGCGAAAACAAGTGCCAACGAAGTTTGAGCCTTACGTAGCGAAAGGGGCCCATGGAGTGAAAACGAACATGGGAATCAGACAATCCGGTTGGGGCTGCCAAAAATAATAAACGACCTTTGGGTCGTTTTTTATTTTTGTAAAAGCACCCCAACCGGATGCGCCAGAGTGCCGGCAGAAAACGCAGTTTTCGTGGGCATCGCCCACAGGCGCGCATGGCGAATACGAGGATACACAATTAGAAAAATCTTAAAAAATCGACCAAGGGAGATTTTTTTGATTTTATTTATTGTGTATCGAGGGGCGATGTTGGCCCTGCCAAATCTGATTTTCCGTCCGTTTGGGCGGATTTTTTATTGAAAACCCAAGGGGCTCGGGCGGTTAGAAATGTTACCGTTTGCATTTTATTGATTTTATATTAAAAATTTGATACTGTATGCATTATTGTAAGAAGAAATACAATGAAAGAAATTGATACAGGACTGGCTTTCAAGCAAATAAAAAAACAAAATGGCGAAGCCGTTGCAAAGGTTTTGCGCAGTGAAGTTTTGTTGGACATTCCAAATCTTGTGCATATTTTAGAGTTCGCAGGAAATAATCCAGATATGATAAAAGCCTTGGTGCCTGTTATACGCGAGATTTACAAAAACAAAAATACAGCAGAATATCATACAGACAAGTCACCTTTGGCTTTGCTGGATGAAGCTGGGTACGATGCTTTTGTTGTGACAACCCAACAACAAAAAAACTCAATAAAAAAATATTATCGTCCTGGCGAAGAAATTTGTACCCTGCGCGACCCGGAACGACATATAAAATATCATGTGATTCATGCCATAAAACGTGGGGCCGACAAAATTAACCCATCGGAAAATCCAGAACGAGAAGATGAATACGGGACATCGGTCATATCAATTCAAATTGCTAAAACTGGGGGATTTATATCAATCAAAAATCGATATAATCACACGGTAAATAACCCAGACGCAACATTCAACAATAATCCTGATAATATCATTCTGGGACTGTCAACATCTTTGAAGAAATATTTTGATGTGAATTTTAATACTTCTCAATATGAGATGCCAGATAATTTCCGTATATTACACGATCAGTTTGTATATTTTAATTATGAAGTTAATAATACCTATTTTGGTCCGGACTATTATTTTTCTGGCAGCACAATTACGAAGCTGAACAGCGATTATGAAGTTATGATGGATTATTATATTTTGAATATAAAAACAGGCACGGTGCAAGATATTGCTGGATTAAATGATTCAACATATAAAATATTTCAGAATATCTTTCGTAACAAAAAAATTACCGTTCGGACATCCCCAAACAATAAACACGAACGCATGATTTATGCAGATGATACACATATTTTAAGTGTAGAAAAAGGCGAAATAACTGAATTAAATTTGCCGACAATAAAAAATATTGGCGATGCTTTTCTGATACGCAATAAAAGACTTAAAAAAATTTATGCACCTAAATTAGAATCTGTTGGCAATGATTTCTTGGCAAATAATAAACAATTAACAGAACTTGATTTGCCGTCATTAAAAACTGTCGGCCATTGTTTTGTTTCAGATAATACAATTATAAACAAATTCAATGCACCACTTTTGAAAAAAACAGCTTCTTGCTTTTTGAGGGACAACCGAGGACTAACAATATTAGAATTGCCATCATTAAGAATACTTGCAGATTATTGCTTGCATAAAAACGTTTCTTTATCAAAACTTTATGTGCCAAAATTAGAGGAAATTGGTTACGTTTCCTTGATAAGCAACAGGAACCTGATAGAACTAGATTTGCCAAATGTACGTATAATCGACACTTGCGTCTTGAGAGACAATAAAGACTTGGCACAATTTAATGCGCCAAAGTTAGAAAAAATTGGCAATTATGTTATGTCGAACAATCAAAATTTAACAGAATTGATTCTGCCGTCTTTGCAGGAAGTTGGCAACGATTTTTTATTTGGAAATAAAAAATTAAAAACATTTTGCGCACCAAAATTAAAGACAATTGAACGGAGGTTCCTTGCATCGAACACCGAACTGACCGATTTTGTTGTTGAAAATAAAGATATGCTTCATAAGCATGACAGTAATAGGCGGTTGATTATGATTCTGGCAAAGAATAAATTAAAACAGAAATTGAAAGACAATTTTAGCAAAATGCTTAATACACTTACCCATAATCAAACACTGAAGCAAAACTAGTTTTTTCTTGTTTGTATTATTATGTGGTATTGCTAAAACGACTATTTATAAATAACGAATCTCACCATTTGCTTTCTTACGCAGTTTTTTTAGTAAAATTCTTCGACGAACTTCATTTACCGCTTCAAGAAGAATGTTACGTTTTTGTTTTTTCGCTGGCGCATATTTAACGATGTTTCGATTTGTGGTTTCTTGCACTATCTTGGGTTCCGCTGGCTGTGTAATTTCGTTATTTGTTGATACAAAATTCAAGGCCGAATTGTAATCCATTCCCTTGCTTTGTAACCAGTACAATGTTTTACGATATTCTGTTTCATTAACCAATTTTTCATATTCGTGTTGTGCTTTACCTATTAAATCATACTGTATTTCATCTGATCGTGTACTAAGACGCTTTTTATGTTTAATCACAACATCTTGAAACATTTGCTGTATCACCTTGATGTCTGATTCTTTAATATCGATATCAGTTATATATTCTGATAAATCCATATTTATGTATCTGCCTGTTTTTTTATCATAAACATTATAATTAAACATTGATTTACGAATATCATTGTATGCAGTTCCATCTGATTCATACACAAGATGCTTAGATGGTACTTTTTGTAATTCAATTGACGTATTTCGTATAACCTGAGATGCATATTCTGTAGCATACTCTTCATTCCAATACGAACAAACCATACGAACAATATATGGTATATCAGACAACAATTTTTCACGTTCTTGTACAGACTTATTATATAATAATTTCTGCAATATGAACGATGATTCAAATAACGATAAATCTTGTTTATTGTCAGATTGATTATATGTATTTATTGCCTCTATAGCTTCTGCCAACTTGGCAGACATCTCGTTATATTGCTCATATTTATAAATATCGACACCGGATAATTTGCAATTTGGGTTATCAAATAAATAATCAAAGAAAATTAGCGAATTCTGTGCATGCTTGAGTTCATGAAAAACAATATCAAGGCTCTTACCGTCTTGTGCGAACGTATCGACAATCATGTATATATATTCATCTTTTTTGTTAATATTGTCAACATGTCCTGTTTCTATCTGTTTTTTTAAGCGTAGATATTTTTCATATTCTTCGGGTCGCAACGCCAGAATATCATCATAAATTTCTATATTTAAATTATTATGACGCCCCCCTGAAACCATCAACGTTTCAAAAGGCGCACCATTCTTATCAACCAGAACATACGGTTCTTTAGAATCTGGTCCTGGGACAATGTATGCAATGCGTTGTTCCCGTTTTATTTTTATGCCTGCCTTTTGTAAGACTAATGGTATTTGTGTGTTTTTTATAGAATGCTGGGGACATACATATACAAAATCATCAGTTTTGATAATTTGTGGTATTTCTTTTTCTAAATCATTTCTAAAATGACCTTTTCCAAGCGGGCACAAGCGTAACTGATCTAATAATGCCAGCGACGTAGGCACATCAACCATTGTTGCTGGAAAATCTGCGATTGACATAGTTAGATATTTCTTTCGATCTTGCTCGGTCATATCTATACTGTCTTTCAATGCGATAAATTGAAAATCCGCAATTTGTATTAACTGTGACATTTTATACCTCTTGGTATAGATTATATCATATACAGAAAAAAAATCCAAAATTTGACACAGAACGATGTTTGCGGTATAATTCGGGCATGAAAAAGTTATTCATAGGTTTTATTGTTATTTCTGTATTAACAATCACAGGTTGTGGGGTAAAGTCTGATCTGGTACGGCCCGACAAGTCGTTCCCACGCGATTATCCAGTTTATTAAAAATCCCCCGATTTTTGGGGGGATTTTTTTATTTCTGGACAAAGTGAACGCTGTATTGCGGTTTTTTGTCCGCCCCCAGGGCGGCGCGCACCACCTTGTTCGATGCGGTTTGGACCGCGCGCACCAGATTATTTTTATCCTTGCGTTCCGCCTTTGTCAGGCCGTCAATCGCGCGCGTGATTTCAATCTGAATTGAACGCTTCATAAATCCGGTTTCGTCCGTTTCAAAGATACCGGCGCTGGAAACCTCGGGCGTGCCTTTTAGAAAACCGCGCTTGTCCACAGGCAAGGTAACAAATACCGCACCGTTGGACGCAATCTTTTTACGATTCTTATAAACCTGGTCGTTGGCGCTGCGTTCGGTTTCACCCTCCATCACAACATAACTGGTTTCGATTGTTTCAGCAATGTACGGCTCATTACCATCGGATAACGCAATCATTTCACCATTATGAACAACCATCATATGCTTTGCGCCACCACGTTCCATCGCCATTTTACCGTTTAACATTTCGTTGATGTAATCGCCGTGCATTGGGACGGACACCTGGGGGTGAACCATGTCATAGAAACGTTCCAATTCCGGACGACCGGCGTGACCACTGGCGTGCAGGTTGTCTGTATCAAAGATTGTATGCGTTTTTACGCCCATACGCGCCAATTTATTGTACAGGTATGACACATCCTGTTCGCGGCCCGGGATGATAATCGCGCTGAATACAACCGTGTCAGTTGGTTGCAATTTTAATTCTTTTACCTGGCCATGACACAGACGTGTCAGCATAGCAAATTTTTCGCCCTGGGAACCGGTCAGGAATATAGCCTGTTTTTCCGCCGGCAAATCTTTGATTTCACTGTGCAGATACACATCATCTTTGTTGATATATCCGAACTTAATCCCCATTTCACGGAATTCCGGCAGACCAACATACGGCACAGGATTTGGATTGCTGCGTTCCTTGATACAGGCAATACGGCCGGCGGCACGTGCCGCTTCGGCGAACATTTTCATACGCGCTAAACTGCGTGAATAGCCCGTAACCAAAACGCGACCCGGTGCGTTCTTCATGATTTCGATTAATGTTTCACGAACCTGGGTTTCGGTGGTCTGTTTCGTCTGGCGCGAAGAATTGGTCGAATCACACATACACGCCAGTAATTTCGGATCCGAACCAATCGCCGCCAGGCGCGCGAAATCAGTCGGTGCCTCAATTGGAATATCGTCATTAAATGTCCAGTCGCCCGTATGCAGGATTTTACCCGCATCGGTCTGGATGATTAACATTTGGGCCTCGGGTACGGAATGGGTCACATGGAATGTTTCAACCGTGAACGGGCTTAAATCCAGCGTTGCGCCATTGTGGTCGAATTCAACAATATCTTTGACCGGGTCAAAATCCATTTCAATGCCCGCAAATGTACGACGCAAAATTTCCGCAGGGAAACGTGTGCAATAGATTGGCTTTCTAAATTTAGGCCAAATGTATTTCAACGCACCAATATGGTCTTCGTGCCCATGGGTAACAACAAAGCCCACAACGTCTTTTTTGCGTTTTTCCAACCATGTTGTATCACAATATTGAACGTCCCCTGCCCCGATTTCTTCGTCCAGGAATCCCATACCGCAATCAACAACCAAGTATTTGCCACGATATTTATAGACGTACATATTCTGGCCGATATGTTCCAGACCGCCCAGCGCCATAAAATATATTTTATCGTCGTTTGCATCCGTTTCGTGTTTGTTCATGCCACGAATAGATTTTGGTGTTTTTGGTTTGTCGCCCTTGGATGGCGCAGATTTTTTTTCACGTACTTTTACCATTTATAATCCTTTTGTTTAGTTTCACATTTGTGCAACCACCAAATTCATTACTAATAAAGAAAAAATCTTTATTTGCAGTGAATCTGTGGTCGCACGGCTTGGGTTCTTCCCTATGATATTTTATTATCGTTAATAAAGACATAGGGATAAATTCAATTTCAGACATGGATATGTCCAAGAATTTTGAGTACACACTATATGATAGTTCATTTGTGCGCAAAATCAAGACAATAATAAAACAACCCCAAAAATGGGGTCGTTTTGTTAATCTGAAATTTCAGCGTCATCACCTGCTGTGTCGCTGGTGCGCTCTTCTACGGCACGCGCAACGGTTTCAATCTGCAACAACTGGTTTTCCAATGCCGCGCGTTCGGATGATTTATAACCCATTTCAGTTTCAGGTTCAACCGTCGCGGAACCTGCGGATTCTGTTGGCTTTTTATTGGCAGAAATCGCAGGATTTATCAGATTGTTATAAATTTCAATCGCCTGGTTAGTGCCCGCCATATCGCGTGCCAATAATTTATTTTCGCCCCCCGGGATGAACCAATCATCCAATTTTACCGCAGTAATTTGCATAATTGGGCGCGTGCGCGACTGGGCCAACCATTTTGGCAAAAACGGCATGTCTGAATAGTACCACAATGCACCCCAATAGAATATGCCCATCACAACAATACCGCGAATAATACCAAAAATTACCCCCAGCGTTTTATCGGTGACGTTCATTATACTGTCCTGGATTTTATCACGCAGTTTCTGGTTAAAAAATCCAACCAACATCAATATCGCAAAAAACACGATAAAATAAGATGCAACAAGTGTGCCAACCGTTGATTCAGACAAATCAAACCAAGACTGTAATAATTTGTCCAACCAAGGGGATGCAAAACGTGCCGAAGTAGCCGCCACAACCCATGACAGTGTCGCAATTGTTTCGTAAACACCGCCACGAATTGTCGCCCAAATAGTGGACGCCAATACGACGCCCACATATACATAATCAAGTGCCGTTAAATCAAACATGTTTGTCCCGATTTATGTGATTATTTTTTGTTGTCCTTGCGTACCAAGACATAGCCCAGACCCGCAACCAACACAATCAGCAGACCCCAAAACCAAATTGTGCTGCCACCTTCATTTTTTTTTGCGACTTCTTCCGCTGGTTCTTCAACAACAGCCGTGGCATTGTATTCTACAACGGCATTAGCACGGTCAGAATGTTCAGATTTGAATTTTTCTGCATCAGATTCCATCGCCGCTTTGTTTTCAGCCGCAACTGCTTTTTGCTCATCAGACAGGTCCGCTGCGATGTGTTCACGCAGGGTATCCTGCATAAAGTCTGCATAACCCTGTTCGCATTTGTCGCCAATTACCATAACAGGTACACCACCATTGTCGAATTCACATTTTTTCAATGCTTCCTGAAACATTGGCAAGTTTGCCTGGTCCATAACATTAACGGCCGTCACCTTTAATTCTGGGTATTCATAAACCAATGTGTTGGAAATGAATTCACGTGCATGATGACAATGTGGGCAAGATGGTGAATAATAAATTGTAATATCAGCCGCAGATGCCGCACCAGCAAATGTTAAACCCAAAAACGCAGATAAAAGTGATAATTTTTTCATATTAAAGACTCCTTTCAATGGTTCGATTATAGAAAATATTTTTATGCACACGCAAGCAGTTTTTAATAAATTTTTCCTGTTGCATAAATGAACAAGAATATGCAACATAAAATAAAAAACAAACGGAGTCTACTATGTTCACATTAGCCGAATTTCCATTACCATATGCGACCGACGCGCTGGCCCCCTATATTTCCCAAGAAACGATTGAAACACATCACGGGAAACATGTGGCGGGTTATATCGATAACTTGAATAAACTGATTGCAAATACGCCGTATGAATCAGTGTCCCTGATGGATATCATCGAAGAATCTGCAGGAAAAGCAGATGAACAAAAAATATTTAATAACGCCGCGCAAATTTACAATCACAACTTCTTTTTCCACGGAATGTGTCCACAATGTGCCACACAAATTCCAAATGAAATTATTGAACAATTTGGCAGCGCAGAAAACTTTAAGAAACAATTCAAGGATGCCGCCACAAGTGTTTTCGGCAGTGGTTATACATGGCTGGTACGCGATGGGGATGCGTTGCGTATTATAAACACAGCAAACGCAGATACGCCAATTGCACATAACATGAAACCAATATTAAATTTAGATGTTTGGGAACATGCGTACTATCTGGATTATAAAAACAAACGGGCAGATTTTATTGATTCGTTCCTGGACAACCTTGTAAATTGGAATTTCGTGGCAGAAAATTTGAAACAATAAAAATCCCGCCGTTTGGCGGGATTTTTATTTAGTGTTCTTCGCCGACATGTTCGGGTTGGTATATTTCAACATCACGCGTCATCGCCAAGAATTTATCTGCGCGACGTGCCGGCAATTCATCAACCGGGATTTGTTGCAGGTCTTTTATCTGTTCTGCAACAGAATTTGCCAACAATTCCATTGTCGTTTGCCAATCTGTGTGTGCACCACCCGCAGGCTCGTGAATGATTTCGTCAATGACGTTCATGTCCGCCATATCGCGCGCAGTCAATTTCATGGCCGCAGACGCGGTTGCGCGAAATTTGTTATCGCGCCACAAAATACTGGCACATGATTCAGGCGCAATTACCGAATAAATTGCATTTTCCATCATTAAAATTCGGTCGCCCGTACCAATTGCAATTGCACCACCTGAACCGCCCTGGCCCGTGTTAACGGCAACATATGGCGCGCGCATAGACAGCCCCGCCGAAATAGATGACGCAACCGCCTGGGATTGGCCGCGTTCTTCGCCTTCGCGCCCAGCGAACGCACCCGCAGTATCAAACAATGAAATTAACGGCAGGTTGAATTTTTCAGCCAAACGCATCATACGTATCGCCTTGCGATAGCCGTCCGGGTTTGCCATGCCAAAGCGATGCTTTTGACGTGTTTCAATTGTGCGTCCCTGTTCCTGGCCGATAATAACGGCGGGAATCCCACGCCAAAACCCAATACCGGAACCCATTGCCGCATCTTCAGAATACAACCTGTCGCCGGCAAGGTATGTCCAGTCATCAACAATGCCATTGATGTAATCCAAGAAATGTGGACGGTTTTCATGGCGCGCCAATAAAACCTTGTCATAGGCCTCGGTTTCGCCCATGCCACGAATTTTTTTAGACGCATCATGCGATGGCGTTGTTGCAACAATTTGCTTTGGCGTGCGTTCCTGTTTCGTCAACACAGCCAGAATCTTGGCAATCGCGGTGTGCAAATCACCACGCGCGACGACCATGTCAACCATGCCATGTTCATACAAATATTCCGCGGTCTGGAAATTAGATGGTAATTTTTCACGAATGTTTTGTTCAATTACGCGACGACCCGCAAAACCAATACGCGCACCCTTTTCCGCGATATGAATATCGCCCAACATCGCGAATGATGCGGTGACACCACCGAACGTTGGGTCCGTCAATAAAACAATATAAGGGATTCCATTTGCGTGCAGTTTATTTACCGCAACCGTTGTGCGCGCCATCTGCATTAATGACAGAATATTTTCCTGCATACGGGCACCACCGCTGGATGTGACCATAATAAAAGGACGGTGTTCCGCAATCGCATGTTCCATCGCCGCAACAATTGCATCGCCCGCCGCGCGCCCCATGGACCCCATCATAAACAAGCCATTCAATACACATACCGTTGACGGAACACCACCAATTGTGCCGTCCGCCGTCGATACCGCATCATAACACCCCGTTTCAGAACGCGCATCATCCAAACGGTCGGTATAAGCCACACGGTCAGTAAATTTTAGCGGATCATCTGACACGATTGGGGGTGTCAATTTTTCCCAAGTATTGTCGTCAAACAATAAATCAAAACGCTGTTTCGGGGTCATGATGAAAGCACGACCGCAACTGGGGCATATGTATTTATTGTCTTTGTAATCTTTGTAATAGACCAGTTTTCCACAAGCCTCGCACTTAATCCACATCAGGCGGCGAACACGTTCATAGCGTTCACGATTACGGTTTTTTATGCCTGATTTTTTTCCAAATAACATAATTACTGTCCATTCATCTTTTTGGTTAATTCACGACTGGGCTTGAATAAAATAGTCGTGCTGGCCGGTAATGGCATAGGCTGGCCCGTACAGGGGTTATACCCAATTTTGGTGGCGCGGGCGCGTGGTTGGAATGTGCCAAAACCACGAATTTCAATGCGGTCGCCGTTGGCAACAGATTCAATCATATGGTCCGATACCGTGTCCAAAATTGCCGCCGCGTCGTTCGCGCGCATGTGTTTGAATCGAACCTGAATAGAACGTACAATGTCTGACCTTTTCATATTTATATCCTTTGTTCTTGCCCTTTATTATTTATATCTTAGCACATTTTATCAAGAGTAAAGTTTTTTATTTGTTCGGAATACGTTCCTGTGCCAAAAATCCGCCAAAAATGATACATTAAAAGTGTCAAAGGAGAAAAAAAATATGGATGATTTATTCGATTTATGCGAATGTGGTGAATATGAAGACGTGCAAACAGACGCACATTCTATACCATTGATTGGCGCGACCGCCCCAGATTTTAGCGCCAGCACCACAAACGGTCCAATTAAATTCCCACAAGATTTTGCAGGTAAATGGATTCTCTTCTTTTCACACCCGTCAGATTTTACGCCGGTTTGTACGTCTGAATTTATTGCTTTTCAACGCGAAATGGACGAATTTGAAAAATTGAACGTGCAATTGGTGGGGTTGTCTGTTGGGGCGCTGTCATCGCATTTGGCATGGCTTGACGCGATTGAAAAAATGAAGGACGGCGCAAAAATAACATTTCCTTTGATTGATGATTTAAGTGGCAAAATTGCAAAAATGTATGGAATGATTCAGCCTAGTGCGTCGGACACACATGCGGTGCGTGCGGTGTTCGTTATTGACCCAAATGGTATAATACGTGCCATTTTATATTACCCAGCGGTACTGGGGCGCAACATCAACGAAATAAAACGAATGATTGTCGGACTGCAGACCGGCGACACATTCGGGGTTGCCATACCCGCAAATTGGATGCCGGGCAACGATGTTTTGCGCCCCGCCCCCAGTACCGCAACCGCCATGCGCCAAGAATCGGGTAATCACCCATGGTTTATGACATATCAAAAGTTGGACAAAGATGTTATTTTTAGGAAAATCGGAAAAACAAAACCAAGTAAAAAATAATCCGGGCGCAGACCACCCGGTTTGGTTCTGGATTAAAATACCAGCGGAAAATCACGTATATCCATGGGTGCGACGTCGCGTTCGGGGTCCCATTGATAATCCGTCATAATAACACGTTTTTCAGCATCAAATTTAACACCTTCGCTTTTTAGTGCGCGGTATTGTTCGGCCGCCATGCCGGAACACAGGGAACCGTCTTTGAATACAACCCGATGCCACGGCAGGTGCCATGACGCCCGATTATTAGACGCATATCCGACAAAGCGCGCCATACGCGGACGACCAATTATCGCCGCAATTTGACCAAATGATGCAACACGTCCGGCGGGAATGCGGGCAACGGTATCATAAACCTTTTCATTGAATGTTTTTTCCATGAAATTTAGTTTATCAAGCACACAGAAAATGTCAAATATTAACCCTTGCAAAATAATCCCAGGGTGATTATAATGGCGGGCACGGAGACGTGGCAGAGCGGTTGAATGCGCGCGACTCGAAATCGTGTATACGGCAACCCCGTATCAAGGGTTCAAATCCCTTCGTCTCCGCCAGAATTAAAATAAAATGCGCCCCAAACGGGGCGTGTTTTGTTTTAACCGATTACATTGTATTTTGTCTTTTATTTACCACTACCCCGGCGCATTCGCGCCACCCCTTGTGCGGGGCGAAGGGGATTAGACTTCGAAGTTGTAGTTTTTGACCGATTTTACGATTGCATTGACCAATTTATCCTGGTGCGATGATGTCTTTAATAACTTTTCTTCGGCAGCGTTGGACAGATGTCCCAATTCCAACAATGCCCCCGGGACAGTTGAACGCAAAACCGCAAATGGCGCGTGGCGCACATCGGGACCGGGTTGCTGTTCAATAGATGCACGTTTGAACGATTTGGCACAGCCGGTGGCGTATTCTTCACTCATTTCCGCAACGGCATGCTGTTGCAATGATGATAATGCAATACGGATGTTTTCTTCGAATTCGGTAAAGCCTTCGACCCCGATTTTATCCGCAGCGTTTTCAGCCTCGGCCAGTTTTTTTGCCTCTTCATCCGATGCCTTTTCCGACAGAGTATAGATTGAAAAGCCCTTCATCTTGCGACTGGGGTTCGCGTTGGCATGCAGGGATATAAACAGGTCAGCCTTGCGTTTTTCGGCAATTGCGGCACGATCCGCCAACTTTAAGTATTTGTCGCCATCGCGCGTTAGGTATGTTTTGAACCCGTTCGAATCCAATTTGTTTTTCAATTTTTTCGCAACCGACAGCACAATGTCTTTTTCGCGGGTCCCGCCCTTGCCTATGCAGCC
This sequence comes from Alphaproteobacteria bacterium, assembly GCA_015062525.1. GTDB lineage: Bacteria > Pseudomonadota > Alphaproteobacteria > Rs-D84 > Rs-D84 > Enterousia. The sequence continues at coordinate 75,300 of SUUM01000005.1, read as the reverse complement.
CGGATCCTTGCCCCCGTGGCCGGCATCAACAACAATTATATATTTGCGCGACGCCGTGATTGCGGTTGTTGCCGTGGCAGAAGATGTCGTGTAAGTACCCTTGGGCGTTGTGGCCGTTGCGCCCGCAACAAAATCCAACACCAGACGATAATCATTGTCGCCGTTCGGTTCCAATATCATGACAGAAGACTTTGGAATTTGGGCAATTGATTGTTTCAGATTTGCCACAATTTGCAAAGCATCGCCATTTTGCACCTGGGCAATCGATTTTACCAAACCGTTTGATGCCAATTTTGCCGAAACAGATGTGTTTGCAGACATGTTCGCAATATTCACCACCAACTGTCCCGTGGGATATGACAAGGAATATGATGGACGCGCAGACGTTTCAATTACCAGGCGCGTTTTATTGCCAGGCTGAACCCCAGTGCGCAAAGAACGCAGAGAATTGCGCGCCGCGAACGCAACACGTGGCAGGACGGATGCCGCTATAATAGAAAAACCTGTGATTTTCAAAATGTTTCGACGGGTAATTTTCATAGGTTTTATTATATCAAAAATCATATCATCGTTCAAGCCGTTTTCAGGAATATATGATTATGTTTGAGATTATATGAAAGACATTAATGATGCGAAACAATGTGCAATAACAAGCTGATAATAAACAGCGCTGTTATTACACCAACAACGATTTTCTGGGTGCGATGCGTTTTGTTCCCACCACAATGTTCACAGGCACACCGGCAATCACGCAACACCAAATACCATGATAATACTAACATAGCGCCCGAAAACACAAATAACCATGGTTCCAACCAATGTGGTAAAATATGAAAATGTGCCGCATCTGGTGCAATCAGACCAATAACCGCCAGCAACATTGGCAATCCACAACAAAAAATGTGTGGTAATATTGTTGCAACAATTCCTATTTTAACCGCTTTGTTTTTCATGTGCATTCCTGTATAACACTGCCGTATTATATATTTTTTTAGGCACATATCAACCAATAAAACATTGACAATTTTCACATGCGTGCTATAAACCAAATACAACAAGAATATCACGTGCGGATTCGTTTTCAAATTACGCTTTCCAAGAAGAGGTCTTGGTATATTTATTCACAAATAAAAATATATACAGAACACCGCAAACAGCGGGTGATATACTGGCGTTCCGAACCTGACGCAACTGCGTTGCTGGGACGGTTCTTGTCCATGCTGTGGACTGGCGTCCCCAGCAGGGCTCGAACCTGCATCTAATTCTTAGGAGGAATTTGTTCTATCCAGTTGAACTATGGGGACAATGAATGGTGCTATTTTATTCTTAATAAAATAATATTGCAAGTACACATTTGCAAATGTATAATGCTTGGTGATTTGATTAGTACTAAATAAACAAGGTAGAGGTAGAAAAAATGGCAACAATAACAAGAAGTGATTTTGCAAACAGGTTGCGCGAACGTTTTGGTTTGACAACCGCAGACGCATATAAAATGATTGATATCGTATTTGATGAAATTCGTGATGCACTGATTAACGGCGAAGAAGTTAAATTTGCAGGTTTTGGAAGTTTCAAAATCTTGGAAAAAAATGCCCGCATGGGACGCAATCCCAAGACAGGTGAAAGTGCGATTATTTCTGCACGTCGGGTGGCGACTTTCCGCCCCAGCAACGAATTCCGCGAACGTGTTGCAAACAAGAATTAAAAATCCCCCAAATCGGGGGATTTTTCGTTGTATTTGTGTGCACTTTGCGTGCATAGCACGGTTTTAAAATCCTGGAATAATAAATTTTTGTTTATCTATGCGGAAAAGAATTAAAAAACCGCCATTGGCGGTTTTTATCAAAGTCCCTATCCCTTAAAGTAACAATCCCCATCGTACGTGAACGTGCCAGACTCATCGCCCAGTTCTATTCCTTGGGGGATATAACATCCTTTACTACCAGAAAACCCATTAATGTATGGGCTAAAGTTGTACTGGTCGGGCTCAACATTCATACAATTTGGATAGTCTAATTCATCTCCATAAATCGGGTCTTCCATATTGCAATACGATGGGGGGCATGTCCCTTCTGCACCCTCCGCACACGCGTCACCATTTGTTAAAAGTTCATTCCCATTGACATCATACAAAGTGTACTCGCACACACCACCAAACATATCGTTAACCGACATCAGTCCGTATCCCTTTGTGCACGCATGGCAATTAAACGTCACGCAATCCCCATTTTCATCATTCAGGCAATACCAGTAACCTGTGGCGCATTCGCCCACACTTTTGTACCTTCCCGTGGTAAAGTAATTACAGGAACCTTCTTTTACTTCCACTTTTTCACATTTTTCTTGGTCGGCACACAAAACAGCCACAGCCCCTGCATTTGCGTTTGCGCATACCGTTATCGCCAAGACCAAACCGACGATTACCCGCGGTATAAATCCCCACATAAAATTCCCTGAATTCCGCATATTTTTTGACCCCCTTTTAATTCTATACCTTGTATTGTAGCGCATCGCGTTGACCTGTGCAATACATATATTTTACCCAACAAAACTTTTTTAGTAAAAATCCCGCCAGTGGCGGGATTTTTACTGGTTCATCGAACTGAAAAAGTCCGAATTTGTTTTTGTCAGACGCAATTTATCCAACAGGAATTCCATCGCCTCTAACGTGCCCATTGGGTTGATAATGCGGCGCAGGACATACATTTTTGACAGGATGTCTTTGCCCACCAACAGGTCTTCTTTGCGGGTACCAGATTTTGTAATATCAATCGCAGGATATACGCGTTTGTCAGATAACTTTCTATCCAAAATAATTTCGCTGTTGCCGGTTCCCTTGAACTCTTCAAAGATGACTTCGTCCATTTTAGAACCGGTATCAACCAATGCGGTTGCGATAATTGTTAATGAACCGCCACCTTCGATATTACGGGCGGCACCAAAGAAACGTTTTGGACGCTGCAATGCATATGCGTCAACACCACCGGTTAAAACCTTGCCACTGGATGGGACACAGGTATTGTACGCACGGCCCAGACGCGTGATAGAATCCAACAAGATGACGACATCCTGGCCCGCTTCGACCAGGCGTTTGGCCTTTTCAATAACCATTTCGGCAACCTGGATATGGCGCGCGGCCGGTTCGTCAAATGTTGACGATATAACCTCGCCCTTGACGCTGCGTTGCATATCAGTTACTTCTTCGGGACGTTCGTCAATCAACAGAACAATCAATTTTACGTCCGGATAATTCGTCGCGATAGAATGCGCGATATTTTGCAGCATAACCGTTTTACCGGTGCGTGGTGGCGCAACAATAAGGGAACGTTGCCCCTTGCCCGTGGGGGAAATCAGGTCGATAACACGTGCGGACAGGTTGCGACCACGATCCTTGTCATCGGGAACCTCCATCTTTAACTGTTCATCGGGGTACAGTGGGGTCATATCATCAAATGACACACGGTGTTTTAATTTTTCTGGGTTATCGCCGTTGACACGTTCGATTGTTTCCAACGCGAAATAACGTTCCGTTTCGGCGGCGGGGGCTTGAATCTGTCCCTCGACATAATCACCCGTTTTCAGACCGTATTTCTTAATCAATTGTGGCGACACATACAAATCGTCCGGCCCCGCCAAATAGTTTGATTCCGGCGCGCGCAGAAAGCCAAAACCGTCCTGCATGCGTTCAAGTACACCATCACCAATCAATGTGATTTTTTTGTCCGCCGCATAGACGCGCATAACCGCAAAGCGCAGTTGTTGAACGTTCAATTGGGACGGATTTTCAATTCCCATATCTTCTGCCATTTTCAGCAGTTGTTGTGGCGATTTCGCCTTTAATTCATTAATATGCATAAATTTTCCTTTTCTGGGGGTTTGGGCATCAGAATTGTGCCCACTTCACGTTTAATTATAGGACAAACACAACAAAAGTCAAGTAATTCCATTTTTTATCCAATCCCTGCGGGGCAATAGATGCTAGCCTGGCATCACCCTCCCCCGCCAACATTAGTTGGCCCTCCCCTCCGGGGGAGGGGAATAAAAACACCCGCCGGGTGGCGGGTGTGATATTCCAACAAACGAATATTAACGTTTGGAGAACTGAGTTGAACGACGTGCCTTGCGGAAACCGTAGTGCTTGCGTTCTACAACGCGGCTGTCGCGTGTCAAGAAACCAGCAGATTTCAATACGGCGCGCAATTCTGGTTCAGCCTTTTCCAACGCTTTGGAAATACCGTGCTTTACCGCACCGGCCTGGCCAGACAAACCACCACCTTCGACCATTGCAACAATGTCGTATGATGTTTCACGTTTTGTTACGCCGAATGGCTGGGCGACAATCATTTGCAATACAGCGCGACGAAAATATTCGGCCGCAGGTTTGCCGTTAACGATGACGTTACCCTTGCCCGGCATCAAATATACGCGTGCAACAGAATCTTTACGTTTACCGGTTGCATATGTCGCGTCATTCAATTTTGGTGCAACAACTGGTGCCTTTTTGGCAGCAGTTTTCTTAGCAGTCGCAGTTTTTTTAACTGTCTTGGTCGCTGTTTTCTTTGCTTCTGCCATTATTCGCCCCTTTTGTTTTTACGATTCAAGCCCGCGAAATCAATAACAACTGGTTTCTGTGCTTCGTGTTTATGTTCTGCACCTGCATAAACGTGCAGTTTTGTTAAACGCTGGTTCGCCAGGGCAACCGCCGTGCGACGGCCCATCATGCGTTTTACAGCATTGAAAACCAATTTTTCTGGTTTGTCGCTGCGCATCTGGCCCAATGTACGAGACTTTAAGGAACCCGTCCACAAGGAATGCCAGAAGAAACGGTCTTTGTCAGCCTTTTGTCCTGACAATGCAACCTTGTCAGCATTGATAATGATAACGTGGTCGCCACAATCCATGTTTGGCGTCCATGTAGGCTTATGCTTGCCACGCAGGATGTTTGCAGTATATGCCGCCAAACGACCCAACGTGCAATCAGTCGCGTCAATCAGATACCATTTGGCATCCAATTCGCACTTTTTTAACGATTTTGTCGCTGCCATTTTTATTTTACCCTTGGTTTTATAAATTAAAGCGGGGTTATTATGACGCAACCCCGCAGAAATGTCAAGAAAAAATCATACGGTATTATTATACCATGCTATTTTATTCCTGGATAAAGCCGCCAGATTGCATTTTCCACAGGCGGGCATATTCGCCACCATGACGAAGAAGCGTGGAATGTGCGCCCTGCTCGACTACATGGCCGTCTTTTAGGACAACAATTCTGTCCATATTGCGCAATGTTGACAGACGGTGCGCAATCGCCAATGTGGTGCGCCCATCCGCCAATTCATCAAACGATTGCTGAATACAAACCTCGGTTTCAGAATCCAGGGCGGATGTCGCTTCGTCCAGAACCAGGATTGGTGCATCTTTTAGAAATGCACGCGCAATTGCAACGCGTTGACGTTGCCCACCAGACAATTTTATCCCGCGGTCGCCGACCATAGAATCGTATTTTTTATCCGTACCCATGATAAATTCATGTGCCATGGCGCGTTTTGACGCGCGACGAATTTCGGCATCCGTTGCCCCCGGTTTACCATATTCAATATTTTCACGCAAGGTGCGGTTGAACATTGTCGGTTCCTGGGGGATGAATGCGATTGATTCACGCAGGGAATCCTGGGTGACATTTTTGATATTTTGCCCGTCAATCAAGATTTCACCATGCGTTGGGTCATAGAAACGCATTAACAGATTCACTAATGTGGTTTTGCCCGCACCAGACGGCCCAACCAAGCCGACGCGTTCGCCACACTTGATTTTCAAGTTGAAGTTCCGCAACACCCATTTGTGTTTATATTTAAATGATACATTGCGAAATTCGATTTCACCACAAGACACCTGCAACGCCGGCGCGTTTGGCGCATCAACAACGTCCACAGGGACGACCAATTCTTCATACGCGCGCGAAGCCGAACCCAAAGTATCTGTAATATTTGGAATCTGATTTACAATGTGACCAATTGTGCCCATAACTGTAAAAAATACAGAATTAGTAAACACAATTTCCGCAACCGTTATTTTGTTGTTCATGTACAACCACACACACAGCAACAATGTTATGCCATAACAGATATCCCATACAACCATAGGAAATCCCCAGAACCAGCGCTGGATATAATATTTATGTTTGTGCGCACGAACCGCCTTTTGGCGCGAGGGTTCTAGATACGCACGTTCGCGCGAAACGCCTGCAAACAGCTTAACAACGGAAAAGTTGGAAATACTGTCTACGCTTTTCCCAGAAACTTCGCTGTTTGCGCTGCTGTAATCTTTGGCTGATTTGTTCATAGGCTTTACCATCGCCCAACTGTATGCGGCACGAAAAATAAAAACAATCCCGAACATTATCGCAACATAAGTATTTATCGAAAATATCAACCCCATATTGACGATAATCACCGCAAACAGACAAACAATACGCCAGAAATCAACGATGGCATCAAATCCCTTGGTGACATACAGAATCTGAGTATGAACCTTGCCCGCCATGCGACCCGTCCAAAACAACATAGACTGGCTATGAACATAATCACTGAGGTCTGTCCAAATTCGATTTGAAATTATTGGCGACCAGCGCGCATAAAAAATGCCACGTAATAAGGCGCTGATATCTATTACCAACAACAAAGCAACTATTAATCCAATCGTCCACAACGCATGCGACATAAAGGTTGTTCCAGCAGGCACAGGGTTTTCAAATAACGCGATGAACCAACGCTGAAAATTGGGGAACAAAACCCCATCCATAGATACAATGAAAAAGAATATCGCCCATGCAATCAACGCACCCCAAGAGCCCGGCACAGCGTATTTGAAATAAAATTTCCACAGGGAACGCGGCAAGACCGCGTTCTGTGATTTAGACTTCTTATTGGATTTTTGTGATTTTCCAATGATTCTGCGTAACATAAGTTATCCTTTTTTTTGTAAAAAAATTAATATTTTGCCCCCCCATTACAAAAATCAGGGAACTTTACATAAACAACAGCAACATCATTGAAAAAATCCTTTGGTTAGTACTGCTTGTGCAAGCATACTACAAAAAAACATGTTTTGTCAAGTGTTTTTACCAAATTCCTGATACTATTTCCCGAAAGATTTCGGCGGGGATTGTTCCGCCTGTTATCTTGGAATCCATGGGGGAAAAATCGTCGTTACCCATCCATACACCAATTATCAAATCGCGCGTCGCACCAACAAACCATGCATCACGGTTTTCATTACTGGTGCCGGTTTTACCGCCCAGAACACCATCAACCCGGGCGCGACCACCCGTGCCACCGGGCGCAACAACATCCGCCAATAACGCGGTCATAGATTCAACCGTATGTGGTTGCAATATTGTGATTGGATCGGATGGATTGCGTTCATAAAGTACTTTGCCCGACATATCTGTGATTTTAGTAATTGAATAAGGGCGCACCGATTGCCCGTTATTCCAAATAACCGCATAAATATTGGTCAGGTCCAACAAACTCATTTCCGACGCACCCAGGACCGTTGAATATTCGCGACGCAATTTCGTACCAACACCCAAACGCCCCGCCATAGCCAACACCGAATCAATACCATACAATTCGGTCAATTTTAACGGAACGGAATTAACACTTTTTGCGAATGCGGTTGCCAATGTTATATCGCCATAATATCGTTCATTGTAATTTTTTGGGTTGTAATCACCAATTGCAAATTGGGAATCATTAACATAACTGTCCGGCAACAATCCGTTTTCAAGTGCAACCAAATAGACCACGGGCTTAAATGCACTGCCCGGTTGCCGGGGGGATGTGGCACGATTAAACTGGCTGTGCTGATAATCTGTTCCGCCCGACATTGCACGTATCGCGCCATCGGATTCCATCGCCACAACTGCGGCCTGATGCGGGGTGGCGCGGGCCGGTAAAATCGCGGCAATATGGTCTTGTAAATCCATGTCCAGAGTGGTGTGAACATACATATCAGAATCAAATACACCAATTGTTGATTTTAATTCATCCATGACAAAGTCAGTCCAATATCGATACAGGTTTGTATCCCCCACACCGGTCGCGGGTTGCAACGATTGGGCGGCGGCGCGGGCCTGGTTTATTGTGATATAGCCCTGGTGTACCATTTGGGTCAGTACTGTGCGGGCACGTGCGATATTTTTTTCCGGATTGCGCAGGGGACTGTATGTCGTGGGCGCCTTTAACATAGCGGCAATTTGCGCCGATTGACCGATTGACATCTTTGCCGCCGGAACACCAAACATTGCGCGTGCCGCCGCATCAATACCACGCAAACCGCCGACCAAGGACACGCGATTCATATATAAATCCAGAATTTGATTCTTATTAAACCGGTTTTCCAACCAATATGACAAGATTAGTTCTTGAACCTTGCGCGAAATCTTTTTTTCACGTGATAAAAATATATTTTTTGCCGTTTGTTGGGTAATGGTGGAACCGCCCGATGCCATGCGCCCCGACGCCAGATTTCCAAATATTGCACGCGTTATACCACGCACGTCAATTGGACCATGCCGGAAAAATCGTTTATCTTCGATGGCAACAATCGCCTGCCATACATGGGGGGGTAATGTTTCAACCGACACAGGCGTACCCATTATGCGATTGGCACTGCGTATTTCGCGTCCGTCTTTGTCCAAAAACACAACCGCCGCGTCGCGCGTTTCGTACAAAATCGCATCCAGCGATGGCATTCGCAGGTAAATTACCGCAACATAGCCCGCAACCGCAACACAGCCCAACAAAAATAAATTCATACACCATACCAACAGACGCCGTTTTAATGACGGCTTTGACACATCTTTATCATATGCGCGTTCTGTGCGACGTGGCAATTCCTTCCCTCTTGCTTCTTAGGAATATTAGCATAAACAACTTGCGTTTTGCAAAAGTTTATATTTATAATCTTAGCACAGAATAAAAGGAATGGGGAATATGAAAAAATTAGCATTTATTTTAGCGATTTTAACAACCATGCCGGCTTTTGCCGAAGAATACTGGGATGACGGGTACAATTACGAAACAGCGGCGCGTCGTGACAACTATGTCGGAATAAGATTACATAAAAACGAAAATATTGCATTCAAGTACGATATAAACGGCGCTGGTCATACAACATTCAGCAAAGACAACTGGGGTTTTGGTGCGGTTGTAGGCAACCGTTTAAGCGACCATATAAAGGTTGAATTTGAAACAATGTACACAGGTGCGAAATACACAAAACGCAATACTGATTTTGACTTTGATGTCTGGGCAAATATGTTTAACGTGTACCTGTTCCAAGAATATGCGGATGCAATTGCACCGTATGCCGGCCTGGGGATTGGATTCGCCAGCATTTGGGGTGATGTTAATGCGGCATATGGACATTTGTCCGATTCTGTGTTTGATTTGTCATACAGCGCGATGATTGGTGTGAACTTTGCTTTGAATGACCGTATCGATTTGAATCTGGGCGTCAAGTATCAATACTATGGCGAAGTCGAACACAAAATGCACGGCACAGAATATGCCACAACCGACGTAGATGCGACCGAGTTTTATTTCGGTGCGGTATATAAATTCGGAATCTAGGCGGATTCTTTTTCCGTTGTGTTATTTTTGTGAATTTTCTATAATTCGGGTATGAAAAACGTACCCGATTTATTTATTTTATCTGAACACGCCGAATTACTAAAAAAGTTGCAAGAATGGGATGTGGCATATCATCAAAATGATGCGCCCGTCGTTGACGACGCAACATATGACGCGGCAAAAAAACGCGCGCTGGAAATCGAGGAACTGTACCCCGAACTGGCGGTGGATGGTGCATCCACCCACGTTGGGGCGGCAGTGTCTGACAAATTCAAATCACATCGGCATAGTGTGCCTATGTTGTCCATATCCGACGTATTCAACGAAGGCGAAGTGGCAGACTGGTTCAACAAACTGTCCAGCAAAGATTTATTCATTGAATTAAAGGTGGACGGTGTTTCATATTCTGCGCGTTATGAAAATGGCGTATTGGTGCGCGGTCTGACCCGGGGCAGCGGGGTCCAGGGCGAAGACATTACAGAAAATTTGAAAACTATACCCGACATTCCACAAAAACTGTCGGGAACATTTCCGGACGTGGTCGAAGTGCGTGGCGAAGTCTATATGAAGCGGTCGGATTTTATTGCCCTGAACGCGGAATCCGAAAAACAGTTCGCAAATCCACGTAATGCGGCGGCGGGGTCGTTGCGCCAACTGAATCCCGCGATAACAGCGACACGAAAACTGAGTGCGTTCGCCTATACGTATGGCGAAATTTCAGCACGTGATTTTGCAACCCAGTCTGAATACTTTGACAAATTAGAATCATGGGGGTTCAAAACCACACGCGCATGGGCGCATCATGCACGCACGATGGATGAAATTCAGGATGTCTATAATCGCACCATGTTAATTCGACCAGATATTCCGTTTGATATTGATGGATTGGTGCTGAAAGTTAATGATATTACAACCCAGGAACGCATGGGCAGTCGCGCAAACAGCCCACGATGGGAAGTCGCATATAAATTCCCCGCCGCGCGCGCAATAACCACGTTGCGCAACATTACAATTCAAGTTGGGCGTACGGGTGTTCTGACCCCGGTGGCGGAATTAGAGCCCATTAATATTGGCGGTGTGGTCGTTTCGCGCGCAACGTTGCACAACGCAGACGAAATTAAACGCATTGGGGTAAAAATTGGCGACAAAGTTATTGTCCAGCGTGCGGGTGATGTAATACCACAGATTGTGGGCGTGGCAGAATCCGCGCCGGACGCGGTGGAATTTCAATTTCCGACGACCTGTCCTGTTTGTGGAGGGAACGTCGTCCAAGAATCCGGAATGGTGGCACGCAGATGTGTTAATACACTGGGGTGTCCGGCACAATTAATTGGTGAATTGGAACACTTTGTCGGACGCAAGCGGTTTGACATCGACGGTCTGGGGACAAAACAGTTGGAAAACTTTGTTGCGCGTGGCTGGATACGTGAACCCGCGGACATATTTACACTGATTCAAAATCACGGTGATGAAATTAAGCGCATGGATGGTTTTGGGGAAAAGTCTGTTGCTAATTTGAATACATCCATTGAAAATGCACGCAACATCGATTTACACAGATTCTTGTTCGCGATTGGCATTCCAGAGGTGGGTGAAGTGACCGCCAAGATTTTAGCACGTGCATTTGGTTCGTTGGACGCGCTGCGAAATGCGCCGGCATGGAAACTGAAAACAATTGACGGCATTGGAGATGTTATGGCGGACGAGATTGTTTCATTCTTTGCCGACGAACATAACGCGACGGCACTGGACAGATTGTTGCAACACGTAAATGTTCGTGATGCGGATGTTATGGTGGCGACAACGGATGGTCCATTGGCGGGCAAACGCGTTGTATTGACGGGAACACTGGCAAACTATACACGCGACGCGGCACGGGAAATCCTGGAACGCATGGGCGCAAAAGTATCAAACAGTGTATCAGCCAAGACGGACATTGTTCTGGCGGGCGCAGATGCGGGCAGCAAACTGCAAAAGGCCCAAGAATTGGGTATTACAATCTGGGGCGAAGAAGATTTTGAAAATGTGATTACGCATTAAAAATCCCGCAAATGGCGGGATTAATTTTTATTCACCTATATCGGGAATTATTATTGTGTCGTTATAGTACGACAAGAATCGATTACCAGTTACGCAGTATATTTTTTGCAGGGAATCTTTATATTCGCGTACGGCGGAGACCCAGCGATCCTCGACATCCTTTTGGGCGCCTTGGTACCCAGCAAACGCGCCCATACCCGCACCAACACCGGCACCAGTCAGGGTACCTTTCATGCGCGCTTTGTTCGACAGATCAATCATTGCACCATCTTCGGCTTCCTGGTACACGGGCGAGAAATTCATATCGACATCGCCCAGGAATCGCTTTTTTGTCCCATTACCCAGATTGGATGCAACACCACGTCCGGTGCGTCCGACAACCTCGCGCGATGCGTATTGTGTTTTAAATTTGGACCAATCAGATTTTTTCCATCCCATGGCATTGTCTTCTATGTCCACAACCATGGCGGGGGTGCGACTGTTAACAACATTAACCGTTTTTTCATCCAATTGCACCCAGGTATCATCACATCCGGACCAGCCCGCAACCATTTTGCCGTCACGATAGCAGAATTTTTTATTGGCACAACTTAAACCATCAGGCTGGGCAAATAGCGTTTCAATGTCCATTTTTTCGCCGGTTGAACGATTCTTTTGTTTGTCCATATCACACCCAGCGATTGTGGCATTTGTAATGTTTAATTCTTTGTATTCACATTCTTCTTTGTCGTTTGTTTTACATACCTTGAAATCACTTGGGTTCTTGGCAGAAATATAGGGAGTGCCGTCCAAATTACCGTGTTCTTCTACATAGCCCCACAGGCACTTGGTTTCTTTGTTATCAACGGTACATCCCTCAATCCGCAGGACCGAATCACCCGTCGCAACAATATTTCCCACAACCGCACCCGCCGCCGCATTAACACCGGTGGATAAAATTGTGTCGCCCGCAACCTTGCCCGTATAGGCGTTACCCGCCATCAATGCCGCGCCACCCAATGCGCCGATAATTGTACTGTTGGTTTTAGCCTTACCACCGCCCAGAATGCCATCACTGCCCGGTTCGGGACGCCCCGCCATATTGCCCCCCAGACCACCAATTATGGCACCGGCTGCAATTTTCAGACCGGCATTTTGTTTCTGTTCGGCGTTCATAATCTTGATAACATCGTCAATGGTTGGTTCTGCATCCGCGGGAAATTCAATTTCACCCGCCGCAGGCAGATATGTTGCATTTGGGAACATGGAAATATTGCATTCGACCGCATCACCCGCCGCCAGATTTGCACGCGCCAAAATCGCATCCGAACCATTTGGCCCCGCACCAATTGCACGCATTTCAACAACCGCCGTGCATGTGGTTGCGCCCCCCATACCACGCCCCAAGGTTGGACGCGCCAAGGCAAATTCACCGTCCGGGTAAATCATTGAACATTTTTCCATATTCATCGGTGTGTTGGACGTGGTTACATCAACGGCCTGAACAGTATTTGCAACCGGGATTGGATTCGCCGTTGTGGCGGTCTGGGCCCCATAGCGCAGTTCATTTAACTGTTGGTATGCCGCCGCATTATTACGCGAGAGATTGCCCACGCGAATACCGGCCGATGCCGTATAAGGCATAAGCGCAGCCAAAAATGAATAAAACAAAAATGAATTTGTGCGCATAATCCCCCCCTGTCCTAAACCAAGGAACTAAAACTGTAATCTTAGACGGACCCCCAGGTCAACCATGCCTAAACGACCACTTTCATACCAGTTTGTATAATGATATACACTGTCGTATGGGGCTTCATACTCGCCCCCGGCGCCGTCGCCCAGCCATTCAATTTGGCTTAACACAATGCTGCCCGATGTTTTTACTTTGCCCAGATTTGCATAACGGACAAAGAAGTCCATTTTTATGCCACCTTCTAATTCTGTGGTAAGCCCCCCCTCTAACATAAAGGCAAGTTGTTCGTTCGTACCACCATTGTGGTATGCATAAATATCTGAAATTCCAGTTAATTGGCCCGGACCGGCATACGCTGGGTCATCCACAATTGCATAAAACGTATTATCATACACAACATAGTCCGCAATTGTATTCAACGCAATACCAACCCCCGCACCAATGTATGGGCGCAACGAACCACCCGCCAAATAGCCAGTATAAGAATCAATATTATAATAGAGATTCAGCATGGTCACATTGGATGTAATTGCACCACCATCAACCTGGGCCTCGATATAACCGCCGGTACCATCGTCAGTTTGAACAACGTTGGGATAACTGATGTTAGAATAACGCAAATATGAAAAGTCAACACGTACATCGTTATTTAATGCCGCACCAACAGAAATCTGTAATGGAATCACACTGTCCGAATCAAAGTCCGCCGCCTGGAAAGCACCGGGCACCGTATATGCATCTTCTTCGCCGATATAGTCAGATTTTACCGTCCCCATTAATGAAGCCGTATAACCAACAGACAATCCAACATACAAACCGCTGTCCGCCAGACGGTCATAGTCCGCAGGCTGGTAATATTGACGTCCGGCCGTCGTTTGTGATGAACCAACACGTGGCAACGCACCCGTTATGCGCGATGGCTGGGCCGCAACCACAGGATTATAGCCCGTCGACGCATAACTATTCGTTGAAACAACACGACTGTTCACAGATGGCAGATACATCATCTGGCCATTTGTGCCGGCTGTCTGATATGTTGGATACGCAGGATACGCGGCATACAGCGCCAATGGCGTCCCCAACAGAATACCAGCAAACACGGCTGAAACATTTATCTTTTTCATGCCTTTCCCATATTTCCTTGGGTTTATTATATCATTTTATAGCATGACACGCAAGCATTCAAAAAATAAAAAATCCCCCAATCGGGGGATTTTGATTAACAACCGCCGGTCATATTGCCGATGATTTTTGAAACAGAAATATCCTTGTGCAACAGGAAGTGATATTCACAATTGCCTGATTTATAAGAACCTGTGCAGGCGGCCAATGTCATAACGGCAAACAATGCCAATAATGCTTTTTTCATGTATTCTCCTTTGGTGTTAAAGTCAACATGCAAATTATACAGGAACATATTCCTGAATTCAATATTTATATGGAATTTTTTATCCAATGAATACGCAGACCACATACCGCAATTACATCAAATCGGGCATCCCCGCCCCACCCCGTACGTGTAATATACGTTTCCGCCGCACGACGCAGACGGATTGCCTGGGGCGTGGTAATTGCGTCAAATGCCGTTTGAATGTTGCGACGATTTTTAACCTCGACAAAAATCAGCAAATTTCCACGTCGGGCAATAATATCTATTTCTGCGCGATGTGTATTGCGACCAGTAATATAACGAGATTTTACAATACGAAACCCATGCAGGCGCAAATACACACGCGCCAAAAATTCGGCGAACAATCCCCTTTGATATGATGTCTTAGAACGCATATGGCTTGGCCCGGAAGTTTTCACGTGCAGACTGGATATTTTTTACCAAATCAGATGCATTACGACCATTGTCAACCAAATCCAGCGCACCATAATATGCAATCAACATTGGGTCGTATGAGTTTGTACTGGATATCCAATGGTCGGTGCCGGAATTTGGCGCACCGTATTTATCAAGTACATGTTGCCAAAATGCCAGAATTTTATTTTCACGCTGTTTTTCGAATTTTTCGGCCGCACCCTCGATTTCATTAACATCATTGTTATAGACCACACGATATACACGATTATCGGTGGCATTGCTGGTAAAATACACTACAATCGTTTCGCCCGTGTTTTCACGAACCAGGTGCAATTCAGACGCGTACAATAATCCGCGATTGCGTGCAAGGCTGTTGATACATTTTTCCAATTCAGCCGGTATAACCGTACCCCCACCCCTACATTCATAATCCAGATTATATTTCCAATCAGGATGAATAGTATATATTATGCTGTTCTTTTCACGTGGAGAATAAAGACCACGTTCGCGGAAAAACAATGTGTACACATCATCAAACGACATGCCCAACATAATACCCGCAATATCAAAAGATGCAACCGATGCAACATCCGCACCAGAATTCAAATCTACATCCGCCATCGTGATGTCGGTGTCCGCACTGTCCACAATCGCAAAATTATCAAAATCAAATGCATCAGATGCCGCATAAGCAGGTGCAACAAGCGCGGCACATAAAAACATAAAAAACGTCAGCATTTGTTTCATATACTATATTATTCCCATTTTAGTCATGTGATGCAACATCAATCACAATAAACTTGAACACGGCCGCGGGGTCGCCCCCAGATTCCAGATAGTCTTCGACCGATTTTTTGCCAATTTTATCGCGCATGCCCGGTGCATAATTTATACCCAGGTACAAAATGCCGCGATTTACAACTGGTTTTATCGCAAAATTGTTTGGCGTCTGCCATGTTTTTAATTCGTATTCCGCAATCCAGTATTTGTTATTTGTGTCCTGGGTTAATGACACCAAAGATACCGTACGCAGTGCACGTGAGTTTGCCAAATCTTCTATTTCAGGGGCAACATTTGTCAGCCATGCCTTAAACACCGGACGCGCAGACATACGATACAGGGATGTTTCGCCGGCCTTGCGCCGGTTGACGTCCGATATGTCTGGGGTGGCATAGAAATATTCCGTTATGTATTTCGCAATAAGGCGTTCACGCATCTTGTCCGCCCCCAGAACCAAATCATCAACCGGAACGCCGGGGCGACGTATCGCGTTATCATCGGGCTGAAAAAAATACGTGTCGATTGTTGTTTTGGAACCCGTATCATAAATAAATCCCGCCAAAACCAAGGCACCGCACATAAGTACCATTAACATCAATCCCGATAAAAACATTATCAACTTTTTCATCAGTTCATCCGATACGCGTTAAAGTCCGCCACATAGTATCCCAATGTTTGTGGATATGCATCCATATTACGCCCAACGGTTGCGTATGCCAATATTTCAATCGGGGCAGATTTGTTTGAAATGATTTTTGCGCGAATTTGCCATGCGCCACCATTCGGCAGAACTTCGCCAATAGGCAACATCTGAATTGACGACATATCAACGTGCCATGTTTCACCATCTGCGATACGCGCCTGGTATTCCGGTTTAACATTTGTATTGAAACGCGAAAACATGTCTTCACCCGTCAGGCAATAAATTCCGCACGCGCCCGTTTCAACACCGGTTTTGTTTTCAGGGCTGCACGCCAATGCACGGTCGCATTTTTCCCAGCGCGCCACATTCAAATCATCGTTCGCAGCAATCCAAAACCAGTTGCGCACAAATTTCCCAAGGACCGATTCCTGTAATGTCTGGGTGGTGGACATTTCGCGCATTGCACCATGCTGGTGTCCGACGATTTCCCATTGACCCGTGATGTTATTTATTGACACCAAGAACGGATGGACGTGGGCGGAACGCTGGGTCCAAAGTAACAGACCGCATGCGCATATAATCAAAAAAAATACAACCATTATTGCAACAGACAACACGCGGGTGGACGCAGTACGCGGACCCGCCGGAAATGTTGGTGTGTTAAATTCGTCTGGATATCTTAACAATCCGTCCCCCCCGGTTCCAGAACAATTAATGGTAAATTATGCCTGGTACACCATGATGCAGGCGCATGGACTTAACTTTAATTCATTGTTGTCATAGCCAACGCCAACCGGTTCGCGGTCATAAACCTGGCCACAGCCGGCAAGGCACAATGCCAACAATACACCACAAAATAATTTCTTCATGTTGTGTCCCCCTTTCCTGTTTTTTTAATTATACGCAAATTTCACAATCGCCGTCAAGACTAAAACTGGGTTTCGAACGATAACAGGAATCGTTGTTCACGGTCATAGTCGGTCATCTTTAACGGCCAGCCCCAACTGAAATTCATTGGCCCCATTGGGGTGTTCCAATAAATACCAACGCCAACAGATGTACGCCATGAATCATCAATGTCATTTGGCTGATGCATATATGGATCTTTATATTCTTGTTCAGGCGGTTTGCCCAAGACACCATAATCAAAGAATACGAAACCCTTAATCTGGTATTCGTCTGGGATAAACATTGGGAAATTTAACTGGGTCGAACCATTTAATTTCCACAGACCGCCCAATGCATATGTAGAATTATACCACAGACGCGAACCAACGCCCGCCACGTCAAAACCGCGCAGGGATTCGCCGCCCAAGAAATAACGATAAACACGCGACACATAATCACCGCCCAATGGCTGAATATAGCCAAAGTCCAGCGAAGAACGCAATTGCCAGCGGTCATCCCAGAATTTTACCATACCAATGATGTCCGCATTGTATCGCATATAGGATTCTGTGCCACCAAAGCCCGTGTATGCCACCCCCAGGTTCGCAACAACACCGGTGTGTGTGTTCTGGGCAAAGTTTGTGTCCAGGTTATGATAGCGGAAATTGGTGCCCAGGGTGTATAGGCGTGCCTCTTGCCAGCCATCGTCCGCCTGAATATCATAGTTCTGGTCAAATGCAGCGGACAGGCGTACGTTCTGGGTCCAATGGTCGGTCAGACGCCACCCCATGCGCCCCGCAACCGTCAAAGAATCGCGGTCATAACCAAAACCACCCAAGTTCGAATAATCATACATTGTGTACGACACATCAAATCCCGCAGACAACGCACGCCCAAACAGATATGGTTCGGTAAAACTGAACAGGGCCTGTTTCTGATATTCCGCAATCGAGCCACGCAGTTGTACAATTTGTCCGCGTCCCATAAAGTTGTTTTCGGTTATTCCCGCATCAACCATAAATCCGTTGATGTTTGACCAACCAAATCCGCCCGATAATTCACCGGTTGGTTGTTCTTCGACACGTATGTCCAGATTCATCATGTTGGAATCTGCAACGCGGGTTGGGACCATTTGAACATCTTTGAAATAGCGCGTGCGCATTAAACGCTGGCGGCCTTCTTCGATTGTTTGAAGCGAAAATGGATCGCCCGCGCGCATTGGCAAAGATTGCTGAATCACAGAATCAAAAGTACGCACATTACCCAATATATTAATCGAATTCAGGTAAATGCGATTGGTCTTTTGGATTTTGAACGTCAGGTCAATCGTTTTATCATCTGCGTTTTTTGTTGGGACGGGTTCAATGTTTATAAACGCATAACCATATTCCGCAACCGCACTGCGCAACGCCGATAATGTTTCATCGACCAAGTCCACATTGTATGTATCGCCAGACGACATCACAATCACGTCCAGCAGTTCGTCTGTCGGTACATCCGGGAACGGATTGTCCACATTTAATTTGCCGAATTTGTATTTAGCCCCCTCTTCCACGGTGAATACGACCGAATAATATTGGCGGTCGGGGGTGAATGTGCCAGATATATCAGATACATTGAAATCAACATAACCATTGCGCAAATAAAACTGGCGCAACATTTGACCGTCGTATTGGATGCGATCTTCGTCAAATGTATCAAATTGCGTCATAAAACGCCACCAAGCATGTTCGCGCGACAGAATTTCACCACGCAGGGTGCGGTCGGAAAACTTTTTATTTCCTTCGAATTTAATGTCAGTTATCCAGGTTGGGTGCCCTTCGGTAATCTCGTACACTATATTTACACGGTTGTCCGACAGTTCGATTTTTTGTGGTTCAATCTTGGTGCCAAAAAAACCCTGGCGTTGATAGACCGTTAACATACGCTGAACGTCGGCGCCAATTGTCGCTGCATCATAAGACGCACGTTCGGCGGTCTTGATTTCCTTTTTCAAATCGTCGGTGGAAACTTCGTCATTGCCTTCGATGGTGACCATATTGATGATTGGGGATTCCGCCACATCAATCTTTAATATGTTGCCAGACATGCGAACGTTGATTTTGGAAAAATAACCACTTTCCTGTAATTTTTTCGCAATCGCATTTGTGCGCGATTCACCAACATTGTCGCCAATTTTAACATCTGACAAAATGCGTATGGATTCCGCATCCATACGCTGATTCCCCGATACGTCTATGCGCGAAACGGTTGCGCCCAATGCCGCGGGCGCAACAAATAATGACAATAATGCAATATACGATACTTTCTTCATTTTTTATAACCCAAATACACGTGCCAAATCATTCCACATTGTTAATATAAATAACCCCAGAATCAAAATCCAACCACACATAATTGCAATTTCCATGCCGCGACCCTGAAGTTTGCGACGGGTTAGCCCCTCGATAATTAATATCAACAGATACCCACCGTCCAGTACCGGCAGTGGCAATAAATTCAGCACGCCCAAATTAACAGACAGCAATGCAATCAAGGACAACAGGCTGAAAAATCCCGCAGCAAGCGCCAGTCCCGAATATTGGGCAATTGTTATAAACGAACCCAACTGTTTTGATGAACGTTCGCCGGTTATAATCTGTTTTAACACAACAACCAATGTTTTAGATTCATAGTATGTTTTACGCGCACCAGAATACATCGCGCGGAACAGTCCCTGGGGCTTTGGGTCGGCACGACGTGCACCGTCGGCAACCATGCCCCAACGTTCCGCCGGCGACAATTTGATATTTACCAATTCATCGCCACGGACAATCAAGACATCTGCATCACGATTGGATGCAAGTTCTTTGGCCAATATAACCTCGCCCCAGTTGGTGATTTTTTCGTTATCAATACGAACAATCGTATCACCCGGCTTGACACCCGCGTTAAAGGCAACCGATTCCTGAATTACCTGGCCAATGACGGGCAATTGGGAATTGCCGACCAAGCGTGGCTGGAACATGAACAAGGATGTATAAATTATCCACGCCAATAAAAAGTTCATAAATACACCAGCACCGATGATTACAAACTGTTTCCAGGCGGGCGCAGACAAATAGTGACCACGTTTTTTTTCAGCCGGTAATTCCGCATACTTTTTGCGGTTGAACATGTCTTCTTGGCCATAGATAGAAACATAGCCACCCAGGGGCAAGCATGCAATTTTCCACAATGTTCCACGTTTATCGTGCCACTTTACAATCGCGGGGCCAAAACCAATGGAAAAGGTATCAACACGCACACCAGCCCAGCGCGCCGCTAAAAAATGCCCCAACTCGTGCACAAATACGACAACGCCTAAAACAATCAACAGTGCGACAATCGTCAACAGTATATGCATGTTTTCACCCTTCCTTTACCATACAAACTTACAACATAACCAACCAGACCAACGGCAATGCATAAATCCAGCCATCAAATCTGTCCAATACACCACCGTGCCCCGGCAATATGCGACCGAAATCCTTAATCCCCAGTTTACGTTTAATCCAACTGGCGGTCAAGTCGCCATACTGGGACAATAAAGATACACTAATACCAATCCACATCAATTGTGGCATAAATGTATCCGCCCCCAACAGACCATACATCACACCCGCAAACGTACCACAGGCAACACCCGCAATCTGGCCAGACCACGTCTTGTTCGCCGACAGGCGTTCCCACATTTTATCGCCACCAATAATACGACCAAACAACCATGCACCAATGTCCGCCGCACAAATAATCATCAGCAACAGCAAAACAATCCAAGGACGCGCACCAACAACGTTAATTGCCGCCAACATTACGAACAACCAAACCAGAAAGCCACCCAAGGATAATTTATTTGCACGCACAATATCGCGTGGCACGCGACGCAGGCATAAAACGAATTCTACAATCATCGCCAAAACGACCACAATTCCCAGAATACGTACCGCGGGCAAACCAAAGTATTCGCCCAATGCCGCCAATGCAGCAATCGACGCCATAATGGTGCCAACAATTATTCTTTGTGTTGTGTTTGACATAACCCGTCCCCTTTATTTCTTTTTACCAAGATAATTTGCCTTTTTCCCACCACCAAAACGGCGATTGCGTTTTGCAAATTCATCCAGTACATTTTGCCAGCCACGTTCGTTTTTAACCAAATCGGGCCAATGTTCTGGCACAAACAACAATTCTGCATATGCCAATTTCCACAGCAAGAAATTAGAAATGCGATTTTCATTACTGGTGCGAACCATCAAATCAATTGGCAACAGGTCGCCCGTATCCAGATATGTTTCAAATGTTTCCAAACTGACCGGTTCGCCCGCCGCAATTGCCGCATTTACCGCGTCCACAATTTCCTGTTGCCCACCATAATTCACAGCAAAGGCAACCGTACCGCCCGTGTTTTCGGCGGTTTTTTCCTCTAACTCATCGCACAGGGCGGCCAGTTTTTTTGGCAGTCTATCGCGTGAACCAATTACGCGGCAACGAATATTCTTTTCCAGTGCGTGTTCCATGTTCTTGGTCAATTCAGTATAGAACAAATCCATAAGGAAATTAACCTCGTCTTCGGAACGATTCCAGTTTTCTGTTGAAAAGCAAAAGAACGTTATTGTCGATACACCACGCGCAAAAAACCAATCAACCAGATTTTCAAAATTTGAAATACCCGCCTGGTGCCCCATTAATGGTGGCAGACCACGCATTTCCGCCCAACGACGATTACCATCACAGATAAATGCGATGTGCTGGGGAATTTTGCCTGCAATCACAGGCGCTGTTTTCTTTTTGAATAATTTTAACATATTCATTCCATCCATTAATTGCAATTAAACAGACATAATGTCGGCTTCTTTTTCACGCGCAAGGGCGTCAACCTCGGTCCCGCGTTTGTCAAAGACCTTTTGAATATCATCTTCGAATTTGCGTTGGTCATCTTCGGAAATTTCTTTGTCGCTGACGGCACGCTTGATTTTGCCCATAGCATCTTGGCGGATGTTGCGCATGGAAATCTTAGCCTCTTCTGCATATTTACCGGCAACCTTGGTCAATTCGCGACGGCGTTCTTCGGTAAGTGGTGGCATGTTCAGGCGAATTACACCGCCGGCCGTCATTGGGTTCAGCCCCAAACCCGAATCGCGAATGGCCTTTTCAACAGCGGGCGCGTTTGTAATATCCCAAACCGTTACAGATAATGTTTGATTGTCAGGTGTGGAAACCGTTGCAACCTGGTTAATTGGCATTTCAGAACCATAGACCGGCACACGCACAGCATCCAGTAAATGTACAGACGCACGCCCTGTACGCAAGCCCGCATATTCATTTTTCAAAACTTCCAGTGTTTGTGCCGTTTTCTGTTCAACTTCGGCCTTTAATGATTGATAATCCATGTTATGTCTCCTTAGATATGAAAAAGATTAGCAAATTGATTTGACATTTGGCAAGAAGAAATATAGAATATGTCGGCGCATGGGGTTGTAGCTCATCCGTCTGTGCATAGCACAGCCGAGATTGGGTGCAAGTTCAAGTTGTCGTGGGGTTGTAGCTCAGTTGGTAGAGCACTTGCATGGCATGCAAGGGGTCGTCGGTTCGAGTCCGATCAGCTCCACCAATAAAGATTCAGTATGGCGGATATAGCTCAGTTGGTTAGAGCGTTGGTTTGTGGTACCAAATGTCGCCGGTTCGAGTCCGGTTATCCGCCCCATTATAAAAAGGCACCCCAACGGGGTGTTTTTTATTGAAAAAATTCGTATTTTATGATATAATGCGCATATTCAGCGGACGACATTTGGTCGTCTTTTTTATTACCCGCACACGCGGGTGTTTTTTTTATGGGGGAAGAAAATGCAAACACCAAAATTTTTACAAGAACTGATATCGTCGCCTGAATACGGTGATAAAAACAGCGAAACATATAAACGTGCGACCAAGTATATGAATATTCTGTATCCGGGAACCGTGGCGTTTGATGCCACGGGTCGTATGATGCGCCCAGAATATGATATGACATTGGAGCAGTTTTATAATGCACAACATGAAATAGAAACGGAGTTCGAGTCTGATAAAAGCGAGGCAGAAGCAGATGTCCTGGACACATACGGTGATTACTTTGAAACAATCGGTTTTAATTTTGATATCGAAGAATACGTCGTTCCTGGCACGCCGATACTGGTCAAAGTTTTAATGCCGGGCGGTCATGTATCAAAGCGCAGTCTGGAAACCTTTGTTTTGAATATTCCAGAATTCAAAATTACGCCCAAGATATGGATATGGCACAGCGAGCATGGCGAAAATACATGCGACGACTGCGTGGGGAATGATGGGACGGTCTATGAAACCGAAGAATGTATATCAGATATCCCCGTTCATCCAAACTGTCGTTGTTGGGTTGAAGAAGTAGAATTGAATGAGGCCGGCAAGAAAATAGACAGCAAAGTTTACAAAGGTCAAAAACCAGAAACACAAAAGGCAAGTGATATGAAAAATATATTAACTGATAAATTTAAGAATGATGTAATGGCGCACGAAGGAATCAGAAAAAGCCCATACACAGATTCCAAAGGTTATTTAACAATTGGAATCGGTCAAAATATACATAAACTAAACGATTTTTTAAAGTTAGATATTATAAATACAAACACTGGTACGGAATTAACCGAAGCCGAAAAACAAAATATTCATTCAAAAATGGTATCAGAAATAAATAATGGTACTTTTAGAGAATATGATTATGCACACATACAAATATCGCCAAATCAAATTTATAACCAGTTTAACCAACAACTGGAAATTGCATACAATGAATTAAACAAAAAAATAATGAATTTTATAGATATGCCGATATCTGTACAGCAAGCATTGTTAGATATGCAATTTAATATGGGAAACAACAGGTTTTCTGAACGGTATTGGCCAAAGTTATTTGAAGCCATCAAAAATAAAGACTGGAAAACCGCCGCAAAGGAAGCGTCTGAAAGAAAAGATGTACAAAAAGCTCGTCGTGAATGGACAAAACGAATGTTTTTAAATGCAAACTAACGATAGAATATTTTGTGCAAAATCAGGGTGGATGCGGTCATTTTAGCATATTTGACCGCATCTTGTTCTGACATATGTAATGCATCAATATAGTATTTTTTGATATTGTCTGCCATTGCATCATATATCAAAACCAGGTCGTCATATTTAGCCAGTTCTGATAGCAAATCTTTTGCATAAAAAAACTTTTTTTCTTCAAAATTGAGTTTTATGAATAAATCATCATGTGTCTTATCTTGAAAAAAAGACACAGGATAAGTCAACATCTCTATCATATCATGATAATTTGATGTACTGAATGCGAAACTCATTGTGCCATTAATGGATGGTTCTGGATTTATTTTTGACAGTTCGTCAAAACCAGGAGACCGGACAAAGCGTCTTAATTGTGTTATCTCGTATGGATTAAAGGGGTCGCAAATACCGGCAATAGCAGCATCACGAGAACTGCCGAAATAGTCCTCTATCAATTCAAGTGCGCTTTTATTTTCCTTTATCATATCTATGTGAACACAAGGCAAGGTCATGTGAAATAAATGTTTGGCATCATCAAAATTCTTAAAATATTCTGGCCAAGAAACCTCGTCTTTGAAATATTCAAAATAACAAAAATTATCATATGTACCATGCGCACCATCGCAATCAGCGGCCATTATCTGCATTGCGTTGTGAATCAGTTGATTGGCATATTCAATGTCTTGGTATTCATTGTCGGACAAATAGATATATGCCAGATACAACATAGAATCTGTATATTTTTTATCGTTTGTGTCCAAGGTTGCTAAACATGCATTATATATGTCTATCGCTTCCTGTTTTTTTGACCAATCAAGGGAATAAATATCGCCACATACAGTGTGGTTGGTCTTTTTGGGTATATCATAACCACATCCCAGCAGACATAACAGACAAAGTGTTTTGAAAAACTTCTTCATACTTCAAATCTTATTTAGATTTATATCGTCTGTCAATGACATTATACACAGGTCACGTTGAATCAATCAGGAACGTTACACAACTTAGTATTATGATTTTTTATTTCCGCTAACACCTCATTCAACAACGGGCCTAAATCAAGCACTTGTTGCACTTTTTCGGTTCGATGTGTGTCAAATTTGGGGTCCCATAAATAAATCCCACGTTTGTGGGATTTTTATTTCTGCTTTTCTTTCAAAAAGGAATCAATCGGAATAATCGCCGCCGCCGTTGGACCGCGTTGCCCTTTATAGTGGCTGTGCGGATTCTTGTCATACGGCATACGTTTTCCTTTGAACTGTTCATAATAAATCTGACCTATGCGCATATACGGATAAACAACCGTTGGGTACAGTACACGAATTTCCAGCGTCCATTCCCCACAGAATCCATCGTCGCCACGGCCGGCGGTATGGTGATTTAATATAAAATTGCGTCCAACACTAGATTTTCCATCAATATACGGGAACAAGTTGCGCGTTTCTGTGTATTCAACAGTGGACCCCAGGTAACCGACATCTGGTGATAAAATCAGTCCCCCTTCCGGGATTTTTATATCAATCGTTTCATGGTGTGTTGGGTTTGTTGGGTCAATCAGATATCGCGGATTGCGAATGTCATATTTCTCTGGTGACTTGCAAAATTTTTTATATATTGTTTCGTTTTCGAACCAATCGCGCATACTATATACTATATTCTGCCCTTGGTATTCGATTGCGGGTTTCATGCCACTTGGTAACGTATGTTTGTACACGCGCAGGGTGTCGGCCAGGTGTAAATCATAACTGTTTGACCCCAGGCAACGCTTGTCAAATGGTCTGATTATAATATCTGGATTTTTTTTCACCTGCATACGGCGTAGAATTTCGGGTCCGGTCAGTTGCATATTTTATGTCCTTTTTTTATATTACCCCGCCCACACGCACTATTCTTAGCATATATGCGTAATTTTTCAAGATTTTATTTACTTTTGAAAATGGTGTGCTATGGTTTTATCATGACAGAAAAAACATATTCCGGCTTTGTTGCCATTATCGGCCCGACGAATGCGGGCAAAAGTACTTTGTTAAATCAAATCATGGGACGCAAGGTGTCCATTGTTTCGCACAAGGTTCAGACCACACGTACCCGTCTGCGTGCCGTTAAAATGGTGGGTGATAAACAATTGATATTTGTTGATACGCCCGGTGTTTTCAAACCGTCGCGCCGTCTGGACCGTGCAATGGTTGCCGCCGCGATGGACGCGGTGTCCGATGCAGATGCGATATTGTTGTTGGTTGATGCGCAAAAGGGTATAACCGAAACAATTCGCACATTGGCGGAAAAGATTGCCAATCGCCCAAACATCTTTGTCGCGTTAAACAAGGTTGATGCAATTGCCAAGTTGGAATTATTGCCGATGGTCGCGGAATTAAATGAATTGGCACCTTGGGCTGAGATATTTATGATTTCTGCGTTGAAAAACGATGGTATTGAGAAAATGTTGACCGCGCTGGCGAATGTTATGCCCGAATCCCCGTATTTATTTGATACGGTTGATGCGCCCGATGTGCCCGATGAACTGTATCTGGCGGAATTAACGCGCGAAAAAATTTACAAATACATTCATCAGGAATTGCCATATCACATTAACGTTATGACCGAACGTGTTGATGTTGACGCAGATGGCGTGCTGGATATTTACCAGAAAATAGCTGTCCGCAACGAAGGACATAAAAAGATTGTTGTCGGTCGTGGTGGTGCACAGTTAAAGCAAATCGGCACGGCGGCGCGCCATGACATCCAAGACCAATGGGGTGTGAATGCACGTCTGCACCTGTTTGTGCGCGTGGAACCCGATTGGGAAGACAAAGCTGAAAACTATACAGATCAGGGGCTTGAATTCAAGAAGTAGTACTATGTTAGGATTGTCTGATTTTGATTTTGATTTGCCACAAGAATTAATCGCATCCCGCCCATTGGATCAGCGCGATGCGTCGCGTATGTTGGTTGTTAATGGCGGCGCAGTTGCCGATAAACACATTCGTGATTTCCTGGACTATTTGCAGCCCGGCGATGTTGTTGTCTTTAACAATTCACGTGTTATACCGGCGCGCTTTATTGCGGACGGTAAATATGAAATCACATTACACACCGCAACCAAAGACGGATATTGGTGGGGGCTGTGCAAGAAATTTAAAAAATTAAAACCAGGTCGTCTGCTGACGCTGGAAGACGGCACAATGATTGGTATCGTTTCACAAAATATGGCCAGCGGTATTAAAATCAAATTTTTATGTGAAGATGTGTTTGCCACATTGGAACGCGTTGGTAAAATGCCGTTGCCACCATACATGAAACGCGAAGAAGAACTGGCCGACCGTGACCGTTATCAAACCGTATATTCCCAACCCCTGGGGTCAATGGCGGCACCAACGGCGGGTTTGCACTTTACACCGGAATTATTGGATGAAATTCGTGCCCGTGGCGCAAAAATTGTAAATATCACATTGCATGTCGGGGCCGGCACCTGGATGCAGGTTAAAACCGAAGATTTGTCCCAACACAAAATGCACAGCGAATGGGGGTGTATCACAGACGACCAGGCGGAAATTATCAACAAGGCAACGCGCGTTATCGCAGTTGGCACAACGTCGATGCGCCTGTTGGAAAGTGCGGCAAAATACAACCGTGCACCCGAGAAATACAAGCGCGTTTCACCGTTCTGTCGCACTACAAGAATTTTTATCACCCCGGGTTATAAGTTCCGTGTGGTTGATGTATTACTGACGAATTTTCATTTGCCTAAGTCAACATTGTTCATGTTGGTGTCGGCATTTGCGGGGGTAAATGAAATGCGCGCGGCATATGCACATGCAATATCACAAAAATACCGCTTTTTCAGTTATGGCGATTGTTGCCTGCTTTTCAAAAAACAACCAGAACAGGGGGAATAAACTATGGCAGTGTGGCTGAGAGTATTGGCAAATCCACGGGTGTTGAAACGGTTCCTGGGGACACGTGCTGGGAAAAAGGCGGCGTTGAAATACGGCAGTATGCTGTTAAATTCGCGCATGGCACAAAATGCCATTGGTAAATTCATCAATCGCAACGGCGACGCCATGAAAAACGACAAGGAATATAAACAGCAATTACGTGATTATGCACGCCTGCAAAAGCGTGTTGAAAAATTGGAATCGCAACTGGACCGTGCGCGTGATAACAACGATAAAATGTCTGAATTAACATTTACATTGGGGCGCAACGTTGTTGAAATGCAACGTTTGTTGGCACAAATGCAGACGCAATATCAATCGCACATGCAACAAATGCAAATTGCCATGGCAAATGCGCGCACACGATAAAGGAAACCAACAACAATGGCATTAAAATTTAATTTGATTGCGACCGATGGTAACGCCCGCCGTGGTGCGGTTGAAACGGCGCACGGTACTTTTCAGACGCCCGCCTTTATGGCGGTTGGCACGGCCGCCACGGTCAAGGCCCTGACCATGGAACAAGTTGCCGCAACCGGCACCGAAGTAATTTTGGGCAATACTTATCATTTGATGATGCGCCCCGGTGGCGATTTGGTTGAACAGATGGGGGGGCTGCACAAATTTGGTGGCTGGCACGGTCCAATTTTGACTGACAGTGGTGGTTTTCAGGTAATGTCCCTGTCAACCCTGACGAAAATGAGTGAAGATGGCGTTCAATTCACATCACACTTTGACGGCGGGAAAAAGCATTTCTTGCGCCCCGAAGATTCTGTACATATCCAGCATCAGTTGGATTCGAATATCACGATGGTGTTGGACGAATGTCTTAAATTGCCCGCCGACCGCGCACGTGTTGAAAAAAATGTCGATATGGTGACCCGCTGGGCCCGGCGCAGCAAAGACGCCTTTGTTGACCGTCCGGGCTATGGTATATTCGGTATTGTCCAGGGGGCGGATTTCCCAGACTTGCGTGAAAAATCTGCACGCGCATTGACTGAAATTGGTTTTGATGGGTATGCAATTGGTGGCCTGGCGGTGGGCGAACCGCAAAGTGTTATGTTTGATATGATTGCGACCACTACGCCATTGTTGCCGGCGGACAAACCGCGCTATTTAATGGGGGTTGGCACACCATTGGATATACTTGGGGCGGTTGAACGCGGAATTGATATGTTTGACTGTGTAATGCCAACGCGCGCCGGTCGCACCGCCCAGGCATTCACGCGCCATGGCACCATGAATATGCGCAACGCAAAATTCCGCGACGATGCGCGTCCATTGGATGATAAGTGTGGATGTCCCGCATGTAAATTATCGCGCGCCTATATTCATCACTTGATTAAGTGTAATGAAATTTTGGGCGCAACATTGTTGACCCAGCATAACCTGTGGTTTTATCAGGACTTGATGCGCGACATCCGCCAAGCGATTGAACAGGGACGTTTTGCTGAATTTAAAAAAGACTTTATTAAAAAATATACCAAGGATAACGCAAATGGATAAAAATATAACACCTGCAAAAATTAAATCTAATATTTATATGAATTTGTCAAATCGTATGTATCTGTCCGTCGTACGCCAAGACGTGTCTGATAAACTAGTATATGTTTATACTCTTGGGTGCCCCGGTGCTAAAAATGACAGTTTTTTGCTGAAAGCCGATACAGATGTTGCAACGTTTAACAAACCTAAAAGTGCTGATTTATACATGGGTACAGTTCAGCAAATTATGCGAATTCAATCAACCTGGCCGTTGTATTCAATCGCACAAGGTGTATTCAAGGCAGAAATTGATGCATTTAACGATGCTATTAAATCAATACGCGACAATCAGAAAGTAAAATAAATCGTTGCAAAATGTACCTACAATCGTCTAAACTCCTTGATATAAATCAAAGGAGTTTTTTTATGGCACGTGCAAAAAAACAAATAGAAGTTATCGATATGGGGGGCGTAAAAACTGTTGCGAAAAAGAAATCGCTTATAAACGGTGTCAAACGCGCAATGTTAATATTTACAATCATATGGTTTGCCCTGTTAATTTGGTTCCCGTTACACATAAAGAACACTTATTCCCAACCGATTAAGAAATCAATTGTTGTGTCAATGTTTTTTGATTTGCAAAAGGGAATTGTAAAACAGTATGAAGCGTTATTAGATGGCGTCGCAGATTCTATCAATTTGGAAAAACCGATTGCTGTCGCCATAGATGGTGTCAAGATGGTAGAACAGGGGGTCGATAAAGTCTCGGAAACTACTGCCTCGGCCAAGGAAACAACGGCCAAGGCATCAGATGCCGCCGCAGATGCACGCGAAAAAACATCTGGCGTAAAAAAACTGACTGGATTTGCAAAAATGCTGGGGGTAAAAACAGACACTGTTGATAATGCCGTTGATGAAGTGAATAAAGGACTGGATAAGGCAGACAGCGCCATAGACAAGGCCAACACAACAATCGCCAAGGTTGATGCTACTGCGGCCAAGGTAAATCAGCAACTGGATAAAATAAAAACAGATTTGACACGCGTCGCCCAGACCGAGGTTGACAAGATGCTGGATGCAGCGATAAAAAAATCACTG
This sequence comes from Alphaproteobacteria bacterium, assembly GCA_015062525.1. Taxonomy (GTDB): domain Bacteria; phylum Pseudomonadota; class Alphaproteobacteria; order Rs-D84; family Rs-D84; genus Enterousia. The sequence continues at coordinate 44,240 of SUUM01000005.1, read as the reverse complement.
GATAAACAGACTGGTGGTCTGGGGACAACATTCTTAACAAACTATGGTATTGAACATGTTTATCCGTGGCGTCCATCTTCTTGGCCTGTGGCAACCAAGATTTATAACGACCTGTCACAGTCAGACGTCACAACGATTACAGTCATCACCAATACAGTTGATAAATACTTTGGCTATGTTGCGTGGGGTTTGGTAATCGCTGCTTGGGCTGTTGGTGCGTATTTGTGGCTGTTGGTATTCAAAAAGGCCAAAGCCGTCATCAAGCCATTTAATGTATGCCCGCGCTGTGGTCATACCTATGCCGACAAGCGTACTGCCCTGGGCCTGTTAAAGGTATTTCAACCCTGGACATGGTTTTAATATATGCGCCATACATTACCCCCCCCAGAAATAGTCTGGGGGGTATTTTTTCCCCTTTGACATCATTATACAACACCCTTGATTTACGGCAACCAGTTCCAGTATTAAGGCAAGATTCCTGGGCTAGGTACCTTTTCCTAATTGATGCATTGAGATTGCACGAATAAAATAAAGTAGTTATAATAACTGTGTCTTATTTACAAGACAAGTATAACACCTTGAAAAGGAGAAAAAATAGATGAGAGGACTTACAAACTATGTTCTTATTCCATTGACATTTATCGGCGCCCTGAACTGGGGGTTGATTGGTATCTTTGGTTTCGACTTGGTTGCATTTTTGTTTGGACCAGCTACATTGGCCAGCAATATTGTATATGCCATCATTGGTATTGCGGCGTTGATATGGTTAATCTGGATGTTTATAGACCGTCCTGTATCACGCAACGACCGTTAATCTTGTAATCCACAGTTTCATGTCTGCGCCCCATATCGGGGCGTTTTTGTTAGGGTTGCAACTGACGAATAAAAATGCGGGATTGACACGGGCTTTTAATTTCTTGGAAATAAATGCTGCGATAAATAAAAAATCCCCGGCATGCCGGGGATTTTTAGTGGTTAGTGTTAAAATATCTAATACTGTGATAAATAAAAGTTTAGTGAAGTATTTACTTGTTAAAAAAAAATTAAGAACAGAGACAAGTTCTCCTCCGTGGGAGGAGTACGGCGTAGCCGGGAGGTGGGTTAACCCACCCCGTCCGCTTCGCGTCCACCCCTCCCCGGGGGCGCATGTGCGCCGCCGACGGAGGGGAACTTTTACCCCACTAAACTTTTATTTATCTAGGTACGCAAGGGGATAAAAAATCCCCGGCGTGCCGGGGATTTTGTCCAATATATGTTAGTTTTATTTTTTCTTGTAAGTTCCGTTTAATTAGAACTGAACATTCAAGCGAACACCCATTTCAGCCTTGACATCTGTGCCATTCTGGGATTGTTCATGCGCTGTATCGAATGTGTATTCGCCATAGACGGCAACCTGCATAGCGTCCGTCATTTGATATGCGGCGGACAGGCTGATGATATATTCATTAAAACCGTCGTTCATGTCGGCAACTTTGTCTAATAAACCGTTTACCAACATCGCCTGTTTCTCGGCATATGGTGAAGGCAATGTTTTTAATTCTGATGCTAAACCTTCTACACCATTGTCGGCATGGTGTTTGAATGTGAATCCACCACCGAATGACCAACGATCATCCAACTGATAGAAAGCCTTTAACCCGGCATTAACTTCGGTTGTAGATTTCAGGTCAACCGAGATTTCATCTGGGAAACCCAAGGCAGTCAACTGAGTGCGCCCCAGGATGCCCAATGGGCTTTCTGTGTCAATAGCAATCAGTTCAATGCTGTTGTTGTCGTTGCCGAATGTGCGCAGGACTTCTGCGAATGCAGCGGTGCTGAATTTCGACCACGTCTTGCCCACCTGGGTTCCAACATGGAATCCCCAGCGTCCATTTGAATAGTTATCATATGTGAAACCATTTGCCGCATATGAACCAGACATTTCACTGATTCCGCCCAACTGTGCGTCGGCATACAAATCCCACACCCAACCATCGTCCGTGTTAATGGCACGGTATTTTAACCCAGCGCGCCCCAGGTGCATACCCTTGCGATCAATGTCGCCGTCGTGGGTATAACCGAATTTCGCGTACGCTTCCAGGTTGTCCAAGATACCGTATCCCAATTCTTCGTGAACACGCCAGATTGGAAATTCTGTTACGCCATCATGATTCTTTTTAACATGTGCGTCTGAATCATCTGCGATTTTGTACATTATGCCCGCAGATGTTTTGGAATATCCCGTACCCTGTTTCGGCATGTACAATGGATTTTCCAGGTTGGCCGCAATCGCAGGTGCCGCGAATATCGACAATGCAACCGCCGCGCTGATAGTTTTTTTCATCTGTTTAACTCCTTAGTTTTCGATGAAATGCCACACCCCCATTATTGGCAAGATGCGGGTTCATACCCATACCGCCCATTATTGGCAACAGTATGTTTTTGCGATATGAACATACATATTGTTGCACCAGATTAGGACATATGTCAAAAAATAAATTTTCTTGACATGGGGGGCTTGAAAAGTTATGACGGGCGACCTATATAAAATTGCTGTGGGGAGCCGCAGTACTTTAATCAAGAGGTTCTATTATGAATGCACAAATGAATATCGCTGAAAATCAAGAAAAGTTTATTATCCACGTTGACCCACAAATCGCAAAAATCGTATTGCCATTTGACCGCAAAGAAATGGCAGAGGCATATCTGACGATGTTCACAGGATTTACATGGCGAAATTGGACCAATAAATATTCGCTGGGGCGCGCATGGCAGACCGCGTTGGCACAATGTGGCGCGTTTTGTGATACTAAAAATAAACAGAACCCAGCGGCAAAATATCTGACAAATGTATATGACGCGCATAAAAAATACTGGTCCCGCGTTATTATGACGCATGGTGCGCGCGATAATCTAATTAACCCAGACGACCAAGAAATCAAAAAATTACGCGCACATGGTGAACGCATGATTCGCGAAGCGATGGACAAAATTAACCTGATACTGGCGCGATATAATGAACGGACCGAAGAATTAATTGCCACGCAATCAAAGGAAAAAGCGCAAATGCATACATCTGCGATGCCACAGGCGATGGCACAGGTCGCAACGCAACCCGCGATGGCGATGGCACAAACTGCCCCGGCACAGGCACAATCTGAACATCAACCGGGGGTGGCACCAGCGCAGGCACCAATGCACGCATTGCCACAGGCGCCACAACAAGTGGCACAAAATTCTGTAAAATCGGTTGCACAGCCGGCACAGCAATCGGGCGCGTTTGCGATGGTGCGCGACACAGTCAAAAAGCCCACAACCGCGATTGCCGATAAACCGGTCGAAGTGCCGACTGTGGTTGCAAAGCCAGCCCAGGCAAAACCAATCGAGAAAAAGCAAGAACAACCCGAGGTCAAGCCCGTGGTTGCACAGAAACAAAAACCAATTGTTCATCATATGCCCAAGGCGGTCGTGGCACCGGTCAAGAAATCAGGCGCCCTGCCCGCGGTTCGCGATAATGTTAAACGGCAGAATATTGTTAAAAGCGAAGAAAAGGTCAAGGAATTTCAGGTCGCGCAAAAACGCGTGGAAATCAGCGCGAAACAACGCGCACAATTGCAAATTGAATTCCAGCGACGGATTCAGATGTGGCAAATCGGGCAATTCAAACAGAATGCTGCATAACCCAGGGAGGTAAGAATGGATTTCGATTTTGAAAAAACTTTGGCGATGTTATCCGGGCAATCCGCCCAGGATTTTGATGCCGTGCAAATTAATGATGCGGATAAAACGATTATTAACAATGCTGTCGAGGTTTTATTTACTGGAATCAGTCTGCAACAATGGCTGACGGGGGTGCAATTGGGGGTAGCATGGACGAAATCGTTTGATATATTGCGCGATATCGTTTTTGCAATTCCGATTGAAAATCTGGCAACCAAGTATGTACGATTTGCAACGTTTGAACATATTCGCAAAATGAAAATTAAAATGACCGCAACGGCACATACCAACGAATATATCAAGTGTCCACCTGAAAAGCGAGATGCGTGGAATGCAGATGCAGAATCCAAGATTCAAGATGGATTAGATATTATTCGTCGCAAAATTATGGAATTTGTACCAGGGGGCATGACACGCACAGGCACGACACCATCAACAATGCCACAATTTCAAGAAATATTTAATTCACGTGATTACGAACGCGAAAGAGAACGCGAAAAATAAAAACCGGGGGTAATCCCGGTTTTTTATCTGTCATATATGACGGGGGTTTTGTTTATTGTATAAATACGCCCGTCATTTTCAATGTTATGATATATGTATAACACGTTTGCCGGACCGTCTATTTCCGTCCAGGGGTTAAAATACCCAATTACCTGGCGTGTGGTATTGTGTGGAAAAATCGTGCGGAAAGTGTTATCAAACACACGCGAATATTTGTCATCAAATTCAGGCGATACAATCATATTCATCGCAATTATGCCATTTGGCGCAATACGCGATTTCAGACGCATCATAAATTCCGCGGCAATCAAAGATTCTGGGACCTGATACGAATTTGAATAAACGTCCAGCAATATAAAGTCATATTGTTCCGTGGTGTTCTTTAAAAACTGGCTGGCGTCGGCGACTATGAATTTCTTGTTGGGCGACAACTTTTGATTCAGAAAGTGTTTTTCCGACACGTCTTTTAATGTGTGTTCTATATCAATAAATGTATAATCATTGCGCGTATCATTCAGTCCTAATGTAAAGCCCCCAGCCCCAAGAACCAGAATTTTATGCGGTTTATCCGCCGGCATATTATAAATAAAGTGATTATTCAGGTAATTTACATAGTCCGCCATATTGCCGTCCAACTGATACATCGACATAGGCAGACCGTTCATGTATAAGATACGACCCCCTTCCCAGTGTGCAACAGATATTGTGGAATTTGCATTATTTACAATAATCCCATGTTTTTCACGCTGGTAAGTGTTACTGTTGATATAAAATGATGCCGTCAAAACAATTGCGCACGTCAACCACACCCACCAACGGCGCGACAATACCAATGCACCTATTACAGCCAAAATCGTTATCAAAATAACCGTGTAATTTACACCCATAAATGGCATCAGCAATAATGTTGTCGCGATTGAGCCAAACACAGACCCAATTGTATCCCATGCCATTATATTACCCGTACAATTTGTATTGTATGTGTGCAACTGGCGCGACAATAATGTTGTGTTAAACCCGAATAAAAATGGTCCCGCAGACAAGAATATCAGCGAATAGATAAATGTCTGGATTACACCCGATTGTATGCCGCCCGCATACATCCATGTAAAGTATTGCGTGATAAGGGGAAAACTGGCCGCGCAGACCGACAATGTTGCGATTACAAGAAAACTGACATTTAATATTTTGCGGATTTTTTTATTATCTATTTTCTGGGATTCGCCCAAGAAATAACCCAATGACATAAAGCCCAGAAATATCGCCATAATAATACTGGTTATAACGGCACTGGACCCGACATAAAACGATAACTGGCGCAGAACAGCCAATTCCAAAGACAAACTTACATACCCATTCAAAAAGATTAAAAATACCAATGTAGTGCGCGATAATTTATGCATAACATTCCCCCATGATATACGATTGGCATCTTAGTAAAAAAACACGGGATGACGCAATGGATTTTTTTTAATGCGCATTCATCAGACGAATATCATCAAATTCAGAAAACCGATTAAACATCGCGCGTGCAAACGGACACAGGGCAATAACGTGGCGGTGCTGGGTGCGGGCCATGCTGGCAACATTACGAACCAAGGATAAACCAATGTGACGATTGCGATATTCGGGAGCAACGCCAGTGTAATCAATAATCAATTTATCCGCACCAACACGGACGAATGTTATTTCGCCGACCTTTTGTCCAGATACTATGGCATCAAATCCATTGCGAGTTTCTGACATAAAATATTGAACAACATCTGACATGTTTTTAATATAACACAGCCAAGACCTTTTTTGTATCGGACTGTATTCAAAAAAAATCCCGCATTGCGGGATGCTGTTATAATAAGTCAAAGTTTTTGCGGATTGTGCGGGCACTGCGACGAAGCGCCGTTGATTCTGGTCCGTCCATTTTAGGGGTTAGGGTTGCAACAACCCCGCCCCGCCCCACAATACGTGGCAGTGACATAGACAACGATTTATCACCCAGCCCGTCAACCGTGGACACGGTTAAAATTCTGCGTTCGTCATTCAAAATGCAACGCACCAAATCCGCAACCGCGCCGGCAATGCCGTCCCAAGTTGCACCACGGCCCTGGATGATTTCGTATGCGGCATTGTGTACACGATGTTCAATGGTTTTTCGCGTCGTCTGGGGCAGACTGATTTTCGTCTGGCGACAGAATGAATTCAAATCAATACCGCCAACGCACGCAGACGACCATGCAATCATACTGCTGTCACCATGTTCGCCAAGGACGTATGCATTAATAGATTGTGTTGACACGGACAATTGGCGCGACAAAATTGTACGCAGGCGCGCAGAATCCAGCATTGTTCCAGTTCCAATAACACGCAACGCGGGCAGTTTTGATATTTTTTGTGCCAACATAACCATGACATCCAATGGATTAGTGACAATTATCAACTTTACATTTTTTGCATCAACATTTGCCATAACACGCGGAACAATGTCTGATATTACCGCCGCATTAGCATGTAATAAATCAGTACGGGTTTGCCCCGGCTTTTGATTTGCACCGGCGGCAATGATTACGATTTCAGATCCACGAATCGCACGATATGTATTTACCGCCGTTATTTTTATATCATATGAAAATGCGGCGGCATGCCCCAAATCTTCGGCGGCGGCGCGGGCGCGAATGCCATCACGATCAAATAAAACAATTTCATGTGCCAGCCCCGTGTTTGCAACCGCGGTTGCAACCGCAGAACCAACAGAACCAATTCCTATGATAGATATTTTCATGTACTCTCTCCGTTTTGATATATTTTATCATAAAAAAGCAAACAAATATACAAGATAAAAAACATGCGCCCGTGGGCGCATGGTGCAGATGAACATATAAGCCGGATTCTGTCCTGCCGACGGGCCAGTATGTTTCGCATACCACCCCGCGGTAGTGGGCATGATTAATCTGCATATTGCATTACTGCGATATGTCAAGCCTTCTACCCGCCCCCGATGCGGGACACATATAGGGGGCCTATTTGAAGTTGCTGCGCGCAGAGATTGCCCGTTTCACTCGAATTTAATCGTTTACGTCACTGTTGCTCTGATCGTCGGGTCGCCCCGCCCGGTATATTAGCCGGTACGCTGTCCCGTGCAGTCCGGACTTTCCTCTGACCATTGCTGGCCAGCCATGCCCTGTGCATCTTACGGTGGGTGATTCTAGCAGTTTTTTATTGATTTTCAATCAAAAAACGGTGGCGATTAAAAACATCCAAACAATTATTGAATTGAATCCGCGACTAAAAAAGTACGGTTTAATAAAGACGGCTGTTGGAATTTTTATTGTTGTTGCAGACTGGCCAACATAAAATCGTCCAAGTCGCCATCCAATACGGCTTCTGAATCTGTTTTTTCAACCCCCGTTCGCACATCCTTGACCAATTGATACGGATACAGGACATAGTTGCGAATCTGGCTGCCCCATTCGATTTTTTTCTGGGCGGCCTTGGCGGCATCTTCGGCCTCGGCGCGTTTTCGCAATTCCAGTTCGTACAACCTGCTGCGCAACATTTTCATCGCTACTTCTTTGTTTTGAATCTGGCTGCGTTCATTCTGGCATGTTACCACCGTATTTGTTGGAATATGGGTAATACGAACCGCACTGTCGGTTTTATTAACATGCTGACCACCCGCACCTGATGAACGATATGTATCAATACGTAAATCTTTCTCGTTGATTTCAATTTCAATCGTATCATCAATATCGGGCCATACGTCCACAGATGCAAAACTGGTCTGACGTTTTCCATTCGCATTAAATGGGGAAATACGTACCAGTCTGTGTACGCCTATCTCGTTCTTTAACCATCCATAGACCCTTTCGCCAGTTATACGATAAGTTATGTTTTTAATTCCGGCCGTATCGCCTTCGTGTTCTTCAATAACCTCAATCGAAAAACCGTGCCGTTCCGCCCATCGTGCATACATTCGTGACATCATCTGGGCCCAGTCTTGTGCCTCGGTCCCACCTGCACCGGCCTGAATGAATAAAAACGCACCGTTATTATCTGCTGGTTCACGGAACAACGTAATAAACTTAGCCCGATGTGCCACATCCCCCAGCTTCTCAATCGCCCCCAGAACATCCGCATCTTCTGGATCCATTTCATACAGTTCGCGCAACGTTGCGTATTCTGATTCCATGAAAATCAGCTCATTCAGGGGCTTTTCCAGATTAGATTTTTTTTGCAATATCGCCCGTGCATTGTCCGGGTTATCCCACAAATCAGGGGCATTCACCTGGGTATTCAGTTCGTCTATTTGTAATTGTAATTTTTCAGGGTCAAAGAAACCCCCTGACGGCGGAAATGTCGTCTGAAATTTGTGCTAAAACTTCTGTTGCTATAATCATGCCAATAATCATACCAGTTTATTTTGCTAAATCAAATGAATGTTTGCCTTTTGCAAATGGTTGTGATAAAATTATTGCAACGAGAGGGATTGTCTATGAAACATTTTCTGTGTGTTTTTGGTGTGATTGGCGCATGTTTACTGGCGGATTCTGCGTCTGCTGTGTCTGCGGGCACGGTTAGCGCAACGGAAAAGAGCCGCGGTTCTTTGATTCAAACCCCAACCGCAACCGGTGGTGCACGTGGTTATGCGGGGGTTGCAAATGCATACAAAACGAACCAGCGAAATACATACTTTATGGTGACCCAGCCTGATGTTGATACGGCATGTCGTGCCAAGATTTTCAAATGTTTATCCGATTATTGTGGCGATACAACCGTCGTACCGGGTCAACGTGAATCCAAGTGTCAGTATGCAACGGAAACCGAGTTATATAATTATGCTTTGTTGTGTCTGCAACGCGATACAGAAATTTTATTGCCACAATATGGTGCAAATACCGTGAATTATACGGGTGGAATGAATACAGCGGCGCGCCTGTGCCCGTCCTATGTTCAACAGGAATTAATGTCATACATGTCCATGGCGAATATGGCAACCCAGTTGTCCAAATCTAATTCCGACCTGTGTATTCAGCGTCGCCAGGAACTTGAAGCTGCGATGTCCTGTCACTCTGTTGCGCTTGCCTATGGTAATGAGACATCCAGTATGCTGACCACCCAATTGACGGACTATTGTGGTGCGGGCGTTCCCGGGGGCAGCGCAGAAATGGTAACACGTTTTGCCAATGCGGGAAATGTCGGTGCAAACATCTGGGGTTGGGCGGAAAAAATCGTCAGTCTGGACTTGAATAAAAAGGGCGAAGACTGGCAGGCGGCCATTGATGCTGTCTTGGCGGGCTATACAAACCGCATGAATCTGGCCTGTGGCGATAATATGCAGTTAAACACGGTTTCGCACGGCACGTCATCATCCCAACCAACGACATTACAGACGGTTGCGGCTTTGGCTGTGAATGCGGCATTCCCGACAACGACACAAAAAAATAATAATTCATATGAAAATCAATCCATTTGGATGGAGGTTCGTTCCCTTAGTGATGAGATTTATACATATGACCGGGCATTTCAGATAATAAATGCGGCTATGTCTTTGCCGTCAACAACACAAAATGCGTTTTTGACCAGTGCACAAATCGACAATATGCAAAAGGCGTACAGCCGCGGGACCAAGGTTTTCATCCTGCGCGACAGTGCGCGTTGCTTTGTTGTTCCGGTTGCGACAATGACCGATGCAGAACAATCGCTTGTGGCACAGTCTTTTGCAAATTGCATCAGCAAATGACGCTTATAACATATAAAAAGACCGCCAATCGGCGGTTTTTTTATGCCTAATTTTGTCAAGATTGCAAAAAACCGGGTTTTTTTCATTATTAACTTGACTTAAAGCGCGGAATTCTCTACGATTCGGACAAGCAGTACAAGGAATGTCCATTGGAACTGCGGGACACCTTATAATACAATTCTATGAAAGGAGAAACATTATGAACAAACAGCAATTGATTGAAGCTATCGCAAACGAAGTAGATGTTACCAAGGCAACAGCTGCTGCATGCTTGGATGCATTTATCAACACAGTTACAAAAGTTTTGAAAAAGAAGGGCGAAGTTCGCTTGGTTGGTTTTGGTACATTTGCAACTGCAAAACGCAAAGCAACAACAGGCCGCAATCCTCAGACAGGTGCTGCTATCAAAATCCCAGCATCTACTCAGCCTAAGTTCAAACCAGGCAAGGCATTGAAAGAAGCTTTGAACTAAATCTGTTCAGGTTGTCTGAAAAATCCCGCCTTTTGGTGGGATTTTTTTTAAGACGTTGTCTGTTTGCTTTACCAAACTTTTATTTGATAATGTCGCCGGCTTTGATGTATTCCGGGGAATCTTTGGGTAATTTTTTCTGTGCACGTTTGGCATATGATTTGGCCTCGGCTTCTTTACCAATCATCTTGTTATATTCCGCCATTGCCCATGCATTTCGCCCCACGTCCGCGTCACCATATGCGCGCGCCAACACCCAATATGCCATCGGGGTGGGTTCTGATAAAATTGCCCGCTTGCACATTTCAATTGCGCGTGCGTCATCGCCGGGTTTGTCGCGTTCGGTCAACACCAATGCCAACGCAGTCTGAATCTGTGGCGCGTTCCCCACCAATTCTAATGATTTTTCGTATGCGTCAACACTGTCGTCATAGTGCCCAAATTGATATTCAATATCACCCAACAATTCATAGAAATACGGATTGTTTGGATTGCGTGATATCAGCGTCATCGTCCCAACGCGCGCCCCACTCAGGTTTCCGCCACGCATATTCGCAATTGCGCGTGCATAAATAGCCATATCAGATTTATCATGGCTGGGGTATTTTTCGCGTACCTGTTTTGGCGTGTCAAGATATCCAATAAGTTTTGCCCGCACCAACTCGTACTCTTCGTTATCTGCGGTGTTCAAGATTTTGTCATTATCAATCTGTGCGATTTGTTCGCGGACATTGTTCAATCGTTCCATGGTCAGGGGATGGTTTATACGATTTGGGTTGATGCGCGATTCCAGCGCGCCCGTCAAATCATGCATTTGTTCAAAAACAGTAATAAATCCGTTTGGGTTTTGATTTGCGCGCACCATTAAATCCACGCCCATATTATCTGCTATGCGTTCTTCATCGCGGGTGAATGCCAACATGGATTGCTGGGCAACCCCGGATGAACCCGCCAAAACGCCGGCCCCAAGTGTCGGATTGCCACCCGCCACCATCAGACCAACCCCCAACGCCTGAATCAACATAGTGCGTTTCATTTCCGCCGCCATGCGGTCGGACATCTGGGCCATATGACCGCCAAGTGTGTGCCCCAATTCATGTGCAATTACGGCCTGTAATGCATTTGGTGTTTTTATTTGTTTTAATAAACCGGTATAAACATAAATATCTTCGCCCCCCATAACGAATGCGTTAAAGTCATCATCGTTTACAATATGAATCTTTGTTCGTCCATCTGGGATATTGGCGGCACGTGCCAGCGGCGCAACCAGTTTCCCAATCACGCGTTCTGTTTCTGTGTCGTTTATCAGTGTCGCCCCCATTGACGGCATGGCGGCAATCAGCAACAATAAAAACACAAAAATTTTACGCACCCAGCACCACCCCACGGTCAAAGAAAAACATTAAATCATGTACCCACGAATCTATATCATTATCACGTGCCGCCGTTGATGCCAATTTGAACAAATCCCGATGTTCGCGATAGTCAACAAAATAATATCGCATCCAACCGCTTTGTCGCGTGCCCAATAATTCGCCCACGCCACGCATCATCAAATCTTGTTCTGCAATAGCAAATCCATCATCCGTATCACACAGTACATCCAATCGCTTTAATCCATCATCTGATACATTTCGTCCAAATACCAGTACACAGTACGATTGTGTGTTGCCGCGTCCAACGCGCCCACGTAATTGGTGCAACGCCGCCAATCCGAACCGTTCTGCGTTTTCGATTACAATGATAGACGCCTGTGGCACGTCAATTCCAACCTCGATAACAGTTGTGGCGACCAGTATCGGCATATTGGAATCTGGTGCGGCAAATTCAGCCATAACCGCATCGCGTTCTTTCTTGTCCATTTTTCCATGAACCAGTCCCGCATTTGGGAAATATTCTGCCAGCATTTTATGCCGTTCCTCGGCAGCGGTCATGGCATTATCGTTTTCTGATTCTTCAACCAGCGGACAAACCCAGAATACCTTGGCACCTGCATTAACTTGCATATCTATGCGTTCCAATAAATCCATAATACGTCCGCATGATAATTTGGTTGTTTTAATTGGCTTTCGGCCGGCGGGCTTTTCATTGATAATTGACACATCCATATCGCCGTAAATCGTCATTGATAATGTGCGCGGAATTGGTGTCGCAGACAATGCCAGCAAATCGGGGTTGTTGCCCTTGTTGCGTAATGCTTCGCGCTGGGCAACGCCAAATCTGTGCTGTTCATCAATTATCACCAGTCCTAAATCTTTATACTCGACATCCGCGGAAAACAGGGCGTGCGTTCCAACAACAACGCGTGTTCGTCCCGAACGCAATGATATTAATTTTTCACGACGTGCCACACCTTTGTCCCGTCCGGTCAGAATATCGCATACAATACCAATTTTATCGCACATAGGTTTTAATTTTGCAAAGTGCTGTTGTGCCAACGTGTCCGTCGGTGCCAGTATGGCGGTCTGAGCGCCCATTTCCGCCATGCGTACGGCGGCGGCCAATGCGACAATGGTTTTTCCGCTGCCTACGTCCCCCTGGACCAGACGCATCATCGGCACATCGCGCATCATGTCGGAAAATATTTCTTCGCACGTGCGTTTTTGTGCGCCCGTCATTTCAAAAGGTAATGTTGCCCAAAACCGTTCCATCAAATCATATTTTTTTCCCCGCACAGTTCGCCGGTTTCGTACGTCCATTCGATTGCGTCGACTGATAACAATCGCCGCCTGGTGCGCCAATAATTCACAGTACGCCAACTTTGCCATATATGTGTTGTTCGGCGCTAAATCAGCATCTGACTTTGGAAAGTGCACATGTTCCAGCGCATCAAAGAATTCCAACACCCGTTCATCACCTTCCCCGCGCAGTTTATCTGGCAGGGTGGCAAAAATCTGGTCGCGGATATTTGCGAATACTTTCTGGGTTAAGCCTTCGCCCGCCGGGTAAATTGCCTGGGCGGATGGTATTTTTGCTGCGTTTTGTAATTCTTCGATAAAGTCCGGGTGGTTAATTGTCGGTTTGGCTGTCTTTTCCAGTTTGCCCGATACCATACGCCACGCCCCCACCGGCATTTTATTCAGCCAATAATCCAGATATTTTGCATTAAAGAATTGAATAATAACCGTATTCCCCATCTTATCGTTGCATGTAATCTGGGTCGGACTGCGCCGTCCCCGAAATGCGCGTCCCGCCCGATGGGATTTGATTAATAATGGAATTGTGATTGTGTCGCCGGGATTTGCATCCATAACATTTTCGGTTATTCCGCGTGCCCGCACATACGACGGCCGATGACGCAGAAAATCCAGCACGCGTCGCCCCCCCAGAACTTCATCCAGACGCGCCGCCAACGCGGGCCCCACCCCGCGAATAAATTGCAGGTCGGTTGTTAAAAAATCTGTTATCTCGCGCCTCATCACATATAAATTTAGTGGAAACCACGCAAATATTCAATATGTTTTATTATTTTTGCGCCATCAGTTCGCGTTTGATTGCCTTTAATTCATTTTTGATAGTGTCGATATGTGCATTGATTTTAGTTTTGTCCAAAATAACGCACGGTACGTTTTTGAAGCAAATGATACATTGGCTATCGAAAAATGGGGGGTGTATAGAAACGGGTGTATTTGGGGGTAAAAATGGGGTTCCCTGGGGCCGCCCCATAGTCAATGCATGAAAAATCCCGCAGAACCGCGGGCTTTTTATGTAGGATACCGTATATCCCAGAATACTGGCGGATGGTGAGGGATTGTAATTCCCACTCGCTTTGCTCGCGTGCCCCTTTCACTGCGCGCACAGTGTGCGCTTGTTCCGAACCCGGCAACTTTGTTGCAGTGTCCAACCCAATGCCAATCACCAATTAAACAAAACCCGGGAGTTACCCGGGTTTTATTTAATTGGCGGATGGTGAGGGATTCGAACCCCCGGATGGGTTGCCCCATCAACGGTTTTCAAGACCGCCGCATTCGACCGCTCTGCCAACCATCCTAAACTTTTTTTGTTTCCGTCGGTCTTTCAACCTACGGTTTTGTTCGCTGACCGTGCCTGACGGCACTGCTCACCACTCGTTAGCACTCGACCACGCTTCGCTTGTCTCGCTTACTCGTATGCAAGACCGCCGCATTCGACCGCTCTGCCAACCATCCTAAACTTTTTTTTGTTTCCGTCGGTCTTTCAACCTACGGTTTTGTTCGCTGACCGTGCCTGACGGCACTGCTCACCACTCGTTAGCACTCGACCGCGCTTCGCTTGTCTCGCTTACTCGTATGCAAGACCGCCGCAACGCCCCGTCTGCCAACCATCCTAAACTTTTTTTGTTTCCGTCGGGCTTTCAACCTACGGTTTTGTTCGCTGACCGTGCCTGACGGCACTGCTCACCACTCGTTAGCACTCGACCGCGCTTCGCTTGTCTCGCTTACTCGTATGCAAGACCGCCGCAACGCCCCGTCTGCCAACCATCCTAAACTTTTTTTCGTTTCCGTCGGTCTTTCAACCTACGGTTTTGGTCAACGGCGCATATTGTACATTATTTTTTGCGTATTGCAAACACAAAAATCGCAAAGCCCGCAAAAAACATTAACAATGATAGCAATTGCCCCATTGTCAGCCCCCATGACGTCAAAAATCCAATCTGGGCATCCGGGGCGCGGAACAATTCGCAAAACATACGAAACAAAGCATACCCCATGCCCATAATTCCGCCCAGCGCACCCGGCTTTTGACGTAAATTCGTGTATCGATACAGGCAATACATTATGACGAACAAAAGCAGACCTTCGGTTGTCGCCTCGTACAGGGGACTTGGATGGCGTGGAATTGGCGTGTCGCCATTGAACACAACCGCCCATGGCACGTCGGTGGGACGACCCATAACCTCGCGATTAATAAAGTTTGCGATGCGACCAAAAAATAAACCAATTGGCGCAACGACCGCCAGTAAGTCCAGAATTTTCCATGCGTTTATTTTGCGACGATGCGCGAACAAAAATGTTGCAACAATTACACCAATCAGACCGCCATGAAAACTCATTCCACCATGCCAAACCGCAAAAATTTCCATGGGGTGCGTCAGAAAGTATCCAAAATCATAAAACAGAACATAGCCCAAACGACCGCCCGCGATAACACCGATGATTATCGCGGTCAGCAAGTCATCCATCTGTTTTTTATCAAGGGTCAGACCACTGTTAGAACGACGCATAAGGCGCATAAACAACCAATAGCCAACAATAAACGCCGTGATATACGCCAACGCATACCAACGAATATCAATCCCCAGCACAGAAAATGCAACCGGAGAAATCGGATTTATTGTAATTGCCATACGCCCCCCGTCGTACAAATATTAACGACACCTTTCTAATGTAGATGCAATACATTTTTCAATTTCACGCAAACGCGCCAGGCGCACCATATCTGGTTTTTCACGCGCTTGTTCGTCGGCAATTTTTTGCTTAACTTCCTGTGCACGTTGTTTTATGCCCTTAATAGATATTTCACGTAGTTCACGCCCCGCCAGACTTTCTCTTTCCATTTTTTTTTCAGCAGCACCAGCCTTCAAAGAAGCCTGTATTTGACTAAACGTAATATAACTCATAATGTTTTTCCTTTTGTTTTTATTTTTGACGACTAATTGTACCCTCTAACAAGGCTATTTTTTCACGAATTTTATCGGCACCAACCATGTCTTTTTCGGCTATTCTTTGTTTCAGTTTGGCCTTGGCATCTGACAGCATTTTATTCAAGTCTTTCATTGTGTCTGCCTTGGACTGTCGGAGTGACACTTTGGGGCACCGAGAAGTTTTTTTCACCATGTTTTTGTTTCCTTTTGTTCTTGAATTTGCACGGCTATTGTATTATATATTTTGTAAATAGCAAGGAGAAACACCACATGAATAGACAAAGTTTAACGAACAATCAAAGGGTCGGCGGAATCGATCTGTATCTGAAACGTATTTTCGCACTGATGTTTGGGGCAGTTGGATTGACCGCGGTCGCCGCATACCTGACAATTTGGGGTGGCGGATTACAATATCTGATTAATTTCCATACAGGTGGCATGTCGGCTTTGTACTATATTTTGCTGTTTGGCGGGCTGGCGCTGTCCATTTGGGCTCAGGTGCGCGTATTTAATATGAAACCCGCGTCGGCGGCGCTGTTGCTTGCGCTGTATGCTGTATTGATTGGCGTGACAATGACCCCTTTGATTGCAAGCGCACTGGCGGTAAATCCCGCTTCTATACTGATGGCATTTATTATTGCGGCACTGATGTTCGCATGTATGGCATTGTTTGGGTATAAGACCGTCAAGGATTTGTCTTTCTTGGGGATTTTCTTGATGATGGGTATGATTGGTCTGATTCTGATTGGATTACTGTCATTTATTTGGCCGGGAATGATGGGTGGCACGTTTGGCACAATAGTATGCTTTATTGGGGTGTTGGTGTTTGCACTGTTTACTGCATATGATATGCAAAACCTGAAACGCGCATATGCCGTTATTGGGGACGACAACCAGAAAAACCAATTGGCTGTTCTGGGGGCGTTGCATCTGTATATTTCATTTATTGCAATGTTCCAGTATTTGTTAAGTTTATTTAACCGTGAATAAGCAGTAAGTAAAACAAGGAGAAAAATAAAATGGCTTATAAAATTGACCCAAGTAAATGTATCGGTTGCCATACCTGTATGGGGGTTTGTCCAGTTGCCGCAATTTCAACAGGCGCAGATGGCAAGTGTGTAATTGACCCCAGTAAATGTATTTCATGTGGCACATGCGCCGCAATTTGTCCGGTTGGTGCAATTGCACCAGATATGCAATAAAAATCCCGCCGAATGGCGGGTTTTTTGTGGTTAGTGTAAGTGCAAGTGGCTAGTGGATGTGTGCGGCGAATGCCGCACATTATAGTGCCATCACTTACCACTTACACTAACCACTTACACTAAGATAAACTTTTATTTATCGTGGAAACATTTTCCCACTTGCATTTGTTTTTGTGTTTCTATATAATACCCCCTGCACGGAGCGTTGGCAGAGTGGTAATGCAGCAGATTGCTAATCTGTGACCGGATTTTTCGGTCCATAGGTTCGAGTCCTATACGCTCCGCCATAAATTTAACCCGACTTTTGTCGGGTTTAATTTTTGCCTAGATACTTCGCTAAATAAATGTTTAGTGGTTAGTGCAAGTGGTTAGTGGATGTGTGCGGCGAATGCCGCACATTATAGTGCCATCACTTACCACTTACACTAACCACTTATCACTAAGATAAACTTTTATTTATCGGGGTAAATTGGGGATTTTTCTTAAATTTTATAAATTCGTACAAATGATGTGTCGCTGTGGTCGGTTGAACCAGAACCGCCATCACCGCCGTCGGCGGAGATTGAAATGTAGATTCCATTGTATGCCCCGCCACCGCCGCCACCACCATATGTTTTTGCGGTTTGGCCGCCACATTCATATGTAACGGTTGCGCCACCAATGCCACCCGTGGCGGATACCATGGATGTACAGGCTGGGTTATTACATACATAAATATCGCCACCATCACCGGCACGTTCATCTGTGCCATTGGTGCCGGCATTTACATATTCATCCGCATTGATAAAAGCACTGTGGAATTGCCAATCTGTACCGCCGGCGCCATTTGGTGACGCGCCACCACCACCGCCAATTCCGTATATATCTTGTTGTCGATGCACATAATATACGCGCTTTTGTAATGTGGGTTGATTTAAAATGGAACCGCCACCAATACCATTGCTGTTTTGAAGTGAGGAAGCAGTACTTGCTGTATTAAAAGGATATACTGTGTCTGAATCTGTACACGTCTTACCCGCGCCACCCGATGCACGCCATACACGGTCACCAACAACCAATATGCTGTCCACGCCCGATGCACCACCACCAAATGAACTAGTTCTGTTATTTACAACATTTACCCCACCCGCATTCCCATCACCACCGCGCAGTACATATACCGTGGTTGGTTCGTTTATACTGAATATTGCGGATATGATGGGGGTAAAATCCTGTTCGGCAATGGATAAACAATGTTCATTTTGTAAGCCAATTCCACCGCGTAATTCCGCACGATAACATCCGGGTTGTAATACAATTTCGTTACAGGTGTTAAAATTGGTTGCTTCGTACACCAATTCCGTGCCGTTATTGTTTAATATGCACATGCCAGGCGGTATTTCATCAATGGTATGATAAATATTACCATCCGATGTTTTAAAATATAATGCCGATAATAATGCCAACGGTAATAACATGATGATTATCCTATTTTATAAATTTTAACGTAACTGGTGTCTGATTTGCCGGTACTGCCCGATGCACCATTGCCACCATCGGCGCAATCGGAATAACACCATGAACCAAGGGCTTCACAGGTGCTGGGGATAGCAAAGGCACATACCCCGCCACTGCCGCCACCACCATATGACACCGCCGTGTGGCCGGCACATTGCCAATATACGTTTTTGCCACCAATGCCACCAATCCCCAGATTTTTTGTTTGTGAATCCCCCGTTAAATTTTCAATATCACCACCATTACCACCACCATCAGATGTCGCATTGGTGCCGGCGGTCGCTTTTACTTTTGTGTTGGATGCCGCCGCGCCACCCAAACCATTTGGGGCGCCACCGCCACCAGCACTGCAGCCATGATTAGTAGTACCCATAGCATTCCCGATTTTAATATTTTCCACTGAATATGTTCCGGATGGTGTAGATTGACAATGGTATTTGTAAGTTTGTCCCCCACCTGGATATGCTTGTATAGTTAAATTAAAACACTGTGACGATGGTGCGCCGATACCAACAATTGCACGGTCACCCACCACCAGCATGCTGTCCACACCCGATGCGCCACCACCCGGAATCTGATGTTTTGTCACCGCATCACTGTCATTACCGTCGCCACCACGAAACGCATATACGGTTGTTTGTGTGGGTAATTTAAAAATCTGGGATACCGTATTGGCAATTGGGTTTATTGTACCCAAACCGGACTGACACTTCGATTGTTTTCCACCCGCGCCACCACGTAATTCCACGCGATACATTCCCGCATCCAATGTGACCGGTTCGCATTCGTTGATTGAATCCGCGGAATATACCAGTTTTTCCGAGGCATCAAGAAATTCGCCCCCATCGGGTATAACAATTGCATGGTATATTTTTCCGTCGGTATTTTGCACGTGCAGGGTGGGTGATGTATACTGCTGTTCATACACCTGAATATCAACATTATTAACATGTATTGCCGGCATAAATCCCCCCATTTAGACTATAAAACAAACCAACGTTTGTTTTATAGTTGATTTTCGCTTGCAAAAATGGCGGAAATCTGCCATTCTTTTTTTCGACAAAATGGTATAAAACAAACGTTGGTTTGTTTTATAGTTTTTATACGAATTAATGTATTGATATTACTTGTGTTTTTAAGACAAAAAATAAATAAAAGTTTAGTGAAGTATTTACTTGTTAAAAAAAATTAAGAACAGAGACAAGTTCTCCTCCGTGGGAGGAGTACGGCGTAGCCGGGAGGTGGGTTAACCCACCCCGTCCGCTTCGCGTCCACCCCTCCCCGGGGGCGCATGTGCGCCGCCGACGGAGGGGAACTTTTACCCCGCTAAATAAAAGTTTAACAGAGATATTAATTTTTAGAAATTAAGCACCATTATCTGCCCCCCGTGTGTGGGGCGGGCGGAATTCCCGACAATTTATTGGCGTTGGAATTCCGGGGTGGGGGGTGTTAGTAAAATAATTATGCACATCCAGATTGTCTTGTATGCACCTGTGCAAAGTATGAACAACTTCATCTATTCCTGTGCGGGTCAAATATGTATTGGGAATTATAGCCCTGGGATTCTATGTATTCTGTTCTGGTGTTATCGTATGCGATGTTTTGTCATATTTGCCCCCACCCAAGTTTTACTAAAGACCCGCATGGCGGGTCAAGTAAAACTGTCCCGCCCCACAAAGTCACCCAAAAAATTCATCTGAATTTTTCGGGGCCCGACGGGGGCAGGTAATGGTGTTTAATTTCTAAAAATTAATATCTCTGTTAAACTTTTATTTATCTAAGAAACCACCCACCACCCGGTGGTTTTTTTGTGTCTTGACTTATGTGGGGTGACCGTGCCATAATAGGTGTATGACAATTCGTTTTATTAATTTTTACTGTTGTCGCTAATAATACATTTTCGCAAACTTAATTTGTTTGCGTTTCAAACACACACTTACTAAAATCCCAATATCAATAAACCGAAAGGACACATACAATGACGATTAGACTATATAATACATTAACCCGCAAACTGGAAGACTTTCACCCCCTGGAACCAGGCAAGGTCGGTTTTTATTCATGCGGTCCAACGGTTTATCACTATACGCACCTGGGTAACCTGCGTACATTTTTACACAATGATTTTTTAAAGCGCATGTTTCTGGCAAACGGCTATGATGTGCGCCATGTTATGAATATCACAGATGTGGGCCACCTGACCAACGACGAAGATGATTCTGGCGAAGACAAAATGGAAAAAGGTGCCGCCCGCGACAATAAATCAGTCTGGGATATTGCTAAATTCTACAAGGGCGAATTTATGCGCGATTTTAATGACCTGAACATGATTGCGCCAACGGTTATGCCACATGCAACAGATTATATTGCCGAACAAATCGAACTGGTCCAGAAATTACAAGACCTGGGCTATACCTATGAAATCCCGGGCGACGGTATTTATTATGATACATCCAAGTTTGCCGCATACGGTGCATTGACGGGCGGGACGTTGTCTGGTAATCGTGCGGGGGCGCGCGTGGGCTTTAACGATGCTAAACGCAATCCATCGGACTTTGCGCTGTGGAAATATTCGCCGACCGATACAAAGCGCCAAATGGAATGGGACAGTCCATGGGGCGTCGGATTCCCCGGCTGGCACGCAGAATGCAGCGCGATGAGTATGAAATTACTGGGCAATCACTTTGATATTCATACCGGTGGCGAAGACCTGTCGCGTATACACCACGCAAACGAAATCGCGCAAAGCGAACCGATAACTGGCGCGCCATGGGTGAACACTTGGTTGCATTACAGTTTCTTGCTGGATAAATCCGGCGAAAAAATGGCCAAGTCCAAGGGCGAATTCCTGGGGATGGATGCCGTCCGCAATCGTGGTTATGACCCGATGGTGTATCGCTATTTTGTTGCAATGGGGCATTATCAGTCGCAATTGGCGTTTTCATGGGAAACCATGGACGCAACGGCAAAAAGTTATGCGAACCTAACGCGTCGCGTGGCGGATTTGTTGGCGTCTGACGGCAAACCGGTTAACCAAGGTGTTTATACCAAATGGCACGACGATATGTTGGCGGCGATGTCTGATAACCTGAAAACCGCGTCTGTATTGGTCTTGGTCCAGGACTTTATTAAATCCGCCGATATTGACGATGCAACGAAATTGGCATTGGTGCGTTTTGCAGATGATTTGTTGGGACTGCAATTCATTGACCGCGCGCAAAAGTTGCGTGCGCTGGAAAATGAAACTGCGCCGGCCGAAATTGTCGCGCTGGCAGAATCCCGTGCCACGGCCAAGGCAAACCGCGACTGGGCAACGGCGGATGCACTGCGCGCGGAAATCGAAAATGCCGGCTGGTCGGTTTTGGACGGTCGCGACGGGTATAAAATCGTGAAACGGGTATAAATTACTAAAAACGCAAAAAATAATAAAAATCGGTTGAAATTGGGGCAATATTGGTGTATATTGCCCCACGTTAACAATAGAGGAAATTTCCATGAACTATCCATATATGCCAAAATCAACAGCCCTGTGGTTAATTGAAAACACAGCATTGACATTTGAACAAATTGCGGAATTCTGCGGTCTGCATGAATTGGAAGTCAAAAATATCGCAGACGCTGAAACATATAAAATTCAACCGTTAAACCCAATTTTAAGCGGTCAGTTAACACGTGAAGACATCGAAAATTGCGAAGCGGATGCATCCGCGCGCCTGACTTTGCGCAAAGAAATTGTTGACGCCCAACAGAAACAGAACAAACGCGGCGTTGGCTATACACCAAAATTGCATCGTCAAAATCGCCTGGGTGGTATTTTGTGGATTTTGAAAAACTATCCAGAATTGTCCGACGGCCAGGTTGCACGCCTGATGCGCAGTACAAATCCAACGGTTGCGTCTGTTCGCAATAAAACACATGCGTCTTATTCCATTATTCAAATCCAAAGCCCAATTGTTCTGGGGTTGGTTTCTGAATCAGCAATCCACGATGCGGTTGCCAAGGCGCAAAAGGCGGCGAATGCACCTAAAAAGAAAAGCAAAAAGAAATAACTTATTTTCAAACGCTTGTATTAAAACATTAAAAACTGTGTCGGGGTGATTAATGGTTAAAAAACTGGACGAAGCAACACGTTTATTGATTGATTCTTTGCCGGAAAATTTGCAGAAATTGGCATATGGCGCGATGGAAGTTGGCTATATGTCGCGCATGGATTTCGCAACCGCAACCGAAGCGGACGAGGTTCCCGCAGATGAACACGACGAAGTTATGGATTTCTTTCAGCAAGATCTGGGGCTGGAAATATTGGAATCAGATAACTATCCCCAGGATCTGGACAGATACTATGGCAATGACGAAGACGATGAACCGCGCGATAAAACCCGCAATTTATTAAATGCTGATGCAGAACAGGTTGATGTCAGCGACGATGACTATGAACACTATGCCAAACAATTGGAACGCAGCCAGACCGGTTCATTGGTTCTGGGGGTCCAGGATTCGGTTCAGTCATACCTGAAACAAATTGGCACAGTTCAATTGCTGACCGCCGCGGGCGAAGTTGCAATTGCCCAACGGATTGAGGCTGCATCCCGTCTGATGGTATATGGCCTGTGCGAAAGTCCAATGACAATCCAGGCTATGCTGGATTGGTATCAGCAGTTATTAAACGAAGATATTCGTCTGCGCTATATCGTAAATTTGGAAGTAATGTATTCCAGTGAATCTGAACAAAAATCATTGGTGGCCTTGTCCGAAGCCCTAAAATCCAAGGGGGTCGAGCATGTTGATGAACTGGACGATGATGATTTGGACGATTTGGCGGACGCGTCCGTCGATGAAGACGAAGAAAATGACGAGCTGGACGACGAAGAAGATGGTATCAAGAAAGAAGATACCCCACGCAGCACATCGGGTGTTCCAATTCCAGTTATGGAAGAATCCTTGATGCCAATGGTTTTGGACCTGTTTGCCAAGATTAAACGTATATTTAACAGCATGCAGAAATTGCAGGCAAAACGTTTGGAAAATCTGTTGACGTCCGATATGCCGGACGCGACGTTGGAAAAGAAATATACTAAACAACGCCTTGAATTATTTGAACACGTCAGCAAAATTCGCCTGAACGATGACCGCGTTGCGGAAATCTTGGAACAGCTGACCAAGCGCGACCAGTTGTTAATGGGACTTGAGGGGAAATTACTGCGTCTGGCGTTGGCAAACAAAATCAAACGCGAAGATTTCCTTGCGGAATATACCGGCAATGAATTGAACCGCAACTGGGTTAAAAAATTGGCAAAACACAAGAACCCAGTATGGTCAAACTTTGCTAAGAAGCACGAAGCAGATATTCTGAAAATCCAAGAAGACATCACGGCAATCGCCATTGAAACGGGTCAGCCAACATCAGAATACAAAAAGGTTGTGGAATTAGTTCGCCGTGGCCAGACCGAAGCCGCCCGTGCCAAACGCGAAATGATCGAGGCTAACCTGCGTCTGGTTATCAAATTCGCAAAGAAATCCAGCAACCGCGGGTTGGGATTGGACTTTTCTGACCTGGTTCAGGATGGAAACATCGGCTTGATGAAGGCGGTTGATAAATTTGACTATCGGTTGGGTAATAAATTCTCGACCTATGCGACAAACTGGATTCAGCAGGGTATTTCCCGCAGTATCGCGGACCAGGCCCGTACAATCCGTATCCCTGTGCATATGATTGACAATATTCACAAGATTCAGCGTGCCACGCGCCAGTTTATGCATAAATATGGTCGCCAGCCAACCGCCGAAGAATTGTCCAAGATTATCTATCTGCCGGTGGATAAAATCCACAAGGCCATGAAGGTTAATCTGAAACCAATTTCTTTGGAAGCGCCGGTCGGCACCGAAGACGACAGTTCACGCATTGAAATTATTGCGGACGAAACGGCGAAAAATCCGTTCACATCCGCTGCGCAAAAGAATCTGCGCAAAATCGTAACCCAGATTCTGTCTGAACTGGACCCCAAGGAAGAAACCGTTCTGCGCCAGCGTTTTGGTATGTCCACAAACAAGACCAGCACCCTGGAAGAGGTCGGCGAATACATCGGCGTTACCCGTGAACGTATCCGCCAGATTGAACAAAAGGCGCTGAACAAGTTAAAACATCCAACACGCGCCCGCAAACTGCGCAGTTTCTTGGAAGATTAATAAACCGCCCCGCAAACTTAACTGCGGGGTATGTTTTCTGTCGCCGGAACAGAACCCGGAAACCGCGCATATTAATCGATTATCCCGAAACAGATAATCAAAAAAAATCCCGCAATTGCGGGATTTTTTCCGTACTCGTTACTAAAATTAACGAGAATAGAATTCGACGACCAATTCTGGGAACATCTGAACCGGATATGGTACGTCTTCGAACGCAGGTACGCGTACAAATGTCGCTGTGAAGTTCGCACTGTCAACAGATACATAGTCCGCAAAGTTGCGTTCAGCAGATTCCAACGCCAATACGACCAATGGCATCTGTTTGGCTTTTTCGCTGACGGTGATGACATCGCCTGGTTTAACCTGGTACGATGCAATCTTTACGCGTTTGCCATTAACATTGATGTGGCCGTGGCTGATTAACTGACGCGAAGAGAATACAGTTGGTGCCAATTTCGCACGATATACAACCGCATCCAAACGACGTTCCAACAAACCAATCAAGTTTTCTGGTGTGTCGCCCTTCATATTATCGGCTTCGATATAATATTTACGGAACTTCTTTTCACCGATGTTGCCATAGTAGCCCTTTAACGTCTGTTTTGCACGCATCTGTTTTGCATAATCAGATGAATTGCCACCACGAGATGTTGGACCATGCTGACCCGGTTTGTATTTACGTTTGTTAAATGGGGATTTAGCCTGACCCCACAGATTGACACCCAGTGAGCGTCCAATCTTCAGCTTGCGTGTGCTGCGCTTTGCGCCTGCTCTTGCCATAGTTTTATCCTTTTTTTGGTTTTTACGGTGCCGGATATTTTACAGAATCCTTATCGCGGGCGGGACCAAAATGCACCGCCGTTTAATCAGTTCTGATTACCCAGCGAGGCACAGTTTATACGGTTTTGTTCGAAAAATCAAGCATTTTTATTCATCTTGAAAAGTGTATAAAATGTATTATATTTATTGGGCTATGAAAAACTATATTTTACCGTTTCGTGATTTGGTCGTTTCGCCGGGGCTGACTGTGCCGGTGTTGGTCGACAATCACATGTCTGTTAATTGTATCAAAACCGCCGCAAACGCGGGTCATCAACAGTTGATTTTGGTGGCGCAACACAGTTGGGCATACCCATCCAGTATTGATGACATCTATACCGTTGGGACAATTGGCGATGTGGTTCAGGTTCTGTCCATGCCGGACGGGGCAATACACCTGTTGGTGCGCACAACGGACGCGGTGGCAATCAAAGACATAGAAATTAACGACGGCATATTTACAGGAACGCCTGAAAAAATTACGGTTGCAGACGATATGGAAGCGGAACAAACATTGGTTCTGCGTGATATTTTGGCGGATAATATGCAAACGTTGGCGATGTCCACGCGCAAGTTCAAGATGGAAAAACTGCGCAATGTAATCGAGAATTACCCCCTGCCCGCGTTTGTTGACGCCGTTATTCAGACCGCCGATATTGAAACAGATGTAGCGGTCAGGGTTCTGAGTGCAACAAGTTGGGCGGAAAAATTAAATATTCTGTTAGAAGCGGTGAAATTAATGGTTGAAACCGCAAAAATAGAAGAATCAATCAATAAACGTATTCACCAGCAGATGGAAAATGGTCGGCGCGAGGCGATATTACAGGAAAAAATGCGCGCCCTGCAAAAAGAAATGGGCGAAGACGACGGGGAAATAGATACCGCAAATATTCGCAAGAAAATCCTGAAATCGGCGATGCCGGCGGATGCCAAGGAAAAGGCCATGGCCGAATGGAAACGTATGCGTTCTATGTCGCCAATGTCTAATGAGGGGGGACTGCTGAAAACATATCTGGATGAACTGTTGGCGATGCCATGGGGTAAATCTGATACGCCAGAAATTGATTTGAAGCATGCGCGCGAAGTTTTAGACAGCGAACATTCGGGTATGGAAGTGGTCAAAGAACGTATTCTGGAACATATCGCCGTCATGAAAAAGACCAAGTCAAACCAAGGCAGCATTTTGTGCTTTGTTGGCGCGCCGGGTGTTGGCAAGACTTCGCTGGGCAAATCCATCGCGACGGCATTGGGGCGCAAATATCAGCGAATTTCCCTGGGGGGGATTTCGGACGAGGCGCATTTCCGTGGTCATCGCAAGACATACATCGGCGCGCAGACTGGGCGCATTATGGATGCACTGAAACGGTGCAAGACGAACAACCCGGTTATCGTGCTGGACGAAATTGATAAAATGGGACGCGATTGGCGTGGCGACCCGGAATCTGCGTTGTTGGAAATTCTGGACCCGGAACAAAATAAAACGTTCCGCGACCATTATTTAGAAGTGGACTTTGACCTGTCAAACGTGATGTTTATTGCCACGGCAAACAGTTTGAATATGTCAAACGCATTGAAAGACCGTATGGAAATTATCGAAATCCCGGGATATTCAATGGATGACAAGGTAAAAATTACACGCGAACATTTGATTGGGCGTGCGGCGCGTGATACGGGATGGAATATGGATGATATTGTTATCAGCGATGATGCAATTCGACACCTGATTCAGAACTATACATCCGAACAAGGTGTACGCCAGGTTCAGCGTGAAATCACCGCCGTTCTGCGTCGGTCTTTGTTGGAAAATGACTGTGCGGATGTCAAAACGGAATTTACACCGGAAAAAATTGATGAACTGTTGTCATTACGCAAATCCGCAGGATTTTCTAAAAAAATTGGATTTGGGGTGCGGATATGATTTTAGTAATTAACACATCCGGCAAGGATTTAGAATTTGTATTGGGCGATAAATACAAATCTGTTGTGGTGGAAAAGCAATCCGTTGCCCTGCCCGTGGAAACTGAAAAATTCATTAGCGAATGTGGTGCAACATGGCAAGACATAACCGCCATTGGCATTGTTGTTGGACCGGGCAGTTTTACGGGAATCCGCCTGGGCATCGCCTATGCCAAGGGGGTGGCGATGGGACTGGACATACCCGTTGTTGGGATTAGTGCGTTTGATTTGTACCTGGCGGCTACGCCTGATGCGTTTGTCGCAATCGATTCCGGCCGTGGGGATTTCTTTGTTGCGGCGAACGGTTTGGAACCACAAACAATGGACATCGAAGAAATCGAAACCAAGCAAATGGAATGGCCACGCACTGTTGGGCACAGACCATTTGATTTGAAATTAGGTGCGCAAATTGTGAAACAAAAAATCGCGGCTGGTGATATTGCGCCCGTGGTGCCGATGTATCTGCGCCCCAGTTATGCAGAACAAAATAAAAAGGAAAATTGAAATGACAAAGGACTTTTATACAGAACACGATAAGCAGATTAAGTCAACAGTTGAAAAAAACCAGGTTAAATATACCGTGGGTTCTGGCAATGGCACAAATGCCGTTGTTCATTGTTATTATGTTGACAATAAAAATGTGCGTATGGCAGCATATGCAATCAGAAATAAAACAACCAAAGCAACGCATAAATATATTCTGAAATTAATGGTTAAGTCAGATACAAAGAATCAAAAGTCTGTTGTATCTGTACGCGATACGGGTGCGTACGCAAAACAATTGTTTAATCTGTTAGAGGCAAAATATACCAGACAAGTAGCACGTACTCAATTAAAAAGCGGATGGAGAAATCCTGTGTTTATTATTCATAAACAACGTTAAGACAAGGATGAAACGATGGCGAACTTTATACAAAAATATTTATGAAACCGCAAGTTTGCCAAGGCGATACTGAAAAAAAACTGAAATACAGATGCGAATAAAGTAAGTAATATGTTAGATAATTTGGCAAATCTGCATAAACTGTGTTTTCCACACAAACCGTGGAGTGCGGATGAGTTTGCCGATTTGAAAAAATCGGGTTGTGAAATTATCGCCAGTCAAAATGGTTTTATCGTCTATCGCGCAGCAGCGGACGAAGCCGAAATTATCACTATTGGCGTTCATCCCGATGCACGTCGAACCGGCATTGGAATCGCGCTGATTGGGGTGATGGAAGCGGACTTGAAAAAACATGGCATAAAGCATATATTTTTAGAGGTGGCGGAAGATAACGCATCAGCACGCGCCCTGTATGAACAATGTGGATTTGTGATTGTTGGGCGCAGACCGAAATACTATGATGGTGTGGACGCCATTATGATGAGGAAAGATATATGATGAACTATGTCGGCAGCAGCGCGCATATGATAAAACAAAGTCCCACGGGCGGTCCGCGACCGTTTTTGTATGCTGATAAAATTGATTTGGGCAAACCCGCACTGGTTATTCTGGGTGGTGCATTGACATCACGCAAATGCGCGCCAATGGACACGAAATTTTCAGCAAGTTTAGTCGTTAGACACAAATTCCAAAACACGTGAATCAAATATGACATCACGTGGACGCAGGGGCGCGGCGACGTGCATATCCGCACTGCGCCGGGTACGCGATAATGCCACATAAACCTGGCCGTGGGCAAATGCACCACGCGAAATATCAACCACAACCGCATCCAATGTTTTGCCCTGGGCACGATGAATTGTCATCGCATAGCCCAGTGTTAATGGAAACTGTTTATATGCACCCACTTCGTTTTCAACAAGTCGTTCGTTTTCATCGCGTGAATATTCTATCTTGGCCCATTTTTCCGGTTTGACCGATACCAATTCGCGCGAATCTGATAATAATTGGACCACAATTTCACGGGCGGATAAACTGCGCACCAGGCCCATAGACCCGTTATGCCACTTATCACCATTTTTGACAAATATAACCAATGCACCAACTTTTAATTCCAGCGCAAGGGGCGCGGGAACATCGCGTTCTGAAAAATTCCCCGTCAACACGCCATTATAAACGACCGGTGTTTCATTTATCTGGGCCAGGCGGGTCGCGTTTATACGTTCCGCCACCGCGCGAAACGGTGTAATCAGAACCGCATTGGCACGGCGTGTGTCATCATCGATACGGCACGCGTTGAAAAATTCCAAACTGTGCGTATTGTTATTGCGCAACTGCACCAAATTTTCCAACAACGGTAAATCACTTTGACGATATACAAAATCAAAATTATATTTTATAAAATTAGCACGTTTATAGACATTACTGTCAAAAAAGTATGCGTTGGGATGTCCGTATTCAGCATCATAATACTGCGTTGCTTCGCGTGTGATTACAGGGGGCAATTGGTACAGGTCGCCAATGGCGACAACCTGAATACCACCAAAAGGTTCGTTATTATGACGCGCCATTCGTGCCAAGATATCAATCGCATCCAGCAAATCAGGTGCGACCATAGAAATTTCATCAATAATCAAAACATCCGTCGCATTCAGAATATTTCTAGGTTTTGCCTTTAACTTTAAAAATTCAGGCATGATGAAATCACGTGGCTGAATCTGGAATAGCGAATGTATCGTTTGTCCGCCAACATTTAATGCAGACACGGCCGTTGGACATGCGCAAACTATGCGTTTTTTCGATGCGCTTTTCAGATAATTAACAAATGTGGATTTGCCCGTCCCCGCCGGTCCCAATATCAACAGGTTGGAATTTGTGTGTTCAATCGCATCAAATGCCGATAACTGGGTTGCGTTCAAGATGGGGTTTACATTTTCCAGCATAATATATCTGATTAGAACTGAACGCGGGGTGCCACTTTTTCAGATTCTTCAATTTCAAACATCTTTTCCGGCAAAATACCGAACATACGTGCAACTATATTTGATGGAAACTGTTCAATCTGGGTGTTCAGCGCCATAACAACAGTATTGTAAAACTGGCGCGATGCCTGAATCTTGGTTTCGGTATCCGTCAATTCGCGTTGCAGTTCAAGGAAGTTCTGATTTGCTTTCAGGTCCGGGTAAGATTCCGCAACCGCAAACAGGCTTTTTAATGTCTGGGTTAATTTGTTTTGTGCATCCGCAGACGTTGGACCATTTGCCGCCATCGCCGCATTGCGCGCAGCGGTTACCGCCGACAATGTTTCTGATTCATGTTTTGCCGCACCACGAACCGTTTCAACCAGGTTTGGTATTAAATCATAACGACGCTTTAATTGCGTATCAACCGTTGCCCATGCCTCGCGTACCTGGTTCCGGCGCGCAACCAGACCGTTGTACACGGCAATAAAATATAACAATAAAACTGTGATAACTGCGATTGTGGTCCACATGTGTTTTTCTCCTTTGGTTGTTAAAAGTATTCTAGCGGTTGTTTAATAAAATTGCAACATCATCCGCCGTGGGACAATGGTCAATTACTATGTCTGGGTTATACTGGGTGCGGAACCAAGTGCGTTGACGTTTGGCATACTGGTTGGTGCGCGTTATCCAGTTTTGAACGCATTCAGATTCAGTTATTTCACCACGGATGAATTTACACAGTTGGGATGCGCCAATTGCACGGTTTTCATCCCAACCGGAATTGATAACAGATTGGGCCTCGGCAAGTGCGCCGGACGATAGCATCAACGGAATCCGTGCGGCGATACGTTCGCGTAAAACTACAGAATCCGGATTGATTAAGATACGTTTTGCGTTTGGAACGACCGCGCCGACACGTGGCATATTCTGAAATTCTGTGATATGACGGCCGGTTTCAAAGAACACCTCGACTGCGCGGGCAACACGCTGGGGATCGGTGGCGGAAAATTCGGGGGGCAATAATCCACGCGCAGCGGTCAAATCATTTTCCACCAATGCGCGGGCGCGGGCGCGACTTTCGTTCGACACGTCCGGCATTGGCGAGATGCCGTTTATCAATGCATTTATATAATAACCCGTCCCCCCTACAAATATTGGGGTGCGCCCCGCCCCAATCGCATTTTCATATTCGGCGCGCGCCAAGCGCAGGTAATCAGATACAGATATTTGTTCCGTTAATGGAAGGATGGAAAACAGACGGTATGGAATACCATCAATTTCGTCAAATGCGGTGCGATTGGCAAAGGGGCTGGCCGAAATTGCCTCTATCCCGCGATAGATTTGAACGCTGTCGCAATTTATGACTGTGCCGTTCGTTTGGCGCGCCAATTCGTGGGCAAAATCTGATTTGCCTGATGCGGTTGGCCCTGTGATAATGTACGCTTTTGTCTTCATTTGAGAAGATTATAGTCAAGATGTCCCAAATGTAAATAAAATATTGTGTTTTTATACAACGGGGGGTATCATATACCCGTCCAATTTATAAACGAAAGGAAATAATTATGTCAAAATTAAGAGTTGCTATTAACGGTTTCGGACGTATCGGTCGTTTGGTATTGCGCGCGGCATTGGAATCGGGACGTGATGATATTGAATTTGTGGCGGTAAATGACCTGGCACCGGCGGAACAGAATGCATATCTGTTAAAATATGATTCTGTACATGGTAATTTGCCTATGGATGTAAAACTGGATGGCGAATATATTGTTGTTGGCAATCAACGCATCAAGTGTATAGCGGAACGCGATCCATCAAAATTGCCATGGGCCGAACTGGACATTGATGTCGTTATGGAATGCACAGGTATCTTTACCGCTGCGGACAAAGCACGCGTTCATCTGGAAGCCGGGGCGAAACGTGTGCTGGTATCTGCACCATCGGCGGGGGCTGATAAAACAATTGTGTTTGGTGTGAACCAAGATACATTGACACCGGATGATTTAATTGTTTCAAATGCATCCTGTACAACAAATTGTCTGGCACCGGTGGTCAAGGTGCTGAATGATAAATTTGGTGTCGTATCAGGCTGGATGACAACCGTACACGCATACACCGGCGACCAGCAATTATTGGATAAAAATCACAAAGATTTCCGTCGCGCACGCGCGGCAAATTTGTCTATGATTCCAACCAGCACCGGGGCCGCTAAGGCAATTGGATTGGTATTGCCAGAAATGGCCGGTAAATTGGATGGTATGGCAATTCGCGTGCCAACACCGGATGTTTCTGTTGTGGAATTGGTTGTGAATCTGGAACGCGATGCGACCGCTGATGAAATTAACAATGCTATGCGTGCAGCACAGTCAAAAACATTCGGTTATAATGAATTACCATTGGTATCAATTGATTTTACACACGATGCACACAGTTCAATTTTTGATGCCGGTCAGACCAAGGTTCTGGGCGATAAATTGGCGCATGTGACGGCGTGGTATGATAACGAATGGGGTTTTTCAAACCGTATGAACGATACCGCCGTTGCGATGGGTAAATTAATTAAATAAACAATCCCCCGTTTGGGGGATTTTTTTATGACACAGGCAATTTAAAGTTGCAGCCTATAAAAAAACGACATATCAAAATTTTTATTCTGATTCAGGTGTGCACAATTTCGCGAAATCTAGAATTGTTATATTGGTTGCCCGAATAAGTTTGCTAATTGTATTACACGATGGCCAACGTGGTGTGCCATCTGATGAAAACTGTTTGCTTTTATTAAACGTAGTTGCGTCCAAACCGCATAACTTTGCCAGCCCTGAACACGTTAAGCCATGACTGATTGCTAGTTTTTCAATAGCTCTCCATAACAACCGATGTTCCACAGCACTCTCCCTTTTTAATTGTTATTTCTGTTATATGCAAATGCAGGTTGCATTATTTCCTGTTACGCAACAAAAGTCAAGTACAAAAATAGAATAACACATTAAAAACAATCATAAGTTGTAATAAAAGTTAATAAAACATAACAATTTCGATTGTTGAATTTGTGGTGGGGATGCAACATCATATATTCAGCGCCCAGATTCATGTTATCCACAGTGCGGTTCAATCATTGGGACAAATGCGACGACATCAAAATTTGATGCTGCCAAACAATACCTGGAACAACTGATTCAAATAAATCAATATATACCGCGTTTATACAGGTTCCATTCATTTTGCCTGCGGTTAATTAAACCATTTGATACTTTACCCTGGGACCGATTCCAGGCTTTCCATGCGGATTCCAAATCTGAATAAACAGAGCTATGAAAATCTGGATTGTTTATATATTTCACAACCGTAGAATTTTTGAAACCACTTGCACCAATATTATACGCCAAAGATACCAGGGCATCATATTGGGCTTGCGATATTTGTGCTGTAATATTATCTTGCACAGCGCGTTCTGCCGTGGCTATATCAGAACGCAATAATGCAATCGCCTGCCGTTCTGTAATTCCGTTTGTAAAATCTTCACCCGGCTTTACCAAATGCCCATAGCCAATTGTTGCACCTTTTGGTAAAGGCTCGTTTGGATTTACTGGTTTCTTCGTAGCATCATCGTATATAACGTGTTTTCCATTAACCTTGACCGAACCTTCTAACCCTTTCAACCACTCGATACCTTTATCACTCATAAAAACTCCTTTTGCTAAATAAAAAACACCCGCGGTTGCGGGTAATAAAAAAGACGACCAAATGTCGTCTGCTGAATAAGTGTATTGTACCATAAAATACGAATTTTTTCAATAAAAAATCATATAACAATATGTACCCAAAATGGGCGCATAATTTTTTTGTCCAACAAAAGCGATGGGGTAAAAACATACTATGATTCCGTGTCAAAAAACAGACTGTAAATCCCCATCTGCGCCGCGTCGGCGCGATGGGCCCCATTCACTACGTAAGGTTCAAACGGCGCATATGCTTGTTTTCACCAACTGGCGTTCCGAACCCTTTTTGGGTTCTCGTCCGGGTCCCATACAAAAATTAAACGACCGGCAAGCGGTCGTTGAATTTTTGGTGGGGACACAGGGATTCCCTCGCACGGTGCACAGCACCGGCTGTGGGGCATTCCTGACAAATCGCCTGCGCAAGGCTTGGCTCTTTTACTCATTGTCGAACCCTCTTACGGGTTCTTCGTCCCGTGTCCACAGAAATAAAAAAACGCCATTAGGCGTTTCTTTATTTCTGGTGGGGACACAGGGGAGCCCGTCACATTATTCCAAAAGTGCCGGAAATCTAGCTTTTCTGTATTACCCTAAATCTTCTTGCCCTTGAAATCGTATCACTTTTCGTATCAGTTTCAAGTTCCAACAGAGTATATCACTATGTCAAAAACAAGTAAAGTTTAAATTAGACTATTTTTACCTGCATTTCATTTTTTTCAAAAAAAATACAGTTCTATTCATATATATAGAACTAAAAAGAAAAAAGAAATGTGTAATTATGAAAATTCTGAAGTCCACGAAGTTATGGGATTGGGTACAGAATATTGGGAAAATCTGATACTGATGGCCAAGGTGGCAGGTATGTATGTGCATCCTGCGATAAGCAATATTACAGAACAGATGTGTTCTGGCTATCCAATTACATGCAAACAGGCAAATGTCCTGCTGCGGTTCAAAGCAGAAATCTCATTGCAATAATTTCTTAAGCAAATTTTCTTTGATGAGCCCTTTAAGGGCATTTTTGTTGGGTGCACGCATGCATTTGCAGTGCTGAACCATCATAAATAATCAAACATTTCCATTTTTATCCAAATCAACAGTTCTATTCAATTGACTGCGTGGTGTGAATGGGATTCCTATCGGTTCACAATATGCCGCGTGGGTCTTTTTACAATATTGCCGTCCAAGGGCTTTCCAGACGGGGTCTATCACTACACCATAAAGGTATTCAACTATGAGCAACACAGAACCAACAACTAACTTTTTCAAAAATACAGAAACATTAACTAGGCATGCAAATACAATAAAACGAAGAACGTGGTACAAAGATGCAACCCAAGACAAAATATCCCGCAGAACGCTCACAGATATATTGGATATTTTCAACAATGAATGTTATGCCGAAGACCAAGGAATATACAGAAACCATAAATACAACATGACCCCAGAACAACAAGCATGGTTTCTGGACCTTATGAAATCGGAATATTTGGCGTTACTAACCATCAAATTACCCCATGTAAACCAATCAGGATATAAAAGGACAAAAAATCAACAGGTTGCCAAAGAAATGTACCGTAATATCATCCGTACAATAGAAAGACTTTTTACATGCAGCGAACATAATTGGAAACGTAATCCATTGCCTTTTGTGGGTGTGTTTGAACGTGGTAAAAGCGGTTTCTGGCATGTTCATTTAGCTATTAAACACTGTGGTGAACCTATGGATGTACTAAGACGATTGATAAAAGCCATTGATGAAGCAAGGGAGTATTTTGGATTTTTTCAGACCGTTATCAACCTGCGATATATCTATGATAAGGAAGGTGTTTGTGCATATATGCTCAAGGAATTAAACAAATATACTAACAGTCCAAATGCAAGATATATCCAAGATGAAGGTGCTTATCTATTCTACTTGAAAACATGGTTCGGTAATAAGGTACAAGAAAAAATATACCCATACACTCCTTCGTCACTATCAACGTTGAAGTTATGGGTGGGGTTTGGTGTGATATTAAAAAGAAATAACTGTCTGAATATACCCAATCCGATAAATAAATTAAGGCGTATCTATATTCAAAAATGGTTGCAACGAAGATAGTTTGAAATATACCCTGCCTGCTATCTTTACTCTTTTGATTTCGGGATAAGCTTTGCGAAGATGCCAATGATAGATAGTGTCGGGTTTGATTTTCAGTAATGCGGCTAATTCACTGACTGTTAGTAGCGTGTCCGTTGTATATGTCATGATTTTTACCTTTTTTATATAGAACAACAAAAAAATCCAAAATGAACACCATAAGAAATACCTTTATTTATTAGTTGAAAAAATAAAGGAAAAATGAAAAACTTTTCGCCATGAAAAACAATAAAAAACATCTTCGTCAAACCTTGGATAATTTCAACCAAGAGCAAATTGCAGCCGACCGCAAAAAAGTAGAAAATATAGGCAAGTGCAAAAAGTCTGCCATGCGTATCTTGGATGAATTTTGCAAAAGCCCCAAGCTAGATATTACAACCTTGGTACAAAAGACCGGTTTAACCCGCCCAACAGTCACAAATACCATAAAGAAACTAGAAGGAATCGGCATAATATCCGCCATAAATCACAATAAAAAATGGGGCCAATGTTATAAGTACGATGCACTGGTTGGCTCTCTGGGGGATTTTGAAAACAATACTACACGCACCCAGAACAAAAATGGCTTGTTCCTGCAATTTAACGGTCGAGATTTTGCAGACAAACTATCAGACACACCCAGTACCAAACGATTTAAACCATATAAATATCACAACGAAAAGCTGGCAAACAGAAATTCAAGCAACAGATTATACATTGGTGACAATCTAGACGGCATGAAGGCCATGATGTCCAAATACCAAGAAACAGTCGATTTGGCGTATTTTGACATACCGTATAATATGCCTAGCACTCGACTTAAACAGGCATACAGTGATAGTTTTGATGGCACTTGCGATTTGCTATGCATGCTGCTGCCACGCTTGAAATTGGTACAAAAACTACTGTCATCCACCGGCTTATTAGCACTATCAGTCAGCGAACACGAAGTCGCCTATGTAAAGTTGCTTATGGACGAGGTCTTCGGTAGAGAAAACATAGTAAATAACATTGTCATAGAAATGGCAATCCCAGCAGGCCTTGTTTCTGGTTATACACAATATAAGCTACCTAGCACAAAGGGGTATTTGCTCGTTTATGCCAAGGATAAGTCACAAGTCAACTATTTGCAAAGATTATACGACCCGGCTGACGACAAGTTTACATCTGGTTTTAATATTGTCTTGGATGAAAAATTGAATAA
This sequence comes from Alphaproteobacteria bacterium, assembly GCA_015062525.1. Classification (GTDB taxonomy): domain Bacteria; phylum Pseudomonadota; class Alphaproteobacteria; order Rs-D84; family Rs-D84; genus Enterousia. The sequence continues at coordinate 6,665 of SUUM01000005.1, read as the reverse complement.
AACACCATTGATTGACTTCCTAAAACAGCAGCCTGATATAGTCCAGCGGTTCAAATCACACAAACTAGCCATCAAAAACGAGAACATCGCTAAACTTATGGATTACGACACTGATTTTGAAAACTATATGTACCAAACTCTGTCAAAAAACTTGTACAAAAGAACCAAACCATATCAAAACCCAGTTAAAAGCGATTTTAATGCCCCTGTAGGCGTTGTTTTTGAATATGACGGCAAATTATTAGAGAAAACGCAAGACGGCACTGTGTATCATTTAAAGCCCTTTTATAATAAGTTGCAGACAGACGATAATGGTGTACTGGCCAATTCTGTAATTCGTGGCGACATCTGGAAGGGATATTACTCAGAAAAAAGTCGTATACAGAAGGAAGGTGGCGTGCCTTTTAGTGCCGGCAAGAAACCAGTCAAGCTTATCCGAGATTTACTAAAATGGATTGGAAAGAAGAATGTGGTTGTTCTTGATGCTTTTGCCGGTTCTGCAACTACGGCCGAGGCTGTAATAGTTCAAAACAAGCTAGATGGTGGCACAAGAAGTTTCATCCTATGTCAACTACCCGAAGAAGTACAAGCAGGTAGCATTGAAGCCAAAGCTGGATTCAAATTCATTCACCAAATCACAATCCAACGGCTAAAAAACGTCACCAAAGCGATAAACAATGATGACGGGTTTCAAATTTATGTCTAAGCCGATTATTTACAAAGAAGCAAGAAACTTATCAAAATCTTCTTTGTTTTTATATCCAAGATGATAAAACGAAGACGGCATAATCGCTAGCTTTGCTATTTTTCCATCAGCATCCGCAGTTACATCAAAGCAACCAAAATCTCCTTGTGGCGTTTTAGAACCAATTAATAAAAACGGTTTTCCTGTTCCTTGCTCATACATCATAAAAAACTTGTTGATGGTATTTAGCTTTTTCATGGTCGCCAACTTTCCAACAATATAATCGGTGTATTTTTCTTTGCTTAGGTCTGGCGCAGCAACCCAAAACGAAGAATAACCAAAATCATCCGCTAAAAATGGCAAGATGTGTTCTGCGTTATATTCTGTGTATGCTTGGGCCAATTTTTTCAAAAACAACTCTTCGTTTTCGTATGTTTTGTCAGACATCTATTATTTCCTTTTGCTAATCGCCAAACACTTTGTCTAATTCCTGCTCCAATGTTCCATTCTGGGCTACTGGTAACGCATCGAACTGTCTAAAGTTATGTTTCTTTATATCAATGGTGTTATCAAAGCCCAAAATATACTCAGTAGCAATCTTGTATATAATTTCCGTTGGGGCCAGACCATATACCTGATGTTCAAAAATATGCTTTAATCTATCCTTGTCGTTTGGATACAGTTTTTGCATTTTTTTGCTTTGATACAGGCGTTTTACGATTTCTGTTATATACATCCCAGATTTCATATACAGGTCTATAAAGGTCTTTTCCGGGTCGTCAAAGCAACCGGGATTTTCCTGCTCCAGATAATCAACCATTTCTTTTACTACCTTTTTTGGGGTAAATATCTGATTGGTTTTCTGTGGTGGAATATAGTCAAATATATCTTCCTTGCTGCTTTCATCAAAATAGTTCGCCAACCGTTGTTTAAGGCTCAAGAATTCTTTGACAGAATCATTAAAAACCACAGGGTCAAACAGATGTCCCTCGAAGTGCTTTGTTTGTCCTGTTTCTGCATCGATATAGTCGCCACCATCACGTAAGAATCTAAATTGGTCCAACGAAATACTTGTTACGTCCTTAAATACCTCGTCCGGTATGATTTGGTCAAAGTTTTCCAAGGTCGTATTTTCATCGCCATACGCCATTAAGAAAGAAGGTATCGTTCTTGAGAATCCACGTAAATGAGCACGAACAGATTCTTCTATACTTTCTTTTTCTTTCTTGCGTTTTTCTGTTTCGATGGTTTTTACGATTTTTTCACCGGCACCTTGCACAACATCGTCAACTTTTTCTTTTATCTTCTCAACAAAATTTGTATGTATTTCCTTTTTTCGTGTGTCGTATATGTTGTTTATTTTGTCTATTTCTTTCTGGGTGGTCGCTTGTTCAATTTCTTTTTGACGTTCCAATTCGTTCTTTTTATCTTCAATTTGATAGTCATAAAACTCTTTGGTCAGCATCGTGTTGGCATCTGCTGCTATGTTGCGAGCCAAGTTTTGCTGTGCTGCCTTGCTAATTTCATTGCCGTATTCTTCTTTGGCGGTTTCTATCAGAGATGTTGTAACTTCCTTGAAGGCCTCACGATATTTTTCCAGTTCATCTGGCTGCGCCGGTGTCTGTTCGGTTATTTCTTCAACCTTATCTATCAAATCCTGGCTAAGACCATAAATTTTATCGCCAAATACTTCCTGGGCTTGACCTATAATTATGTCTTGTGGAATATCAACTTCACCATCTTCGTTAATTGCTAGGTCATTCTTGGTTTCTGGTGTGACTAATATTTGTTCTTTGGTTGGTTCTAGTTGTTTTATAACATCAATTATTTCAGCCGGTGCATTGAAGATATTGCTTATGTTTTGGAATAGGAAATTGCTCATAAATCCACGTCTAACAACCTCCTGCGAGTGTATCTTGCGTGGAATTGATAAAACCTTTTCTGCATCCAGTGTTATCATTTCGCCATCTTCGTCCTCGCCATAGACAGGGAAGAAGTTTAACAATTCATACACGTGCTTTTTGCGTACTACAATATCGCCTTTACCGGATGTAGTATCAGGGCTAAGGTTGTTTGCAAACTGTTCTACTATATTCAGGGTTCTGGCAGGGTCAAAGTCAAACACATAGGCGTTTTCTTTTCTGTAAAACTCGTTACCAACCTTGAACAGACATGGATTTTGTGCACGAAATGCCGCCTGCATGTACAACGCCGGACTTTGAACATTGCTTAGCATTAATACAGCGGTCCATTCTGGAACAGTTATTCCTGTGGTTAATTGACCAACAGATAGCGTTATTGTTTTGTCGTGTTCTGAGATGGCTTTTCTTACTTTGTCCAGCGCCTTCTGGTTTTCTTCTTCGTCATCAATTTTGCCGTTTCCTGCCGCTAAGACAATTTCATACTGTCCTTCACCAAATATGGGGTGTTCCTTCAATTTCTTGGCCAATGCTTTGGCACTGTCGACACGATTTAATAACCAGAATGTATGCTTTAGTTCATCACGCAATTCCGGTGTAGAAAATGGAAACTTGGTCTGACTTACCAAAGCATCCAAGAATTTATCAACTGCATCCTCGTATTTGAAACTCCCGTCTGATTTTGTGATAAAGAACTCGTTCAGGTCAAATGCGTATTCTTCTGTTTCGCCATCTGCATTGAAGTCTGCACCCGTTTGCAATTTATCGCGTATGATTTCTGACATTTGGTACGTGTACAGATTTAGCTGGGGCAAACTTTCGTATGGGTTTTCCATTTCTAGATTGTCTTGATTTTCATACCAATTACGTTTTGCTTTTTGCTCGTCTGCATAGGTCCAGTTAAATATTGCTTTTTCATCAAACTTATTATTCGCCAATGCTTTGAACGGTGTGCCAGATAAGTGTAATGTAAATCTGCGTTTTATATGGTCAAACGCAACGTCTGTTTTGTATGTATCTACGCCTTCGTGGGCCTCGTCAATGACCAGCAAATCCCATTCCAGGTCGGCAACTTCACGCAATTTATCGTATTTGCCACCAAAGTAGATTGAGCCCTTCATATCCTGTAATGACACAAATTCAATACACCCTTTGTGATTTGGGTCTGCCAGGTGATGTGTATATTGGTCACGTGTCAAAACATAGGCTTTATTTTTCAATGCGTCAACCTGGCTAACAAAGTAATAACCTGATTCTGTGCCCAAAAATTTCACATAATCATCATACCAAGAATTTGCAATCGCCGGCCTGTTCGTGACAATCAACACCTTTTGTGCCCCCAGTTGTTTGCACAAATCATACGTAGATAATGTTTTGCCAAATCTGGGTTTTGCATTCCACAAGAATTCAGGTTCATCATCTTGATTGGCATTAAAGTATGATTTTGTATTACCAACCGCCGTATTTTGTTCATCACGTAATTTATATTCTATTGACCCAAGCGATTCCAAAATTCCACGATTTGATTTGAACTTTATAAAATGATTGTGGGAGGCATCTGGCTCTACATGAAACCACTCTGTTTTTTCAGTGCGTTCCTGGCCATTGGCATCCAAATATGTATGTGTTCCACGTTCAATATCATGTTTTTGCAGATATGCATGAAAATCTGTGTCACGGAATGTGTCGCCGGTACCATCGTCATAAATTGCAGTTCCCATCCATTCCAGTTTATATTTTATATCGGCCGTTTGGGTTTGTTGGCGAATACGGGTTTCTACATCTTGTTCCGTAAAACCAATCTTGGTCCACCCATGGTGGCGTGCAATTTCGGGAGTTGTGTATGCATAACACATCGGCACAACTTTTTTACTGGTATTGATATTCAGCTTTTTCATTATGCCCTCACTTTAATTCGTTTTTGATTCTATGTACGCAATTTCTTCTTCTGTCAATTTATATTTTTTATATAAATCTTTGTCAGACCACGAAGTTGAAAAATCCTGCATCGGAACAAATTTATAAACATTACGAGCTGCATTCTGAGATTTCTTAATTTGTGATATTAAATACTTATACAAATTTGTATTCATATAAGATAAAACATTTTCACAAGTTTTCTTATCTTTAAAAGGTCCAACAACCAGGTAGGTTTCGTTGCATGCAGTTCCTGGCCCTGCATAAAAAGGCAGACCATTAAAGCGAGCAGATATTTCACCCGCTTTCGATACCATAATTTTATGTTTATCAATCCAGTCCGCATGAGAAATTATTTCATTTCTGTTAATATATGCGTATTTACCATCTTCTTTGTTTCTTGAAAATCTGTAAATTTTTATTGAATTTTTATCCGGACTCGACTTAAACAACTGCTTATAATTACCTACCTTACCATTAGCAAATGGTGAGTAAGTAGAAACTACTCCCATAAAACTTTCAAAATTCGGCTCATACGCTCCAATTTTTTCTAAAATTTTATCGGCTTTTGGGTCTCTGATAAAAAATGAAGTTCCATGTTTTGCCATATCTCTAACAGACGTTTCAGCGTTGATAGAATCAATATATGTATATTTTGTAGCTGCTGTCACCCTGTCATCATATATAAAATAGGACACGCCACCTGCTAGTGATATATTTGGAAAAACATCTGATGCATTCTCAAAATCACACATAAATGAAATGTGATTTTTTGTTAACATAAAATTTCTAAATTCATCTAACCCTGTTCCACTTGTCATCCACAGGCTTGGGGTAATCATACATACGCTCCCAGTTGTTATAGAAATAGCCTGTTGAACAAAATAATGATAAACAGGATTTGCTTGAGATATAGAACCGGAATTATTTGCGACCAATTCCTGATATGGTGGATTTCCTATGCAAAAATCAAATTTCATCGTTAGTCCTTTTTTAAATCTTTGAAGCACAACTGCAGATTGTTTTCCCAGTCGATAACCCGACATGGAATTGGGGCGTTGCCAAACAAACCCATCTGGTAAAAATCATTGGTTTCTGAGCTGAATGGGGCACAATCGCTAAGCCCATCCATTTGCCATATGTTCCAGGCAATAATTTGCGCGATTTTCTTTTGTTTCTGAATGTTCGGCTCTTTGCCGAATTTGAATTTGTAATTATCTATAAATGTGTACAACAGGTTTTCGCGTGCCAATAACAAGTTGTCACCTTGATATTCATATCCGTATGTGCTTTGAAATGCTTTTAGCACCCATTCAAACCAATAGCGTTCTGAATTCATATTTTCATTAATGACACGCAGTTTACGGTCCAGCTGTCCAATACGTTGTTCAATGGGGATTATTTTTCCGGTTGTTGTATCGTATGGCGAGACTAGGTATGGTGCCTCGCCACAGGTAATTTCTAGGCGTTTGGACAATACGTACGCATGCCATTTTTTTGAGCCAGCCGGAAATATAGGTCCAGTTGTCGCAGTCCATGTATGGTCTGATTTCATTGTGTTAAATACGTCCTTGCGGCCAAACCATTCTTCGTCACAGCAATTATTCATTTCGTTGCATATCCAGGATGGTGTAAAAACCTCGGCATGGGTACGGGTGCGTTCTTTTTGATAACATTTTGCTTTCAGAATACGTGGCTGAATCAACATAGTGTTCTTTTTGCCTGCAATGGCTTTGTATGTAATTTCACAGCCTGATTTGTATGCATTACCATATTGTGCATATCCATCACATGCCCACAGGATATTACGGCCTGTGCTCATATCCTTTAACAGAATTTCTAACAATGATTTGGGCAGGTTGCGTTCAATAATATCAATGCCGGCAATATCACAATCCGCATCCATTTGCGGAATGGCTGCATCACATGAATAACCGCCACATTGTTTGTGTGCAGTAGTATTTTGTCCTGCTAAGTTTTTGGCGGATTTCGGCATAACCCACTGATACCACAAACCAACTTTTCTGGACTATTTGGGGCTTTTTTGTTGTTTGTATAATGTTTAAAACATCGAAAAGCCGGAATTGTGCAGGATTGGTCGTTTTAAACAAAAAAGAACCACAGCTAATTATCATCAGGAAAAA